>CAZOCL010000068.1:0-21624 GCA_964578245.1 uncultured Klebsiella sp. | reverse complement strand
GTGATGTCCTGCACGCCGCACTGCGCGGCGAGGGTGAGGTGATAGTCGTTCAACGGCGTGAGGACCGAGGCGAGACGCATGGTTGAAGCGGGGTGCAACGAGGCGAGTTTCAAGAAGGAGCAAGCCGGCAGCAAGCTTGAACCGGGGAGTGAGGCCAAAGATTTGGGAAAGACAAAAATGGGGGAAAACCACGAAGGGACACGAATGGGACGAGGACGGGTGGAGTGATGGAGTGTTGGATGGGAACGAGCCGGGGCTGCGACCGGCGGCTGGGAGCGGGATTTGTGAGCACTTGGATTCGCCCGCAAGTTCCGTGTTTCATCCGCCGCCGTTTCGTGGCAGAAATCGGGTATGAACTTGTCCACCCGGATTGCCTGGCTGGCTGCGCTCTGTCTGGCCGGATCGCTGCAGGCCGCTGATGATTACAAACCCGGTCCTGATTCCGTCGAGCAGGCGGGCGTGCCCAAGGGCAAGGTGATCAAGCTTGCGTGGAACGAGAGCAAGGTGTTCCCGGGCACGGTCCGGGACTACTGGGTTTACGTCCCGGCGCAGTATGATGGGAGCAGGCCGGCCAATCTATTCGTCTGCCAGGACGGCGTGATGTATGCCGCGCCGACGGTCTTCGACAACTTGATCCACAAGAAGGAAATCCCCGTGACCATCGGTCTGTTCATCCAGCCGGGCGACTTTCCGCTCAAGGCCGGTGAGCCGCCCCGCAAACGACCTGACGGGCGCCCGGCTCCGCGCGCGAACCGCAGCAAAGAATACGACACCTTGAGCACGGACTACTCGAAGTTCCTGCTGGAGGAGATGCTGCCGGAGCTGAAGAAGACCTACAAAATCACGGACGACCCGCGTCGACGCATCATCGCCGGGAACAGCTCGGGGGCAATTTGCGCGTTCACGGTCGCGTGGGAGCACACGGAGGCGTTTGGCAATGTGTTCAGCACGGTGGGCAGTTTCACGAACATCAAGGGCGGGAACAAATATCCTGAACTCATCCGGGCTGCGCCGAAGAAGGCGATCCGGGTATTCCTCCAAGATGGCGAGAACGACCTGAACAACCAGGCGGGTAGCTGGCCGGAGGCGAACAAGGCAATGGCCGCCGCGCTGAAGGAGAAGGGCTACGATTACAAGTTCGAGTTCGGCGACGGCGGGCACACGACGAAGCACGGCACGCTGCTCTTCCCGGACGCGGTGCGGTGGTTCTGGCGGGATGTGAAACCGTGATGCAAGCCGCTGCCACCAATCCCATTGTTTCCGCTCCGGCTCAGACGGTCGTTCGCGCCTCGTCCATTCCGTGGCACTGCCTCGTCGCAGTGCTGGGGGCGACGTGCATTCCGATAGGGGTGCTGTGGGATATCTCGTGGCACGAGAGCATCGGGCGCGACACGTTTTGGACGCCGGCGCACATGGTGATTTACCTGGGCGGAGTCGTGCCGGGGCTGACCTGTGGCTGGCTCGCGCTGCGGACGACGTTCTTCGGCACGGAGGCGGAGCGGGCGGCGGCGGTGCGGCTCTGGGGCGCACGGGCACCGCTCGGGGCGTGGATTTCCATCTGGGGCTGCTTCGCGATGCTCACGTCCGCGCCGTTCGATGACTGGTGGCACAATACCTACGGGCTCGACGTGCAGATCCTCAGCCCGCCGCATACGGTGCTGGCCATCGGGATGTTCTGCGTGGCGCTGGGCACGTTGCTGCTGGTGCTCTCGTGGCAGAACCGGGCGGACCCGGCGCACCGCCAGGGAATCGCGCGGCTGTTCGTGTTCATGGTCGGGATCATGACCACGATGAACTCCGTGTTCGTGATGGAATACAGTTTTCCGAACTCGCAGCACGCGCTGACCTTTTACCTCATCGCGTGCGGACATTATCCCGCGCTGCTCGTGGTGGCGGCGCGGTCGGCTTCGGTGAAGTGGGGAGCGACTTGCGCCGCCGGAGTCTATGTCGGCACTTATGCGCTGATGATCTGGATTCTGCCGCTCTTCGCCGCGCAGCCGATGCTCGCGCCGATCTACAACCCGGTGACGCACATGGTCGTGCCACCGTTTCCGATGCTGCTGGTGGTGCCGGCGCTGATGATTGACCTGCTGGTGGGGTGGGAGAAACGGCGGCGGGTGGCAAACGGCAACTCGCCGACCGGAGGTGGGCCACAGGCGCAAGAGGCGGGTTCGGCCATTTCAGCGTTATCTCCGCCGGGCGGGACGCCCGGCTCTACGGCAGGCGAGGACGCCTGCCGCCACAAGGCTGTTCCGTGGCGTCGGGACTGGGTGCTGGCGCTGGCGCTGGGGACCGCGTTCTTCGCGTTGATCCTGGCGGTGCAATGGCCGTTCTCCGCCTACCTGCTCACCCCGGGAGCGGACAACTGGTTCTTCGGCGGCCACGGCCACTGGCCTTACACTTCAGACGTCGGCTCGTGGGCCAACTCCTTCTGGCGCGTGGACCGCGACCCGGTGACATGGCGCGGGCTCGCGTTTGCGCTCGTGCTCGCCTGTGGGGCCTGCCGCGTGGGGTTGTGGTTTGGGAACTGGATGCTGAAGGTGCGGCGATGAAGCACTGGCCGCGAAAGGGCGCAGCGAGCGCAGGGGAAGAATGGGGGAACGCTCAACGCTCAACGTTCAACCTTCAACGTCCAACGGCGCGTTCGTTGTTTGTTGAGCGTTGGAAGTTGAGCGTTGGACGTTTCCCCTTGGTGCTCTTTGTGCCCTTTCGCGGCAAAGTCAGCTTCGGCTGCTGCCTGCTTCTCCTGTGGCTCACGTCTCCCGCTGCGGCGCATATCGGCAGTCCGAATGTGGTGTTCGAGGGGAAGGCTGGACCGCATCTCGTGCGCGTGGTGGTGCGGCCACCAGAGGTGGTGCCGGGGCTGGCGGAGATTTCGGTGCGCACGCTGGGACCGGGCGTTGAGCGAGTCGCCGTCCTGCCCGTGCACTGGCGCGCGAGCAAGGGCGGATCGCCGCCACCCGACGTGGCCAAGCTCGTCCGGGGCGAGACGAATCTCTACACCGCCACGCTCTGGTTCATGACGCCGGGAGCTTACAGCGTGCATGTGCAGGTCGAAGGCGCGGGCGGCACCGGAGAAGTGATGGTGCCAGTGAACAACGTGGCGATGGTGCGGAAGGCCATGGTGCCGGGCTTTGCCACGGTGCTGCTGGCGCTGGGCTGCTTCCTCTTCATCGCGGCGGTGAAGCTGGTGGGCGCGGCGTGGGGCGAGGCGATCTTGAAGCCCGGCGAGGAGATCGCGCGGCCGGTCCGCATCCGCTCGGCGGTGGCGATGATTGGCGGCACGCTGTTGTTCAGCAGCATGGTGGTGGGCGGCAAGGCCTGGTGGGACAAGGTGGATGGTGACTACCGCAACAACCGGCTCTTCCGACCGCTGCCGGTGCTCACGGAGGTCTTCACCACCAACAGCCAGCCCGTGCTCCGTTTGCGGGTGGACACGCGCGATGGCGGGCAACGCTACTGGACGCCGCTCCTGCCGGATCATGGCAAGATCATGCATCTCTTCCTGATTCGCGACGAAGAACCCGACACCTTCGCCCACCTGCACCCGGTCCAGCGCGATGCGACGACGTTTGAAGCGGCCTTGCCACCGCTGCCACCGGGGCGCTACTCGGTCATTGCGGACGTGACGCTGGAAACGGGTTTCACCCTGACGCTCACCGCGAAGGCGGATCTCCCGGAGCCGCCCGCAACGCAAGCGAACGCGCCGCGCCGCGGAGGGGCCTCCGACCCTATGTGCGGCGTGCCACTGCGCCGAACTACGGGTGACGACTTCGGTTTCGACATGGATGACTCGTGGCACTTCGGCGACCCCTTGCCCGGAAACATGCCGAACTCCTGCCGGCTGCCCGGTGGCTACACGATGGTGTGGGAATCAGGAGGAGCATTGATGGCGAGAGATGCTGCTTCGCTGCGCTTCAAAGTGCTCAAGGCGGATGGCTCCCCTGCTCCGCTGGAAGCGTATATTGGCATGGCCGGTCACGCGGCGGTGCGGCGGACGGACGGTGGTGTCTTCGCGCACTTGCATCCGGTGGGGACCATCTCGATGGCGTCGCAGGAAGTGTTCGTCCGGCGGGGAATCGGGAAGGACAAGCGGGGGGAGAAAGGTGCGCCGGTGGGAGGAAGCGAAGTCCCCGCCGAGCCCGCTCAAGGGGTTGCTGGGGTTACTGATTCCGTGTCATTTCCCTATGAGTTTCCGAGCGCGGGCCGCTACCGCCTCTGGGTGCAGGTGAAGAGCGAGGGGCGGGTGCTGACGGGGGTGTTTGATACGGTGGTGGCCGAGGGGAAGTAACGCGCGGTCCGTAGTGGGGCGGGCGTCCCGCCTGCCGCATCGGGCGTCTCGCCCGCGAAGTGGAAACGCGGGCAAGATGCCCGCTGAGACAGGCGGGACGCCTGCCCCACTTACTGGCTACAGGCTGCGGGTCATGGGGACGAAGCGCACCGGGAGCACCGCGCGTTGCTTCACTGCGCCGCCGTGCTTCTCCAGCACATACAGTTCCTGCATGCCGCCATCCGGGCCGACCGGGATGATCATGCGCCCGCCATCGCGGAGCTGCTCGATCAAGGGCAACGGAATCTGGTCGGGCGCGCAGGTGACGATGATGGCATCAAACGGCGCGTGCTCAGGCCAGCCCTTGTAGCCATCGCCGGCCTTCACGAAGACGTTGGCGTAGTCGAGCCGTTTCAGATCGCCTTCCGCCCGTTTCGCCAGTGGTTCGACGATCTCGATGGTGAAGACCTCCTTCACCAAGCCAGAGAGAATCGCGGCCTGATAGCCGGAGCCGGTGCCGATCTCAAGCACCTTGTCGGTCGGCTGCGGCTTCAACTGTTCGGTCATGAAGGCGACGATGAACGGCTGGGAGATGGTCTGGTCGTGCCCGATGGGCAGCGGGCGGTCCTCGTAGGCACTGGCGCGATGCTCCTCAGGCACGAACTCGTGGCGCGGCACCGTGCGCATCGCGGCGAGCACACGCTCGTCCTTGATGCCTCGACCGGGACCGGTGAGCTGGTCACGCAGCATAAACTTGCGGGCAAAGGTGAACTCGACGTCTGGTTCGGGCGCGCACCCGGCGGCCAGCCAGAGGCTGGTGGCCAGTCCTAGTATTAAACAGGTGCTGCGCATCTGCCAGCCAGCATAGGGCGAAGCGGCACGGATGAAAGGGAGGCTGAACCTGAAGCTGGCCTCGGGGAATGACCTACCTTACACGAGCTTCTTGAGCCGCGCGTCCTCCGCCAGCTTCTTCACCAGTTCCTTGATCTTCTGGGACTGGCTCTTGTGCGCGACCAGCACGGCGTCGTCCGTCTGCACGATGATGCTGTCGCGCAGGCCGACGATGCAGATCGGTGTGCGCCGGTCCTTGCTGCGGCCGTCGTAGATGATGTTGCGGGCGGCGTCCACGTGGAGGAAATCGCCCACGGCGCAATTGCCCTCGGCGTCCGGCTTCACATGGTGCGCGAGCGCGTTCCAGGAACCGAGATCGTCCCAGGCGAAGGAGCCATCGGCCACCACGACGTTCTGCGCCTTCTCCATGAGGGCGTAGTCGATCGAGACCTTCTTGATCTCCGGGTATTCCTTGGCCAGCACCTTGGTGAGCTTGCCGGGCGACTTGGCGGCTGCGAACCAGCGGTGGCAGGCGGCGGCCATCTCGGGCTGGTGGGCTTCGAGGCCGTTGGTAACGGTGACAAAGCTCCAGATGAACATGCCGGCGTTCCAGCGATACTGGCCGCTGTTTACGTAAGTCAGCGCGGTTTCGTAGTCGGGCTTTTCGACGAAGCGCTCGGCCTTGAAGAAAGTGGTCTTGTATTTCTTGGCACCGGAGGGCGGCGGCAGCGCGTTGCCGGTGTGGATGTAGCCGTAGCCCGTGGCCGGCTCGGTAGGCTTGATGCCGATGGTCACAATCACCTGACCGCGTGACGCGAGGTCGAAGCAATCAGCGAGCACGGTCTGGAACTTCGTCTCCTCGGGGATGACATGGTCCGCCGGGAGCACGGCCATGACGCCCGTAGTCGAGCGCGCGCCGACAATCGCCGCACCCAGCGTGACCGCCGCGCAGGTGTCGCGCCCGACCGGCTCGGCGACGACGTTCTCCCTGGGCAGCCTGGGCAGTTGCTTGCGCACCTCGGGTGCCTGCACCTCGTTGGTGATGACGATGACGTTCTCGTGCGGCACGAGTGGCGTGACACGGTCCACGGCCTGCTGGAGGAAGGAACGGTCGCCGAGCAGCTTGATGAGCTGCTTGGGCGTCTTCTCACGGCTGACCGGCCAGAAGCGCTCGCCGCGCCCGCCGGCCATGATGATGACGAAACGGTCGTTGGTGCTGGTAGTTTTCTTCATCGGTGCGCGGAGAATGTAGCGGACCAGGCCAAACCGTCAAATTCTGCCGTCACTACACACTCAAATGCCCCAGCGCCAGCAGGCCGTAGAAGGTGTATTCGGCGTCGAGATGATCGTCCGCCCAGTGGCCGTGGAAGCCGCCTTCCGCAGACCAGAGCGAGTCCACGAAGTCGAGGCAGCGTTCACGCTGGGCGGCGGTCAGGCGGCGGTCGAGGCTGGCGAGCGCGTGGAGCGCGGTGGCAGTGGAGAGCAGGTCGGGCATCGGTGCGCCGGGCACGGCGGTGAAGCCGCCCTGCGGATGCAGCCGGGCGAGCAGCCAGTCGCCGATGGCGGGATTCAGGGGCAGGTGCAAATGGCGGAGCAATGTGACTGCACCGGCAGTGGGGTTGGTCGAACCGACCGGCAGGCCGGGGGCGTTGTTCCAGGCGTGGTCCGGCGTTTCGAGGCCCTTGAGACTTTGCACGATGCTTAACGGGCGGGGCGGAAACTTGCCCAGATCCTGATAGGCACCAAGGGCGAGGAAGGAACCGTAGGCCGTGCCGTGGGCTTTCGTGGCGTTCGTATCGTAGCCCCCGTCGGGCTTGCGGAAGACTTCGAGCCGGGCGAGCAGCGCCTTCGCCAGTCCCGAAGGCATCCGCTTCTTCCCCACTGACGCCCAGCAGCGCGCGAGCGAAGTGAGGTGAACCAAATCCAGTCCTTCGCCCTCGCCGAACGTGCGCAGCCAGGTCTCCAACTGCCCGTCCGGCACAGCGCTCTCCACTGCCTCGCAACCGTTCAGCGTGAAGACGGTGTAGTAGAGATCCGGCCGGTCCGACCGGTCCCGGCCAGCCCCCTCGGCCGTCCACTGGCGGCGATAGAAGTCGCGCACCAGATCGGCGGAGTCGCCGAGCAGCTTCGCACCCAGGCGGGCAACTTGAATGAGTTCAACGCGGACGCTCACGGACAGAAAGCTGGCCAGGCCAGTTATTTGGCCGCAGCGGCCTTCGCCGGCGGGACAGTGCCCTTGATGACGGTGAGCTTGGCGGAGCGCTTGGTGTTGCCCCACTGATCCACACCGCGCACTTCCAACTCGTTGGTGCCGGGGCTGAGGCCGATGTCCTTGATGCGCCACTTCACGTCGTCGAGCCACTCCAGTTTCGCGCGCGGCTGGCCATCAATGACCACCGTGAAGATGCCGAAGGGTGCCTGGCCCTCAAGGTTCAAACTCAAGGCGTCCGTGGTGAGGGGCTGGCCGCCGTTGGTCGTGATCTTGTATTCGAGTTTGTATTTGTCCCCCATCTGCGCCAGGGCGTGCGGCTCGCGGGCGGCAAAGAACTGCTGGTAGCGCTGCGGGTTGACGTTCGAAGTGGAATTGGCCTCCTGCTCGGCCTTGAAATAAGCGTTCACTCGCGCCGAGTTCTTCGTGTAGTTCTCGAGGACTTCGACGAGGTAATAATAGAAGATCCGCTGCGCCCAGGGCCGGGCCATTACGTTCTGCACGTTGCTTCCCCAGTAGGCTTCCTGCTTCTTGGGATCAAACCCACCGAAGGCAAAATCAGCATCCCAGAGAAAGTTCATGAACTTGCCATCCGGTTTGCGGAAGAAGAAACAGTTGTGGCTCGTGCCCATGCTGAAGCAGTCGCTGTCCTTCGAGTAACCACGCACGGCCCAGTTGCTGAACATCAGCTCCAGGTCCATGTGCCGACGCAGCTCCTTCTCATCGAACTGGTTGGCCTGCACCGTCCGGAGCATGTCCATGAGCGCGGTGTAGTCGTTCTCGGCCTCGCGCGTGCGCTTGGACCAGACGACTTTGTAATCGGTGGGGTTGTCACCGTAGTTCAGCGCCAGGGTGCTGTTGCGCATATTGGCACCCTCCCCGTTGTCCTTGTAGAAGAACATGTAGGTGGTCCGGTAAAGCTCGCCCTGCGAACCGTGCTTGTAAACGCGGTTGAGGAAATCGGTGCCAATCGGCTCGACGTCCTCCTGGAGCTGGGGCGCGGCACCATTGATGACGTGGCGCACCATCTCGCTTTCATTCACTGGATGGCCCACCTGATACAGCATCCAGCGGACGAGCCGGGTGTTGAAGTCGTTGTTGTCCCAGCTCAGCTTCACATGGCCGCGAAAGGCGCGGTCATCGGGCAGCTTCCATTTGGCTCGATTCAACGTGAGATCGCGGGTGAACGAACTGCCGGCCGGGTGGACGCGCGCGTTATAGTAAACGTCGCGCTCGTTGGAGATGAACGTCATGTTGTAGTAGCGGTTCGAGAGGCGCGGGAAGCGGAAGTTGTATTTGTTCGTATTGCCGTTGGTGAACGCGTCGAGGTCGGCGGGCGAGATGACAAAGCGCTGCGTGCGCAGGTCCCGAGGGAGGGTCTGGTTGTCCACGATGAACAGCCCCGGCATGTCGGCGCCCTTGCGTGGAATGATGGAAGTAGTGCCGCCAGCCGACTGGGCCCGGACGTAAAATTCCACGATCTGGCCATTGCCCTTATATTCCGGAAGCAGAGCAGAATACACCCCGTCATTTGCCAGGTCATCGCCGCCGGTGGCGTTGTCAAACATCTGCTTGCTCTGCCAGGGCGTCTTGCCATCCGCCGCCGGGGCACGGTGGAATAGTGTCACGGTGGCCGGGAGCACGGACTTCACCCGCGCCGTGATCTTGACCGTGTCCGTAGTGCGCGGGACGGCGGGATAGTGGGCCAGATCCTCGACCTGTGCAGCCGGCACGTTGATGGCGCGGGAATTTGGTTTGCCCGGGGTGCCCAGTTTGGAAGGCACATCTAACTGGAAGACTTTCGCGATGCTCCAGTCCCATGTATGCGCCACGAGGAGGTGGCAGCCGTTGACCCAGCGGGCGGTGAACTTCAGTTCATACGCATTGGTCTTCGCCAGTCCGGGGGCATCGATTTCCAGTCGGTTGACGCGGTTGTCACCGTGGCCCTCGCTGAGGAGCTGGAGCTTGCCACCGTCCATCTGGCTGGCCCAATGGTTGCCCTGCCAGAGCCAGCCATTGTCGCTCTTGCCGTTGAGGGAGACCTTGGTGGTGTTGGTCAGGACGTTTGGCCCGGTGCCGTCCTTGCGCAGTTCCACGTCGGACAGCATGACGTGGCCGCTGGTGTTCAGGAAGAAATGCAGCTCTCGGAAGTCGCTGGGATCTCCCATGGTGTATTGCTCTGTGTAGATGCCCTTGTGCGTGTAAGTGCGCGGGACGGATTTGTTCGACTCGTCGCTCGCAGCCCAGGCCGAGGAAAGGCGGTTGTCCATGTCCGGATGCAGCAATTCCAGGCTGCTGCCGCGTCCGTGCGCAAGTTCGGGCCAGTCTCCGCCGGTCTCGTAATCCACCGCGTTGACAAGGTTGCCCTTCTCATCCAGCAGCCGCAGCACGTCGCCGTCGTTGCTGAGCTTGCCGTGGAAATTGCCCAGCACGTTGATGGCCCCGTGGATCGAGCGCAGCAGGCCCGCGTCCGCCGCCACCACGATGTATTCCCCGGCCTTCAACCGGGTGTTCGGCGGGAAGGTGAAGTCAATGCCACCGGTCAGCACCCAGTCAGACAAGACCACCGTCTTCTTGCCCCGGTTGAACAGCTCGACGAACTCGCCGTTCCCCTGCGTATCGGGCGGCTTATACATGATCTCGTTGATGACGATGTCGGTGTTGCGGGCAGGATTGTTCGTGGCATTGCGGGTGTCCTTCTTGTCCACAAACCACTCGCTGCTGCCATCCGGGAAGGCCTGGAAAACTTCGCCGTATTTCGATACCTGGAAGAGATGCGCGTCGGACACGATGCCTTCGGGCGTGGTGAGGTAGAGGGTTACCACCCCGGCCACCGCCGGGAACGACACGTCGAACGACATGATGCCCTTGGGGAGCAACTCGCCGCTCAGGCCAAACTTGTCAGCAAAGCCGGACTTGCCCGAAAGGAAGTAGCCATTGAGCAGCACCCGGTTCGTTCCCGCGTTGTAAATCTCCACCCAGTCCACCGTGCCGTTTTTGGCCATGTGGACCTCGTTGAGTTTGAGCGTGCCGGCGAGCCCTGACTGTTTGGCGTTGGCCGCGTCCGGGGTGGGTTGCGCCAGATGATACCACTGGCCGCTGCCATCAGGCCGCTGGCCCAGTGACCGGCCGTCGATGGGCACGACCGAACTCACCGCATGCAGGACGGTCAGCCCGTCAGGTGCAACCAGGTAAGCGACCACGGGCTGCTTTGGCCACACGCCGGCATCGATCATGTCGAGGACGGCGAAGCTCTTGGAACGGAGGACCAGGTCCTGCTGGATCTGGTAGCGTTTCACCTGCGGCGGCATTGCGGACGGTGCGGCGGGCAGCAGAAAGTGGTTCTTCAGGTTGATGGGCGACGCACCGGAATTGTAGAACTCGATGAAGTTGATCCCGGCCGGACCGGGGAAAATCTCGTTGATTAGAATGGAACGGGCGAGGGCAGGACCGCCGGTGCGGACTTTCAGCCGCATGCCGAACACCAGGTCAGGATTCGCCCCCGGTGCCTGGTGCACCTCGACGGCCAGGATGTTCGTGCCGCGCACCAACGCCGCCGGGTTGATCTGAATGAGATTTCGCTCTTCAATTGCGTCGCTCACCGTGCGGTTCGCCGGCGTATTCGCGCGCACGGGCCCGGCGGGCATGCCCACGCGCCCGACTTCCTGGTTGTTGAGATAGAACACCGCTCCGTCATCCACGATGGCGTCCACCGAGATCTGCCCGCCGGGCGCGCCGTTAAAGACGAAGACATGCCGCAAGTAGTAAGTTACAAAGCCAGGCCGGGCGGGCGAGCGGATGCCCGGAGGCGGTGCCTTGGTGGTCCCGAAGCCCACCAACCCGGGGCCGTGCCGCCAAGTGCGGTCCGGGAAGGTCAATTCCTTCCATTTCGTCTGCGTCAAGTCCACCCCATCAATCACGCCCCAGTTGGAGTCATAATCCACCACCACGGTCTCGCCAGACTGGGTGACCAGTTCCGGACTGCCCACGGGCACTTCGTTTACTGAGCCGGATTCGGTGCCCGGCGCGCCCCCGGGCTTGCTGCTGACCGTCCAGTTGCGCCAGTCATCCACCCGGCGGTCAGGGTTTTTGAGCACCAGCGCATGACCGCCGCCGTTTGCGGCCGCAGGCCAGGGTGAGCGGTCCAGATACTTCACCGTGGACATCGTGAGGCCGTTCTTGTCGAGCAGCTTAAGGCGGTCGCCCTGCTTGTGCAGTCGTCCGATCCACGGCCCAAGAACGCGGACGTTGGGGGAGATTTTGTAGGCTGCCCGGGCCGTCTTGGCATCCGTGGAGGTCAACACCATGCGCTCGAAGGGCTTCATCCAGGCCGCCATCGGGTCGGCCGGGGAGAAGGCGGGGAACTTGTAATCAATCCCGCCCTTGAGCCGCCAGTCGGCGATGTCCACGGCGTTGGCGGTGTTGTTGTAAATCTCGATGTATTCCGGCAGGTCGCCGGGCGGGTGATACATGATCTTGCTGATCAGCACCTGCTCCGCCCGCGCGCCACAGACGAGCGCGAGCGCGGCGAGGAGCAACCCCGCCAGACCCTTCCACCGGTTGGCAACTGGACTCATGTATCGAGCGCTCGCTTGAGCCCCCGCCAAAACCCAAGGCGTTCGGAGCGGAATCAATTGAGCTGCCGCGAAGCTAGGTTTTAGGAGCGCGGGCGTCAATGACTGCGGGAGGCCATGTGCGCGGCGCTTGCGCTTTCGGTGCCCGCCCTTACCTTCCGCGCCCATGAGCATTGCCACCCGAACCGGCGACAAGGGCACCACCGGCCTGATGTATAACCGTCGCGTCTCCAAGTGCCACCCGCGGGTGGAGGCCTACGGCACCGTGGACGAACTCAATGCCGCCCTGGGCCTGGCCCGTGCCTCGTCCCAGCACGACTTCGTGAGCAGCAACCTCCTGGCCATACAGAAAGACCTGGTGACGCTCATGGGCGAACTGGCGACAGGTGCGGATGACCTGCCGCGCTATCAGAAGGACGGTTTCACCCTCGTCTCGGCGGAACTGACCGTGAAGCTCGACCAGCTCGTCACCGAGATCGAGGCGCAGAGTGTCATGTTCAAGGGCTGGGCGACGCCGGGTGCGACGCTGAACAGCGCGGCGCTGGACGTGGCCCGGACGGTCTGCCGCCGGGCGGAGCGCCGCGTGTGCGCCTTGCACGAGGCCGGACAGCTCCACAACCCGGAGATCATCATCTACCTGAACCGCCTCGCCGATTTGCTCTGGCTCTTCGCCCGCTGGGTGGAGACGAAGGTCGGGGGGCAGTGATCAGTATTCAGTGTTCAGTCGCACGACGCACTTCGGTAGCATCAAGTCATGCCATCTGTCACCATCTCTGGTCCCGCTGGTTCACTCGAAGGGCGCTTCCACCGCGCCAGCCAGCCGGACGCCCCGGTCGCCCTCGTGCTGCATCCGAATCCGAAGTTCGGCGGCACGATGAACACACTCGTGGTCTATTCACTCTTCACGGCCTTCCAAGACGCTGGGTTCAGCGTGCTACGGTTCAATTTTCGCGGAGTCGGGCGCAGCACCGGGGAGTTCTCCAGCGGCCCGGGGGAACTCGCGGATGCGCAGGCCGCTTGGGCCTGGCTGCGGGCGGAGTGTCCGCAGGCTGGGGCGAAGTGGGTGGCGGGCTTTTCCTTCGGCGCGTGGATCGGGCTGCAACTGATGGCGCAGGCGGACGGCTTCGACAGGTTTGTCGCCATCGCGCCACCGGCGAACAATCTGGATTTCAGCTTCCTGACTCAGTGGCGGACGCCAGGGCTGATCGCGCACGGGACGGCGGACCAGCTCGTGCCGGAAGCCGTGGTGCAAGCATTGGCGGCTAAGCCGTGTTCGCCGGGGGTTGCGGTGGAGTATGCGCCGATTGCGGGGGCGGGGCACTTCTTCGATCCCGGGATGGAGGAACTGATCCGCGTGGTCAGCGGTTTCATCAAGCGGCCCGTCGCCTGATGCGGCGCGAGCCGCGAACCAATTGTTCACCACCGAGACGCCTTGAACCCAGAGGTCTGTCTTCGTTGGTCTCTCTCTGTGGTCACCATGAATTGCAGCTTTGCGCCGGTCAGGCTGCGAACAAAAAATCTCGCCCTTCCACCAATCCCTGCCGCTCCAACCTCCCGCGGCAATCCTCCCGCGCCCCGCGCTTCGCCACATAACCGAGCACAAAGGCCCCCGCCGGAATCTCCTCTGGTTTGAGCACGAGGTGCCCCGCGCGCGAGCGGCCCAGCTTGTTCGGGTCAATGTCCACGTAGGCCTTGATGGCGATACCGTGCCCCTCCAGCAGTTTCGCGCGTTTGCGCGTCATCCGTCCCGCGCCCCAGATCAGCAGCGCCCGCCCGTTGCCGTAGCCGACGACGTGAGGAGGCGGACTCGGTGGCGCGTCGGATAACCCGCTCCCCCTCCTCACGTCGGCGGCTACGACATGGATGCGCAGCCAGCGCGCGAGGAAATCCGCCTTGAGCTGGTAGAAGGCCTCCACTGCATAGCGTGCATCAATGCGGGAGAGCCGCTCCGGCAAGTCATGCCAGCGCAGCAGCATCTGGGGCACCTTCGCCATGCGCACGCCCGCCTCCAGCCACCGCAGCCACAGCTCGTAGTCTTCTGGGAACGGACCTTCGCGATAGCCACCGTGCTTTGCCACCAAGGCGCGACGAAACATCACGCTCGGATGCGCGAAGGGCGACTCGACGAAGCGATTCAGCGCGATCTGTTCCGGCGTCGTGACGGTGTTGAGCCAGTCCACATGCAACGCATACCCCTCGCTGGCCGCCCGCTCTCCGGCGAATTCCACCAGCGAGCCCACCACTCCGATGTCCAGATGCGCGTCGAGATATGCCACCTGCTCCGCCAGCCGCTCCGGCAGCGATTCGTCATCCGCATCCATGCGCGCAATGAACTCGCCACGAGCGCCCGTCAGGCCAGCCCCCAGCGCTGTCACGATCCCACCATGCGCCTGCTGAACGACCTTGAGCCGTGGCTCTTTCGCCGCCTGCTGCCGCAACCACTCCTCCGTGCCATCCGTCGAACCGTCGTCCACCACGATCAGCTCCCAGTCGGTGAATGTCTGCTGCCGGATGCTCTGGACCGCGCGTGGCAAGGTGCCCAGCGCGTTGAAGGCCGGGAGCACGACGGAGACGCGCGGCTGGCTGTCGGCGGCGATGGATGGGGTGCGGTCGCGCATCAGGCGGTTCGCAGCGCACAGTCTGCGAGGAGCGACCCCTGCGTCAATCACCGGGCCGCAGCGGCTGGCCGCACGGAAAGGCTGGCGGAACTCCGTAGCATGGCTTTGCAACGTCGCCACGCCCGCGAATTACGCAGCCACTTCTTCGAGTTACGGGCATAGCTTGGCACTGTCCCAAAGCCAAGGAGCCAAAGACGCTGGCCCTACGTAGCGCCGGCCTCCGGCCGGTCGTGCCGCAAGCGTCCTCGCTTGCCCGGCTGCGCGAAACCGGGGGCCGTGCCCAGTAGTGTCCTCGAACAACCTGTGGCGTGAAATTTTCTCGTTTACCAACCGGGAATGCGCCAGCCTGCCCGGAGTCGCACGAAGCAATTGGACGACCATGAACGCCCCCACGAATCCTGACGAAACGTCCCCTCCGCCCGCCGGCGCCGAGGCAACCCTCAGCGCCTTGGATGCACTCAAGTCGGACTCGGAAACCGCGCGCTTCGTGCGCGAACTGCACGCCCGGCAGCTCGAGCTGGAGAACCGGAACGAGGAGCTGAACCAGGTGCTGCGCTCGATTTCCCAAGGCGTGCTGCTCCTCAGTCCCGATCACCGAATCACTGCTGCGAACCAGGCATTTTCCAACATCTCTGGCTATCCCGAGGCGGAGACCTTAGGCCGTCATTGCCTGTTTCTTCACGGACCTCAGACCGATCCGGCTGAACAACAGAAGCTCCGTCAGGCGCTAGAGACGGGCACCGAATTTGCGGGCGAGCTGCTCAACTATCGGAAGGATGGCAGCACCTTCTGGAATGACTTCACCATCGCCCCGGTGCTCGATACGCAGGGGCGGCTGATGAACCACATCGCGATCACTCGCGACATCACCCAGCAAAAGCGGGCCGAGCAGCGGCTGGCAGCCTTTGCCACGCTGGGCCGGCGGCTCAACGCGGCCACGGAGGTCAAGTCTGCGGCCCGCCTCATCGTGGAGGTCGCAGGCGAATTGTTCGGGTGGGATGCGTGCACGGTGGAGCTATACGATTCAGCCACCGACCGGTGCCAGCCCGTCTTGCGCATGGATGTGCTCGACGGCCAGCGGCAGGAAGCGCCACCCGAGTCCGCTAGCGTGCCTCCCTCACCGCGCCGCCGCCGGGCCATTGAGTCGGGCGCACAGCTCATCCTGCGCCAGGAGCCGCTGGAACTGACCCCGGAAGAAGTTCCGTTCGGCAACACGAGCCGCCCCTCGGCCTCCATCATGATGGTGCCGGTGCGCGACCGCGAGCAGGTCATCGGCGTGCTCTCCATCCAGAGCTACCGGTTCAATGCCTACACGCCGGAGGACCGCGACGCGCTACAGGCGCTGGCGGATCATTGCGCCGGGGCGCTCCACCGGCTGCGGGCACGAGCGGACTTGCAGCAGGAACGCAATCTCCTGCGCACGATCATCGACCGCCTGCCCGGCCACATCTTCGTCAAGGACACAGCCGGAACCTATCTCATCAGCAACCACGCCCACACCCGGGCGGCGGGTGCGACCAGCGAGACGGCCTTGCTCGGCAAGACCGCCGCCGATTTCTTCCCGGCAGAAATGGCCGCCCGCATCCAGACCCAGCACGAACATATTGTGAAGACCGGCCGGGGCCTGGTGGAACGCGAGGAGCCGTTCGTGGCGCATGGCCGGCAGGGCTGGCGGCTGGTCACCGTCGTCCCGCTGCTCGGTGCAGAAACCCGCCCTGTCGGCGTGGTCGGCATCGTCCAGGACATTACCGCCCGCAAGCAACTGGCCATCGCCGAGCAGCTCCAGACTGCCAGCGCGCTGGATGCCTCCGCCCAACGGCATCGCGCCATCCTGGACTCCGCGCTGGATGCCATCGTCATCATGGATTCGGCGGGAAAGCTCGTGGAGTTCAACCCGGCGGCGGAGCAGATGTTCGGTTACACGAGCGCAGAAGTCGTGGGCCAGAGCATGGCAGAGCTGATCATCCCGCCCGCCTTCCGCGAGCGGCACGCGCGCGGTCTGGCCCGCTATCTGGCCACCGGCGAGGCGGTCATCCTTGGGAAACGCCGCATTGAGATTTCCGCGCTCCGGCGCGATGGGACGGAGTTTCCGGTGGAACTCTCCCTCCAGCGCATCGGCACCACCGGCGCGCCGCTCTTCACCGCGTTCTTCCGGGACATCTCCGAGCGGCTGCAGACCGCCAACGCGCTGGAGGCCTCCGCCCAGCGGCACCGCGCCATCCTCGACTCCGCGCTGGACGCCATTGTCATCATGGATTCCACCGGGCGGCTGGTGGAGTTCAATCCGGCGGCGGAGCAAATCTTCGGCTATACCAGCGCGGAAGTCGTGGGGCAGCTCATGGCGGACCTGATCATCCCACCGGCCTACCGGGAGATGCATGCGCGCGGGCTGGCCCGCTATGTGGCCACGGGCCAGGGGAACATCGTGGGCAAGGGGCGCATCGAAATCACCGCCCTGCGCAAGGATGGCACGGAGTTTCCAGTGGAACTCTCGCTCCAGCGCATTGGCTCCAGCACCTCCCCGCTCTTCACCGCATTTATCCGCGACATCTCCGAGCGCAAACGCGCCGAGGAGACCGTCCGCCGTTCCGAGCTAAAATTTCGCACGCTGTTTGATTCGACTGGCGACGCCGTGGTGCTGCTGGATGAAAAGGGCTTCTTCGACTGCAACCAGGTGGCGCTCGCGATCTTTGGCTGCGCCTCCAAGGAGGAGTTTTGCACGAAGCACCCCGCCGACCTTTCCCCTGCCCTTCAGCCCTGCGGCACGGATTCCCTCACCCTGGCGAACCAGCGCATCAAGGCGGCGATGGCCACGGGCAAGCAGTTCTTCCAATGGGTCCACCAGCGCCTGGACACGGGCGCGACGTTCCAAGCTGAAGTGCTGCTGAGCGCTACGCAACTGGACGGCCGCAACGTGGTGCAGGCCGTGGTCCGCGACATCTCAGAGCGCAAACGCATAGAGGAGGAGCAGCGCGCCACCCAGCAGCGCGTGCTGCTCCAGCGCAACGCCGTCAACGGCCTCATCCAGGGGGAGACGTTTTATCAGGACGACCTGTCGGCCACCTTGCGACAGCTTACGGAGATCGTCGCCCGCACGCTCGATGTCGCCCGCGTCAGCATCTGGCGCTACAACCGCGACCGCACGACGATTCAATGCGTGGAACTCTACGAGCTGGCCGCCGACCGCCATTCCTCTGGACTGGAACTGGCCGCCGCCAACTACCCGGCTTACTTCCGCGCCATCGCCGATACGGATGTGATCGCCGTGTCGGATGCGCATCACGACCCGCGCACTTCAGAATTCTCCGCCGGCTACCTGACCCCGCTGGGCATCAATTCGATGATGGACGCCTGCGTGCGCTGGCAGGGCGGCGTTGATGGCGTGCTGTGCCATGAGCACATCGGCCCGCAGCGCTGGTGGACCTCGGACGAGCAGACTTTCGCCGTGGCCATCACGAATCTGATCTCGCTTGCGCTCGAGCGCGGGGAGCGCATGCAGGCGGAAGCCAGGTTGCGCGAGAGCGAAGAGCGCTTCCGTCAGCTTGCCGAGCAAAGCAGCGAGGGCTTCTGGTTCGCCACCGCGCACCCTGAGCGGATCACCTACGTCAGCCCGGCCTTCGAGAAGATTTCCGGCGTGCCTGCGAACCTGCTCTATCAGGACGCCCGTGCGTGGCTGGGGGTGATTCACCCTGAGGACGGCCAGCGCGTGGAGGTGGCTTACGAGGCCGCACTGGCCGGTCGCGCCACCCGCTTTGAGGCGGAATACCGCGTAGTGATGCCCGACGGTGCAATGCGCTGGGTGCTGAACAGCGGCACGCCGATCCGCAACAGCGCGGGCGAAATTGTCCGGATCGGCGGCCTGGCCAAGGACATCACCGAACGCCGGAAACTCGACGGCCAGGTGCTGCGCACGCAGCGGCTGGAGAGCATCGGCACGCTCGCCGGTGGCGTCGCGCATGACCTCAACAACGCGCTCGCCCCCATCCTGATGGCGGTCGAATTGCTGCGCGTGCAAAACCCCGACTCGACGCATGTGGTGGACACCATCGAGTCCAGCGCCAAGCGTGGCGCGGACATGGTGAAGCAGTTGCTGACCTTCGCCAAAGGCGTCGAGGGCGCCCGCCTGCTGCTCCAGCCCACGCGCCTGCTCAAGGAGATGGAGAAGATCGTGCGCGGGACGTTTCCCAAGAACATCCAGCTCAAGACCCACTACGAGCCGAAGCTGCAGACCATCCTCGGCGACGACACGCAGCTCCACCAGGTGCTGCTCAACCTCTGCGTCAACGCAAGGGATGCCATGCCCAACGGCGGCACGCTGACGCTGGAAGCGGAGAACGCGGAAATTGACTCCACCTACGCCACCACGGTCCCGGACGCCCAGCCCGGGCGCTATGTGCTGTGGCGCGTGAAGGACACGGGCACGGGCATCCCGCCCGAGATCATTGAGCGCGTCTTCGAGCCGTTCTTCAGCACCAAGGAGCCCGACAAGGGCACCGGCCTCGGCCTCTCGACCGTGCTCGGCATCGTCAAGAGCCACGGCGGGTTCGTGCGGATTTACTCGGTGGTCGGGCAGGGCTCGACCTTCGCCGTGTATCTGCCCGTGGACGGCTCCAACGCGGGCAACACCTGTTTCCTGGCGAAGAGCGAAATGGCCTACCGCGGCAAAGGCGAGACGATCCTTGTGGTGGACGACGAAGCGGCCGTCCGGGAAATCACCAGTTCAGTGCTCACCGCCTTGAACTTCCGCGTCGTCACTGCCGCCGACGGCACCGAGGCGCTCATCCGCGTGGCCGAGAACCGGGCCGAACTGCGTGCCGTCATCACCGATCTCCACATGCCGCACATGGACGGCCTCAGCTTCGTGCGCGTGCTCCGGCGCATGCTGCCGGGCGCCGGCATCGTCGTCGCGAGCGGACGCCTGGATGAGCACCACGCCGGTGAGTTCCAAGCGCTCGGCGTGGCCGCCATCCTCGACAAGCCCTTCACCCAGGAAAAGCTGGTCGCGGCGCTGAAGACGATCATTCCGGTGTGATTTTAAGCAAGGCAGGTGACGCGAATTACGCGAATTTGCGCGAATGAGAAGGGGCGTTGCGCCAACAAGCACGGCGAATTCCACCCAAACGCCGAAGTGGGAATGGGCACAGGCCACTGGCCGGACGGAACGGCGAGACGTCCACCCATCTGTTTGATGCACCAAACGAGTGCGCACACCGTCGTCGTTCCGAGCGGCTGGTAGCCGCTCGGCACAGGCTGGTAGCCTGTGCTACCCGGCGGCGCAGCCGCCGCTATTTCAGGGGATCGGGTTCAACTCCACGGATGGGAACGAGCGCGCGGCAACACACACCGCCGGCTTCAGGGCTGAAAGCCCGTCCGATGACAGCCCGGGGTGAAGCCCCGGGTAGCCCGGTTAGGGAGGTGGCCGCCCTGAAAGGGCGGGACTCCTTTCGCATCGTGCCGCGTCCCGCCCCTTCAGGGCGGTGCCGAAATGGAACCACGAACCCGGGCCGCCGCCTCGCGATGCTCGGCTCCAGCCCGGGCTATCACCGGACGGGCTTTCAGCCCTAGAGCCAGCGGCGTGCGTTGCGAGGCCGACTACAAGGCGTGCGGTTGCAACCGCGACGGCTCGCCGCAGCGCCTTGCTCGGCTGCGTGGTCGTATTCAACTCTGCAAATCCCGAACCACCTGAGCAACCGCGTCAGTGAACTCAGTGAGGTCTTCGGCCGCGAGCACGAACTCCACCATCGGACCGCCTTGATCTACTTGAAGCCAAAACCTATCGGGAAGCTCGTCGTCCTTGATGAGCCGCACGGGGGCGCCTTGAAATGAGCCTACGGCAAGCTCGGAGAACACTAAACGTCCGGTGTGCTCGCGTAGAAACGAGAACATGCGCCCCACATCGTCGCGTGCGAATAAGGTGAAGCGAAATGACCAACTCCGTGTGCTGATGGACATCTGCAGATCGTTTGCGTCGTCGAGTGCCTCATCAATCCCGACATCGAAGCGGCTTGTTCTGCCAACCGCAGCCGCGCCGTATTCTTTTGATGTGTTGGTTGACATGCAGTGGTGTGCGAACGCCCTTAACTGGAACTACGCAGAGCGCGGCATTCATGCCGCAGAAAGCCCCGCTCGTCATTGTGCGCTCGGTTCACCAAAATCTTCCCTACGCCTCTGCGGCCTGAAGGCCGCGCTCCTACGCGGCGTGCGCGTAAGTCAGATCCTGCTGCGGGTCCACGCCCCAGCGTTTCGCCACGGCTTCCAGATCGGGCGTCATCGGCCATTGGTCGGGCTGCGCCTCGCCGGTGAACTGCGGGTTGCCGCCCTTGAGGTGCATGCAGCCCTTGTTGTGGCCGATCTGGCGGATGGCCTCGCACTCCTCGTCCGTAAGCTGGATGTCGGGCAGCGACGCCATCTCATCAATCTTCGTCTCGATGGGCTTGGTGTTCGGGCCGACCTCCTGGATGAACGTGGGGATGACGCTCTTCACCGCCTGCTGGCGGAGCGTCCACAGGCACGCGAGTTGGAGCATCGTGAGGCCGTATTTCTCGGCGAACGGACGCATCTGCTCGATCTTCGCATTGCCCGCCTCGACCCAGCCCGCCGGGCGGAAGGTGCGATGATCACCGTGGCCGAACTCGTGCCCCGGCTTCACGTCGTCATGGAACAACCCGCCGTAATCCACCACGCGAGCAATGAGTTTCACACCGTTCTTCTCCGCCGCCGGCAGCACGTAGCCACCCGGCCACGGCTCCATGGGTCCGAGGATGATCATCGCCTCGTCCACCAGGCCACTGAAGCGCTCGAAGCACTGGATGATGTCGAGCGAGAAACCATTCGCCGGCCCGGGCGCGATGCCAATGCGGCTGGTGAGCTTGGCTTCCTTGAGCGCGGCCATTTCTTTCCACACCGCGTCGCTGGAATAGCCAATGGAGTCAGGGTTATGCAGCAAGAGTGCGTCGAAGCGGCTGGTCCCGATGCGCTCCAAGGACTTTTCAGCGGCCATGCGCAAATAGCTGCCGAACTGGTCGGGCTTGCGCAAGCGCGGATCGCTGAAGCGGAGGAAGCCCTTTGCGCCGTCGCGTTTGCCGGGATAAATGTCGTGGCCGATGATGCCGATGAGGCAGT
>CAZOCL010000067.1:0-21692 GCA_964578245.1 uncultured Klebsiella sp. | reverse complement strand
CGCATCCAGCAGCGCCATGCCACGCTCTCCCGCTTCTTCTCGCTGTTCGGCCTCGCGGCGGACACGCAGCAGGCGGACATCGAGGGCATCGAGCACCATCTCAGCCCCGAGACGGTCACCTGCCTCGCGGACCTCGCGGAGTTCTTTGAGAAGAACCCCGCCGTGCTTGAGCAGTTCACGAAGTCGCGCGGCAAGTCCCGTCGCGGCTGAACCTTCTCACCTATGGCCGACAACTGGAGCCGGTTGCTGTCCCTCGCCCAGGAAGAAGTCCAGGGCACGCTGGAAGCGCTGCCGCCCGAACTCCGCGAGCGCGCCCACCTCCTGCCCGTGGTCTATGAGCGCGTGCCCAGCGAGGAGATGCTCGATGATGTGGTGCAACCGGACACGCTGGGCCTGTTCGTGGGCGAATCTTTCCCCGACGAGACCGGTGCCTCTCCCATTCCGCCACAGATCTTCCTCTTCCTGGAAAACATCTGGGAGTTCGCGGAAGGCGACGAGGAGACCTATCTCGACGAGGTGCACGTCACCTACATCCACGAACTCGGCCACTACCTCGGCCTGAACGAGGACGAGCTGGACGAGCGCGGACTGCTGTGAAGCGGAGCGCGGTCCTCGCCCGCTTTGCGCGAACGGATGCCGAAACGGTGCGAGCCGATTGTTTGAGCAAGCGAGCGCAAAACGGCCCGGCGGACCGCGTTACAGGCCAAGCGACGCCGCCGAATTGACAATCCCTAACGGCTCCCGGAAGGTTCCCTTATGCAAGAGACCGAGCTGCGCGCCCTGATTCGCGAGTCCGTCCAACGACCGGTTCGCTTGTGCCTCGACGACGGACGGAGCTACACCATCACCCACCCTGACTTCGGGATGGTGGCCAACCAGGCAATCGTGCTGGGCAGTGGACCGGGTCATGACTTGGGTGGCGCGAACTTTGTCATCTGCTACTTCAATCACATCTCACGAGTAGAGGTGCTGGATGGCAAGGCCAAGGCGGCTTAAGTTCAGCGCATCGGGTTCACCGGAGTGATGGGCTGGCCGGCTGGCTGAGTTTTCCATGCAGGCACGACGACCACGTTTTAAGGACGAGTCAGGCGCACTGGTTTCCCCGGCTGAGGTCCGGCGCACACCCTTCCAGCGTCGGCTGGATCAAGAGGTCAAAATAGCCGCGTGGATCGGGCTGCCGGCCTTCTTTTGCCTGGTGTTTTTCGAGGGACATATCATGGGGCGCACGCTGGACGCGGACGATCTCCGTTATCTGCTGTTCCGCGTGGGAGCCATCGCTGGACTGGCGCTGGGAGTTTGGCGAACGCTGCTGTTGACAAAAGTATCGCGCCAGCAAGGCGAGCCTGCTGGCCTGGCCAGACCATCGAACTGGAACCGAAAGCACCAATTTTGGTTCGTCTTCATTTACATGTTGATTGGAACTCTCCTGATGCGTTCAACCGGCGCGCTGCTAAACCGGTTCGCTCATGCCAGTCAAATCAAGGCCGAACGGGCAGTGGTTGCCCGAATGCCAAGCTCTCGCGGTAAGGGCGCCAGTTATTGGTTGGAACTGCAAATGACCGAGCGTGTTGATGCACTCCGTATCGGGGTGTCCATCAGCGAGTATAGCAGATTCCGTGTGCTGGACCTCGTCGAGGTTCACACCCGCCGCGGCGTGCTCGGCTACGACTATGTCACGGACATTGTGAAGGTCGGCTCTCAACGGGTCAGCCAGTGAGCGGACGCGGATTCACCTGACGGAATTGCCAGCCTCACTCGTCCGTAACACCATTCACTATGCACCTGCTCACTCTCCGCCACTTCGCGCTCCTCTGCGTCCTCTGCGTCCTCTGCGTCTCCGCGTTGAATGCACCCGCCGCTGACCAGCCCCGCGTCTTCCGCGCCGGGGCGGCCACCAGCAACATCACGCCCAAGCTCGGCACCTCCATCAACGGCAACATGTCCGATGGCAAGGCCACGCACATCCACGACGAACTGCACTCGCGCGCCCTCGTGCTCGATGACGGCACCTCCAAGCTCGCCATCGTGGTGAGCGACTCCTGCATGATCCCGCGCGAGGTGCTCGACGAGGCCAAGCGCCTGGCCAGCGAGGCCACCGGCATCCCTGCCAGCCACATGCTCATGTCCGCCACGCACACGCATTCGGCGGCCACCTCCGCCTCCGTGTTCCAGAGCGAGGCGGACATGGACTACCGCGCCTTCCTCGCCCTGCGCATCGCCGATGCCGTGCGCCGCGCGAACAACAACCTCGCTCCCGCGCGCATTGGCTGGGGCAAGGCCAGCGTGCCCGACCAGGTCCACAACCGCCGCTGGCACATGCAGCCCGGCACCGTGCTTAAAAACCCTTTCGGCACCGAGGACCAGGTGAAAATGAACCCCGGCATCAAAAACCCCGCGCTCCTCAAGCCCGCCGGCCCCATTGACCCCGACGTGGCCTTCCTCACCGTCCAGCGCACCAACGGCCAGCACGTCGCCCTCTTCGCGGATTACTCGCTGCACTATGTCGGCGGCAATCCCGGCATCTCGGCGGATTACTTCGGCGCGTTCGCCGACCGCATCCAGGAACTGCTCCGCGCCGACCGGCAGGACCCGCCCTTCGTCGGCCTCATGGCCAACGGCACCAGCGGCGACATCAACAACGTCCCGTGGCGCGACGGCGACACGAACAAATACGCCCCCGGCGAGAAGCTCCGGAAGGTCGCCGACCGCGTCGCCACCGAGGTCGCGAAAGCCCTGCCCGGTGTGAAGCTGCACGACTGGGTGCCGCTCGCCGCCGCGCAGAAGGAGATCACCCTCGGCGTGCGCAAGCCGGACGCCGCTGCGCTGGCCCGGGCCCAGGACATCCTCGCCAAGGCCCCGAACCAGTTCCCGCGCCTCAAGGGCGTGGAGGAAATCTACGCCCGCGAGACCGTGCAGATGGCCGCCTACCCCGACCGCGTGGACCTCATCCTCCAGGCCCTCCGCATCGGCGACCTCGCGATCACCGCGATCCCCTGCGAAGTCTTCGTGGAGATCGGCCTGGAACTGAAGGCGAAGAACCCGTTCCCCGCCAGCTTCACCATCTCGCTGGCCAACGGCTACAACGGCTACCTCCCCACGCCACAGCAGCACGCCCTCGGCGGCTACGAGACCTGGCGCGCGAAGTCGAGTTACCTCGAAGTCAACGCCTCCCCACAGATCACGGCGGTGTTGTTTGAGCTGCTGGGGCAGTTAAAGCGCTGATGGACACTTCAGAACCAATTCTTACCGTCGCCTTCTACCGCAGCGAAACTGGGCGCGAACCTGTCCGGGACTGGCTCCTCTCCCTTCCACGGGGACACCGGAAATTAATCGGCGAGGATATCAAGACCGTCCAATTTGGCTGGCCCCTTGGGATGCCTCTGGTTCGCAAAATTGATGCGAACCTATGGGAAGTCCGAAGTCGTCTGCCCGATGGCATCGCACGCATTTTCTTCACGTCCGGCGATGGACGCATGGTCTTGCTCCACGGCTTCATCAAGAAATCCCAGAAGACTCCCAAGGATGACTTGGCACTGGCAAAGACACGTCTGCGTCTGCTAGCTTAAACCCATGAAGAAAGCGCACATCGGTTCCGACTTCGACGGCTTCCTCCAGGAAGAGGGCGTGCTCGCGGAGTGCGAGGCCGTTGCGCTCCGTCGCGTTGTAACCTGGCAGTTGGAGCAGGAGATGAAGCGCCGCCGCATCTCCCGCACCACGCTCGCCAGCCGCATGAAGACCGACCGCTCGACCTTGGACCGTCTTTTCGCAGACGACGAATCACTGGTGACCTTGCAACTGCTCGAGCGCGCGGCAGTGGCGCTCGGACGCCGGCTCAAAGTGGAACTGGCCTGACAGCCCCCGGAGCGCGGCCCGCCGGGCCGCTTTGCGGGTGCGTGGGCACGGCAGGGTTCGCCCCGTTTCGGCGTTCGCACGCGCAAAGCGGGCGAGGACGCCCGCGCTCCGAGCCCTTGCGGATACGGGTCAGCGTCTGAATGCGCGGCGCGCGGGCCGGTGGAAAGACTGGACGGCGCGTCCCCGCAGGTTCTGAATGATCGAAGGATGAACTTTTTCAAATCGCTTCTGCGGTGGTTCGGCCTGACCGCAGACAGAGGCAGCAGCGACTTCGGCAATTTTACGCCGCGCGCTCAAGTGGTGCTGGCGCTGGCACGGAAGGAGGCGGACCGGCTCCAGCATCCCTATGTGGACACCGAGCACTTGTTGCTCGGGATGCTCCGCCTTGGTGAGGGCGTGGCTGCGAGCGTGCTCCAAAGCTATGGGCTTACCCTTGAATCCGCTCGCGCAGAAGTCGAAAAACTGAACAGCCCTGCGGCGAGCGCAAGCAGTCCAGGAGCGGTTCCTTACACTATTTTGTTCAAGAAGACCCTGGAGCACGCCGCCCAGGAAAAGAATACACTGCAACATGTCTATCTAGGAACTGGACACATGCTGCTTGGCCTACTGGCCGAAAGAGAAAGCATCGCGGCACAGGCATTGAAAAACCTGGGGGTAGATCCAGTTCAAGCTCGCGAAAAAACTCTCGAGAAAATTGAGCCAGCCTGTCAAACCACACGGGTTCCAAGCCTCATCGCGCCGCTAGACCACCGGCTCAGTGCCGGAACGAGCTCCGGAATCGGCATAATCAACTTCACTCCGCGGGCTCAAGAAACTCTCGGGCTGGCCCAGGAGGAAGCGAAACGCTTGCGGCATCACTTCACCGGCTCAGAACATGTGCTGCTTGGCCTGCTGAAGCTGGGCCGCGGGGTGGCGGTGAACGTGCTGCGGAAGCAGGGCGCTGATTTCGAACGCATCCGTGCGGAGGTTGAGAAGCTCGCCTTCCCAGTCGAGTATTCGGGCCCGACCCCCACCATTCCCATTATGCCGCCTCTCACCCCGGCAGCCCTGCGGGCGTTGTCTCAAGCCCAGCAAGAGGCCTCGGCGCTTGATCACACCTATGTTGGCACCGAGCACATTCTGCTGGGCCTGCTGCATGAGGAGACCGGTGTCGCGGCTAAAATTTTGAAGGACCTCGGGCTCCAGCCCTTGCCAATCCGCCTCGAGATTCTGAAGGAACTCGATCCGAACTTCGGCACATAGTCTGGCAGCCGCGAAGCTTCTGCCAATCCGCCGGAGCGCCGGTCTCCGACCCGTGTTGTTGAATCTGGAAAAGCGTCAGGATCACCGCAGAAGGGCGCAAAGAGCACAAAGGAACAGCGTTGTGCTTGTGGAGACACTTTCAAGGTGTTACTTTTCGCCCGTGGGCACCATCACGGCAAAACAGTTGCACCAGGAGACCAAGGCCGTGCTCAACCAGCTTGAGCAGGGCGAGTCCCTTGTCATCACCCGCAATGGCCGCACTATCGGACGCATCGAGCCGATGACCGCCGCCGAGCAGCCCGGCTGGAATGAGATCATGGGCGAGGTGTGGCAGGCGCAGAAGCGCGTCAAGACGGCTGACCGCGTGCCCAATCCCGTCCTGCAGGAGCGCCAGCGTCGCCGCCGGTGAGAATCTACGCCGACACTTCCGCGCTGATGGCGTGGTTTCACCCAGCGGACGAGTTCGCCCCGGTGGTGACCGCTTGGTGCCGCGAACGCTCTCCGGACTTCTGCTGGAATCCCCTGCTGCGCGTGGAACTGCGCCACAATCTCCGCCGGCTCTCCGGCACCTACGCTGCCGCCGCCTGGCACGCCTACCGCGCCAGCGAAACGTCGCAACGGCTCAAGCTGGGCAGCCACCGCCTGCCCGACCTGCTGGACTGGGGCGACGAGCTGAGCGCCCGCCACGCGCAGGCCGCGAACGCCGGCACCTGGGATTTCGTCCATGTCGCCGCCGCGCAACACGCCCGCTCCGAGGCGTTCATCACCTGCGACATCGCGCAGGCGGAACTCGCCCGCCTTGCCGGACTGGCTGGCGTCCACCTCTTCAAGTAGCAGTTATGGCAAGCCGGCGGCAATCGCGCTGATTACTTTTGAGGTCATCATGCCGGGCTCGGGTTGGACACCAAGGTTACGCTCACGATTAGCCACGGGATTAAGCATCCAGCCGGGCAAATTCCTCCTTCCCTTTTCGCTTGCCGATTTCTACCGTCACCCGCTTTGTTGTGCAGTTCAACCAGTAGAACCCAACCCGACCGAACCTATGGCCGCAGATAATTCCGTTGTCGCGAAACTCGAAGCTCCGCCGCTGACGCCCCTCGCGCTCAAGTCCCGCCTCGCTTCCACGCCGTCCGCCGCGCCGACGTATTCCGTCACCGTCCAGAACGCGGCCGGGCAGTCCGTCACGGTTGCCGACCCGCGTGCGACCCGCGCGCTTGTGGCGCTGATGGACGTGCATGCCGTGGTCGGGGGCGCGGCCTGCCACTGGGGCGGCCCGGCGGCCTTCGCGGAGATCATGGCGGCGGTCCACGCGCAGATGTTTGCCACGCAGGGACGGCAGTGGCATGAGGCCTTCAACTTCGTCAACGACGCCGGCCACACGGAGAACGGCGTCTATGCCCTCCGCGCGCTGTATGGCTTCGACGGGATGACCTTCGACACGCTCAAGGGCTTCCGCAGCATTGCGAGCAAGTTCACCGGCCACGGCGAGTCGCACCTCAATCCCGAGGGCGTGCTGGTCTCGAACGGCCCGCTCGGCTCCAGCCTCCCGCAGGCCCAGGGCCTGGCGATGGGCGACAAGACGGCCGGTCGCGACCGCGTCACCATCTGCACCGTGTCCGACGGCGCGGCGATGGAAGGCGAGGCCAAGGAAGCCTTTGCCGCGATCCCCGGCCTGGCCGCGAAGGACAAGGTCAATCCGTTCGTGCTGATCCTCTCGGACAACGACACGAAGCTCTCCGGCCGCATCACGAAGGACTCCTTCTCCATGCAGCGCAGCTTCCAGGCGATGGGCGCGCTGGGCTGGAACGTGATCACCGTCCCGGACGGCCACAACCTGCAGGCCGTTTACCTGTCCGTGGAAAAGGCGATCCAGCAGGCCAAGGCGAATCCGAACGTCCCGGTCTGCCTCTGGGTCAAGACCATCAAGGGCTACGGCATCAAGGCCACGGTGGACAACTCCGCCGGCGGCCACGGCTTCCCGCTCTCGAACGGCGAGAAGATCCCCGACTGGGTGACGGAGCTTTACACCGGCGACACCGCGCCTGCCGCGCTGGTCGCGTGGGGTGCCGCCCTGCGTGCCGACTGGGAGAAGAGCGAGGCCGCGAAGAAAGCCAAGGCCGCCGCTGCTGCGGCCGCCCCGGCTCCCGCCGCGCCCGCCGTGAAGAAGGACAAGGTCCAGGCCGGTCTCGCGAAGGGCGCCGTCCGCGCCGCGATGGACGGACTGCCGGTCTTCTCGATCTCCTGCGACGTGCAGGGCTCCACCGGCATCAGCGCGTTCCAGAAGGCGCTGCCGGACCGCTTCGTCGAGGTGGGCATCGCCGAGGCGAACATGGTGAGCGTGGGCGCGGGCTATGCGAAGTCCGGCTACATCCCCATCGTGGACACGTTCGGCCAGTTCGGCGTGACCAAGGGCAACCTGCCGCTCACGATGGCCGCGCTTTCACAGGCTCCGGTCATCGCGATGTTCAGCCACATCGGCTTCCAGGACGCCGCCGACGGAGCGAGCCACCAGGCCACGACCTACCTCGCGGCGGTGAGTTCCATCCCGCACACCTGCGTGATCATGCCGAGCTGCCCGGATGAGGCGGAGTCGCTGATGTATCAGGCCATCCACCGCTATGCCGCGGACCGCTCGACGGGCAAGGACGGCGAGAGCTACATCTTCTTCGTGGGCCGTGAGAACTACCCGATGAGCTGGATTCCCGGCGCGACCTACCCGTGGGGCAAGGCGCAGGTCCTGGCCGAAGGCACGGACGTGGTCCTCATCGGCTGCGGCGTGCTGCTGGACAAGGCCATCAGCGCCGGCAAGAAGCTCGCCGAGCAGGGCGTGAAGGCGACGGTCATCAACAACCCCTTCATCAACCACGTGGACATCGAGACCATCGGTGCCGCAGTGAAGGCCGCGAACGGCCGGGTGGTGACCATCGAGGACCATCAGGTCGTCGGCGGCATGGGCGCGCAGGTCAGCCACGCGCTGAGCCGGGCGGGCATCGCGCACCGCATGACCTCGCTGGGCATCCCCGGTGAGTTTGGTCAGAGCGCCTACCTCGCGGAGGAACTCTACAAGCTGCACGGCCTCAGCGCCGACAAGCTCGTGGCGTCCGCGCTGGCGCTGATGAAGTAAGCTGTCCCCAATCTCAAAGCAAAACCCTCCCGCCGATGCATTCGGCGGGAGGGTTTTTGCTTCAAGAGGAGCGCGGCCTTCAGGCCGCAAAAACGGGAGCAGGTCCTCAATGGTTCAAGCTCACGATTGCAATCGCAGCCTTCTGCGGCGTGAACGCCGCGCTCCGCTGCTTAGAGCTTGGCCGACTTGACCGGGGCGGTCGCCGGAGCCGAAGCGGCCTTCAGCTTCTGGTAATCGGTCGTGAGCGCCTGGAGCTTCTTCTCCTCGGCGGCGAGCGGCTTGGTCATCTTGTCCGCCGTGTCCTTCGAGGTGGTGGCGAGCTTCTTGTTGTCGGTGATCGTCTTCTCCAGATCCTTGATGCGCTTGGCGACCTTTTCCTTTTCTTCCTTGGTGGTCGTCTTGAGCTTCTTCGCGGCCTTGATGTCGTCTTCGGCCTGCTTGATCGCGCCCTTGGCGGACTCTGACTCGGCCAGCAGGCGCTTCTGTTCGTCCTTGTGCGCGGCGAACTCGCCCTTGGCCCGCCAGACCTGCGCGTAGAACGCACCCACCTTCAGGCGGTCCACGCTGGACTTGGCAATCTTCAGCTCGGTCGCGGCATTTTCAATGGCGGCCTTGGCATCCTCCTGCTTCTTCGCGGCCACTTCGGCGGCCAGATTCAGGGAACGCTTGGCATTGCCGTCCTTGGCGGCTTCGAGATCCGCCTTGGCCTTCACGGTGTTCGCGGTGGCCTCGGCGAGGGCGGTGTTCAGCTTGGCCATCCCGGTTTCGAGGTCGGTGATGCGCTGGGCGACCTGCTGCTGCTGCTCGGCGATGGTGGGCGGGTTCAGCGACAGCCCGGTCAGTTCCCGGCCATCGGCCACGTCCCAGGCATACACACGGCCGGTCCAGTCCGTGGCGATGACGCGCTTGCCGTTGTAGGTGAGCGCGGCCCGCACGGGGAGGTCGTTCGTGATGGTGAAGGTCTTGCCCTTGTTGCCCTCGACGTCCCACGTGGTGATGGTCTTGTCCCGGCCCGCGGTGACCATGAGGCCGTCCACGGTCAGGCGAACGCTCACGGCGCTGTTGTGCGCGGCGGTGGACTTGACCTGCGCGCCTTCCTTCACGCTCCAGGTCTTCACCGTGCCGTCCTCGCTGGAGGAGACGAGCAGGTCCGGCGTGCGCCAGGCGAGCGAGGTGATGGCCCCGCGGTGGCCGCTGAAGGTCTGCACTTCCTGGCCGGCTTCAGCATCCCAAACAACCACGCCGCCATTGCGGTCGCCGGTCGCGAGGTAGGTGCTGGTGTGGTTGAACTCGGCGGCCAGCACCCAGTCGGTGTGCTTCTTCATCTTGTGAAGCTGCTCGCCAGTGGCGGTGGAATAGATCTTCACCAACCGGTCCGGACCGCCGAGGGCGATCCACTTCTGGTTCGAGGAGATGTCCGCCGCGAGCGCCACGTCGAGTTCATCGCCAGCGGTGAGGATGCGTTCGCCGGTGGTGATGTCCCAGACGGCAACGACGCCCTTGTTCGCACCGCGGCCACCGCCGGCCAGGAGCAGCTTGCCGTTGCGGCTGAACTTCACGTCGTGAGGAAAACCGTCGGGGAAGGGAAAAACCCCCGCGAGCTGCATGGTGTCGGTGTTGTAGAGGAACACCTGCTTTTGCCCGCCGAGCGCTACGAGCGGTGCCCAAGGACTCGCGGCGAGCCCGGTGCTGGCGCTGGTGCGGGTGGTGCGCAGGACCGGCTCCAGGAGCAGATCACCCGGCATGGGCGGCGCGCCCTCGGGCTTGCCGAAGGAGGCTGCGGTGAGGCTGAGATCCACTTTGGGACGATTCGAGGCGATGGCCTTGCTGCCGGAGTTTTCGAGCAGGCCGCTGGCGATCCACTTCTTGATCAGCTCGATCTCCTTGTCCGCAAGCTTGCTCTTCGGCGGCATGGTCGGCTCGGCGGCGTGGGTGACGCTCTTGTAGAGCGAAGAGCCGTCCGGATCACCACCGACGACGATGAGGCCGGAACTGCCGCCCTTCATGGTGCCGCCGTAGGTCGAGAGATCGAGATCAGCCTTGGGCTTGTCGGCGTTATGGCACTTCAAGCACTGGTTCTTGAAGATCGGGAGCATGTGCTCGTCGAACGTGACCTTTTGGGCACTGGCAGTGCCGGCAGCCAGTGCGAAAGTGGCAACGGATGCGAGGATGTGCAGCGTTTTCATGGCGGAAGATTCAAAGCTCCAAAACCCAAGTTCCAAGCTTCAAAGAAACTCCAGCTCCCAAATTCCAACAGTCCCTGGCTTCCACGTTCAACTTGAAGCTTGAAGCTTGGAATTTATTTGGAATTTGGAGTTTGGAACTTGGTTGCTTCATCAGTGGTTGAAGATGAACTCCTTCGAGTTCAGCACGGCCCAGAAGAGGTCGTTCAGGACCACGGACTTGTCCTCCGGCGTCTTGGCATCGGCGACGTAGGCCACCAGCTTGGTCTGCTCCGTCTGCGTCGGCGGGCGGGAGAGGGCGCGCCAGTAGAACTCCTCGATGATCTGCTCGGGAGACTTGCCTTCCTTGGTCATCGCCCGGACGAGGCCGCCACCCTGAATCTTCTGGTTGACCGTATCACCATTGAGGAGGTGGAGCGCCTGCGAAAGGTTCGGCTCCATCTTCACTTCGCACGAGCAGACCGTGCCGCGGTCCGCGCGACCGAAGGTGGTGAGGAAGTAGGTGGTGGTGCGGCCGTCCACGATCTCCACAGCGCGGGAACCTTCCGGCAGGCCGCGGAACTTGTTCCGGGTGGCCGTCACCTGCGTGATCGCGTCGAGCAGGATCTCGGCGCGCAGGCGGCGGATGGTGCCCTTGGCGAAGTTGCGCGTGTCCTCGGCGTTGGTCGCATTGGACTTGGGCGTGAGCTGGTAGGTGCGGCTGGCGCAGATGTCGCGCACGAGCTTCTTGAAGTTGTAGTTCGAGTCGGTGAAGCGCTTGCCGAGTTCCTCCAGCAGCTCGGGGTTCGAGGCAGGGTTGCTGATGCGCACGTCGTCCACCGGCTCCACGATGCCCTGGCCGAAGAAGTGCGCCCAGACGATGTTCGCCAGGTTGCGGGCGAAGAACGGGTTCTGCGGCGAGGCGAGCCACTTGGCCAGCACTTCGCGGCGGTCCTGACCTTCTTCGGTCTTGCCGCCTTCGGAACCGAGGAACTTCGGCAGGATGTCGCGGTTGCCAACCGGGTGGCGCACGCCGCCATTGCCTCGGTTGAAGACCACGGTCTCACGCTGATCCTCGCCCGTCTTGCGACCCACCTGGGCGAAGAAGGCGGCGAAGCCGTAGTAGTCGTTCATCGTCCAGCGGTCGAAGGGATGGTTGTGGCACTGGGCGCACTGCATCCGCATGCCCATGAAGACCTGGGCGACGTTCTCAGAGAGCTTCAGCACGTCAGTCTCGACCTTGTAGAAGTTCGCCGCCGGGTTCGCAAAGGTGCCGCCCTTGGCCGTGAGCAGTTCCTGCGTGAGCTTGTCCATCGGGACGTTCCGCGCGAACTGGTCCTTGAGCCAGTCGTAATACTGGAGCGCGGACTTGTATTGGAACTGGTTGTTGTCGGTGCGGATCTGGAGCAGCTCCGCGAACTTCATCACCCACAGCTCGGTGAATTCCGGGCGCTCGAGCAGCTCGTCCACCTTCTTCTCGCGCTTCTTCGCATCCTTGTCGGATAGGAAGGAGCGGACTTCCTCGGGGGTCGGCATCATGCCGGTGATGTCCAGGGTCACGCGGCGCACGAAGGTCGCGTCATCCGCCACCTCGCTGGGGGTGATGCGGATCTTCTTCAGCTTCGCATCCACCAGGGTGTCGATGTAGTTGTTCTCGACGACCTGCGGGAAGACGAACGAGGGATCCTTGGGGATCGCCAGGATCTGCGCGCCCACGGTGAAGGCATCGAAACGCGCCATGACGAAGGCCTCGCCGCGCTTGTCGGCCGTAACCAGGCCGCTCTTGGTGACCTTGGCGCTGGTGTCATTGTTGCTGACAAAGAACGCGGTGCGCGTCACATCGCGGTCAGTGCCGTCGGTATATTTGGCTCGGACGGTGAACTGTTGCGCCGCACCAGCGCCTTCCAGCACGGCCTGCTTGGGAAAGATCTCGATGCCCGTGACCTGCGCGATGTCCTTCGGGTCCGCCTGCGCGCCGGTGTCGATCCACTTCAACACCGTCTGATACAGTTCGTCCGTCGTCTCGAAGGACTTGCCACCGGTGTGCTGCACGGAGCCCACGGCTTTGGTGAGCAGGAGGCTTTCCTCGGGCAGGGCGAGGTTGACGCGGCGACCAAGCATCTGGCGGGTGATCTTGCCGTAGTCGCCTTCGGGATCGTAACCGAAGAGGGAGAGGTGGAAGCCGTCCTTGCCGCGCGCCGAGCCGTGACAGGAGCCGGTGTTGCAGCCGGCCTTGCTGAAGACCGGCATCACATCGAGGGTGAAGCTGATCGCCGGGGTGAAGCCGGACTTCTCGACCGCCACGGGCAGCGTGAGGGTCTTGCCCTCATACTTGACCTGCAACTCGGTCTTGCCGTCCGCGACGGGGAAGACGGCGGCCTTGTCGAGCCGGGCGAAGCTCTTGTCCGCGAGGGAGAACTGCGCCTGGCCGGTCACGTCGCGCGTGGTGCTGTCCGAATAAACGGCCTGCACCACAACGGTCTGGAAATCCACCTTCGAGGACAGGTTGATGTCCGGCGGGTAAACGCGGACGTCCACGAGGGTCGGGGCGGCGAACGCGGCGAGCGGGAACGCCAGCGTGAGAGCGGTGAGGAGGGTTCTCATGGGAAAGTAATTAGTGATGGGTGCCGGATGACTCGCTCACTTGCCAGGCTTGGGCGACTTCACAACCGGCTTGGGCTCGGCCGGCTTGGCCTCGGCCAGTTGCTGGCGGGTGGGGTCAATGCGCAACGCGCCGCTGCTGGCGAAGGTCTGCGTCACGTCCTGGCCCTTGAGCGTGAGGTTCATGGCCACAAACAGCGAGCGGTGCATGCCCTTGACGGCGTTCGTTGCAGTGATCACGTCGAAGACAATCTCTTTGTCGTCCTTGGTGATGGACTTCGGCTCGGCGGTCGTGCCGGCGGGCAGGCCCATGAGCTTCACCTCGGCCCGACCCTCGAAGGGCGTCTTCTGGTCCAGCGTGCATAGCAGCTTCACCGGGGTGCCGACGATGGTGTTGGTCTGGGTGATCTTGCCGCTCACGAAGGCCGGCGCGACTTCGAGGTCGGCGAGCTGGGAGGAGGCGTAAGCGGTGCCGCCCTGGACCGTGGCTGAGGCGAGGAAGGCGATTTTCCAAGTCTTGGTGGCCGCGCCCGCGTTGGCGTTGAGCTGGTAGGCGGCGGATTTCTCGCCCTTCGGGATGGTGATGTCCGGCGTGCTGCCGGTGCCGGGCGGGTTGTAGAGGTTGATGACCTTGATCGCCTCATCAAAGCCTTCCTTGCGCTCCACCAGAATCTTCACGTCCAACGAACCGCTCTGCACGAGGGGCGCCCGCAGCGGCTCGACGCTGATCTTGAAAGGCAGCTCATCCACCACCGCCACGGCGATCTTGTCCGTCCACGTCTGGTAATAAACGCCGTCGTTGCCGTTTTGCACAAGGTCGTAGTTCTGCCAGGTGCCGCCCTTGGCGGAGCCTTTGGAGTCCGCCGGGGTGCGCAGCGCGAGATTGGCCAGCTTGCCGGCGACCGGCGCATCCATCCGCGCCTCGAACACGACCGGCCAGGTGGTCTGGTCCTTGGGGATGTTCACGGCCTGCATCGTGATGCCGGAGGGGAAGTTCTCCATGGCAAACTCCAGGTCACTGACGTCGCCGGGCAGGTCCTTGCGCCGGATGCTCTGGAGCGAGGCGAAGCGATTGCCTCGCGCGACGACGATGGACTTGCGCGTCTGCGTGTCATACCGCGCCGTGTCCGCGATGAAAGTGGTCAGCTCCGGCTGCACCGGGGTCAGCTCGATGCGATAGGTGCAGTCCGGTCCGCCGTAGCCGAGGTGGTCAGTCACTTTCAGCGTGAAATCACCGTCGCGGGGAACCGTGAAGCGCACATAGCTGTCCGCCCCGCCGGAGTCGTCGTTGCTGGCGATGGTCTTGCCGTCCGCATCGGCCACCACCAGCACGGTGTCGAGCTGCGATCGGATGCGCCGGGCATAGACATTGATGTCGTAGGTCTCGCCCTTCTTGGCCGTGAAACGATACCAGTCCACGTCGCCCTTCTTGTCGATGATGCCGTTGAAGGCGATGGGGAGCGGGCCGGAGGCGACCGTCGCGGTCTTCACGTCGTCGTTCGGCTCCTTCTCGTTCACGTTCCCGAAGCTGGAGATGCGAACCACGTTCATGGAGGGGGCCGACAGCCCCTTGCGCTCGGCCACCACGCCATACTTGAACTTGTTCGGCTGGGGCAGGCTGAAGGTCTGGGTGAAGTCACCGCCGGCATCGCCGAGGAACTTCACTTCGAGCGACTCGCCCGCCTTGCCGCCGGGAGGAAACACCGCGCTGGGCCGGGGAAAGCTGCCGATGTGGACACGGTAGGGGTTGCCGGTGCCGCCGTAGCTGGTCTCGCGCACCTCGATCAGATACTCGCCATCCGCCGGGGCCACGACCGTGGCGTAGGCGTCCTGGACGAACAGTGCGGTGTCATCGGCCTTGGCCAGCACCTTGCCGTTTTTCTCGAGGATGGCCACGTAGGGATCGAACATCGTCCGCCCCAGGCGCATGCCCTCGACTTCGACGGAGATGGGCTCGCCCTTCTTGACCTCGACGAGGTAGTAGTCCACGTCCTCGTTGCTCATCGTGCCGAGCACGGTGGTGTTCATGGAAATCCGCTGGGCCTTGTCCGGCGTGGTGTTCGGCTCCTTCTCGTCAATCTGGGGGAACGGCCCGACCACGAAGGTGCGGAGGTCCGAGACGCCCGTCTTGGTGCGGATGCGGATCTTGTGCTCGCCCAGCGGGCAGTCGGCATCCAGCTTCACACGCGCCAGCACGTAGCTGTCCTTCTTCTCCTTGAGTTCGAGCACGGTCACGCCCGGCTCGTAGAAGAGGACTTCCTCGGCGTCCGCCAGCCGGGAGCCGTTGAACTTCAGCTCCGCTTCGGTGCCGCGCTGAAGGCCGTTCGGCGAGGTGTTTTGGAGCGACGGAGCGACAGCGCCGGCGACCAGCGTGGACGCGGCGAGGAGGGTGGCGACGAGCGTGCGGTTGTTCATGCGGAAATCGTGTTCAGTCATTACTCATTATCGAGCCGCCAGCAAGCCCGGAGCTGCGCTACGGGCGCGTCCCAAGCACAACGGGGCAATGCCGTGTGCCGGACATTGCCCCGTCAGGTAATCTATCAGCCGGCCAGCGTGCCATGCGCGCTCAGGCGAGCAGGTCCTTCTCGACGTGACCGTCAATGACGATGGCCTGCGGGCGGCTGCCCGGGGACATGAGCCGGCGTTCCGGATCAATGCCGATGAGGCTGTAAACCGTCGCCGAGTAATTGCTGACCGTGAGCGGGTCGTTCTCCGGCTCCGCGCCCTGGGCGTCGGACGAGCCGTGGATGTAGCCGCGCTTGACGCCGCCACCGGCCATGACGATCGAGAAAACCTTGGGCCAGTGATCGCGGCCGGCGGTCTGGTTGATCTTGGGCGTGCGACCGAATTCGGAGGTCACATACACCAGCGTGTTGTCCAGCATGCCGCGCTCGTCGAGATCGCGGACGAGGCGGGCGAACGCCTGGTCGAAGTTGGGCATCTGGTTCTCCATCGCGCGCTTGATGTTGTCGTGATGGTCCCAGCCACCGTAGGTCATCGAGACGAAGCGGACGCCGGACTCCACGAGGCGGCGGGCGAGCAGCATGCGCTGGCCGGCCGTGTTGCGGCCGTATTCGTCACGCAGCTTGCTGGATTCCTTCTCGATGTCGAACGCCTCGCGGGCCTTCTCCGAGGAGATGAGGCTGTAAGCGCGTTGATAAAAGGTGTCCATGCCGTCGAGGGCGTCGGTCTTCTCCAGCTTGGAGAAGTGCTCGTCCACCGCGGCGCGCATCGAGCGGCGGGTGGCGAAGCGCTGGTCGTCAATGCCGGTAGGCAGGGTTAGGTCACGGACCTTGTAGCCCGCGCTCGCCGGGTCAGCCCCGAGGCTGAAGGGCGCGTAGGCCGAGCCGAGGTAGCCCGTGCCTCCGTTGGCGGTGACGGACGGGATCGCGACGTAAGGCGGGAGATTCTGACGGGGTCCGAGCTCGTGGGAAACCACGGAGCCGAAGCTGGGATAGACAAGCGCCGGGCTGGGGCGGACGCCGGTCATCATGTTATGCGTCCCGCGCTCGTGGGCGGCTTCGCCGTGGGTCATCGAGCGGACGACCGTGATCTTGTCGGCGATCTTGGCGGTGTCCTTCATCAGCTCGGAGAAATACACGCCGTCGAGCTTGGTCTTCACGGTGCCCATGGGGCCGCGATACTCGATGGGAGCATACATCTTGGGGTCGAACGACTCCTGATGCGCCATGCCGCCGGGCAGGTAAATGTTGATGACGTTCTTGGCCTTGCCTTCCTTGGACGGGGTCGCCTCGTAGGCCTCGGCCTTCATGGCGTCGCCGAGCGTCAGCCCGAGCGTGCCCAGCGCGCCGACTTGCAGGAAGTTGCGGCGGGAGGTGTAGAAACTGTGGTCAGCCGAGTTGCACCAGCGAGGTTGATTATTGCTCATACAGGTCTGTAAAAATTTCGCGTCCGTAATGGTGGACGGAACCCATCCAGCGTTATTCGATACTGAAGAAAAAAAGTTGCATTCTATTCAGGCGCGGCATGCCTTCGGATGGCTCGCCGGCCAGCTCAACGGCCTGAATCAAAAAGAAAACCCCAAAGATTTGGGAAAGACTTGGATTTACGGAATCGAAATCTTTGTCTTTCCCAAATCTTTGGGGCTGCTCGGAATGGTTCCTTTGCCTTGCGCATTGACTCATCGAACCATGCGCTGCCATCGCCAGACCAGTTCGGTGCGGGTCCCCTGCCCCAGCTTGAAACCCTCGGCAATCCGCAGTCCTTCCACCCAGAAGATCCGGCCATCCGCCGCCTCCGCGACGAGCAGCCGACGGCGCTCCGCCGCCGGAATCTTCGCGTTGGTGAACAGATCCTGCAGCTTGGCCGGCTGCGCGAGGCCGCTGGGTTGAAACCGGTCACCGGAGCGCCAATGCCGCAGGACGATGCGCTGGCCGACCTTGTCGGCATCGAAACGCTCCTGTCCCGCCGCGTGCCGGATCGCGCGACCGCCTCGCGGCTTGATCCGCCACGTCACCTCCACCCCCTCGAACAAGAGCGTTCCTCGTCTGCCTTCCAGCCGGCACTCCGTCTGTCCCGAATTGTCCTCTACTGGAGCAGAGTGCAGCAGCGACACCGCGCCCGAAGCCGCCTCGCGCACCAGCCAGCCGTCCTCCCACGAATGCTTCACCCCGGGCTGGAGCCGGAGGCGCTCCACCAGCTCAAAGTCCGTGGCCAGCCCGAGCTGCGTCAGCTCCAGGCAGAGGCACTGGCGCTGCACCGCCAAGGGCAAGCCCTTGAAAGGCGCGCGTAGCTTGGCATTGAACTGGTAGCGGGCGGCGGCCTGCGCCCACTCCGCGTCCGCACCGACGATGTCCATCGCCCGCAGCACGGTGCGGTCCAGTCCAGGCTGGTAATGCTCCCGCAACAGCGGCAGCAACTCCTGGCGAATGCGGTTACGGAGAATGTCCAGTGAAGCATTGGTGGCATCCTCGCGGAAACGGACCTTCTCCGCCCGCGCGAAGTCCCGCAGCGCGGCCTTCGACTGGTCCAGCAGCGGGCGCACCAGCGTGAGCGACTTGTCCGCCGGGGAAACGCTCCGCCAGCGCATCCCGGCCAGCCCGCCCCCTGCCCCGCGCAGCAGGCGCAGGAAGAACAGCTCCACCTGATCATCCGCGTGATGCGCCACCGCCACCGTGCCCAGGCCCAGCCGCCTGGCGGTCCGAGCCAGAAACCCATGCCGCAGCTCCCGCGCGGCCATCTCCAAGGACCAGCCACGCTCCCCCGCCAGACCGCGCACGTCACCCGCTTCCAAGACGCATTCCAACCCGAGCTTCTCCGCCGCCCGCTGCACAAACCGCGCGTCCGCCTCACTCGCCTTGCCGCGCAACTGGTGGTTGAAATGGGCCACCACCAGCCGCCAGCCACGCTCCGGCGCGAGCGCGTGGAGCACCCGCAGCAACCCCATGGAATCCACCCCGCCTGAAACCGCCACCAGCACGCCAGCCCCCTCCGGCAGCAAACCCCGCTGGTGGATTTGCGCTGCTACGTGGGCCACAAGTGCGTGCATGGCGCGATGCTAGGACGGCAACGGCCGTTCACAAGCCGTTTGGGTCCGGGCGAGGAAAGTTCTCGTTGACGCGCGCAGCGTTCTGATTAGGTTTTCAATGCTCTGCACCCTTCGCGTCCATGAACGCCATGCGCTTCAATTCACCCGGGCGATTTGCCTTCACGCTCATCGAACTGCTGGTGGTGATCGCCATCATCGCGATCCTGGCGGGCATGCTCCTGCCGGTGATTGGCAAGGCCAAGCAGGCCGGCAAGGGCGCGCTCTGCACCAGCAACAGCAAGCAGCTCATCCTCGCGGTGAACCTGTATCACAGTGACCACGATGACTTCCTGCCCGGCGGCATGAGCACCGCGCTCTACCCACGCTATATGACGCAGGATCTGGACCTGACCAACCGCGTGTATGGCACCCACTTCCTGCGAGGGTATCTGGGCCTGCCACCGACCAACTCCTGGACCGGCACGGCCAAGGAAGTGAAACAGCTCCGCTGTCCGGCTCTGCTCGGCGAGTCCCGGTTCACGGGCAGCTACCTCAACGCCGTGAACCGCTACGAAATCCGTTTCAACGACCGCCCGGTGGACGAGCGCAATGCCAACGTTTCGCTCATGTGGGGCCGCCTCTACGGAGTCAACGCCTTCACCGGCGCGACCGCGAACTGGGCGCCCAGCAAGCGCGTGCAACAATGGCCCCTGCCCAGCCGCAATTTCGTCACCTCGGACATGAGCACCAACGTGGTCGCCCAGGACACCAGTGCCCCGCCGGGATATTACGACGACCCCACCCGCTTCACCGGCCAGCTTGCCAAAACCGGCGCCCACGGCGGCCGTTTGCTCTGGACGCTCATGGACGGCAGCGCGGTCAAGGCGAAGCCGGTGTCCGGCCCCAATGCCACGGCGCGCTTCATCAACAACGCCACCCTGGGCATCACGAATTACTTCGAGTTTTAGGCGGGCAAAGGAATCGAGCTGCACGAACCGCGGTTGTTCCCCGCTTCATCCTGCGGGTGACACAAAGTGAGTTGTCTCAATGGGTTTCCTGCGTGTCCTTCGCGTCCTTTCGCGGGCAATTCAATCTCAGTGTTCGACCTGATCTGGTGCCGACCGGCTCACCAATCGTCCACCAACGATTTTCTGGCCCGTGGGCCGTGCTCCCTTCGCGGGGCTCGATGCCGGGTCGTATACAAGATTTCTGCGCGCGCCTTCCGGGCGGAGCAGCGGGATTTCAGCGGCCAGACCCAGATCCTGGATCATCTTGTCCCGCCGGCTGATGAGTTTTTCGGTCAGCAGCCGGACTTCCGCGTCGTCCCAGCCGGAGGCGATCAGGCCCTGCACGAGCTGCGCCTCCGTAAGCTGGGCGATCATGCGCGCCATCCAGCGCGCGTCGTCGGTCGTCATCTCCTTGAAGGCCGGGGTGCGGTCAATCGGCCGATAGTTCACGATGCGGAAGGGGATGGCCAGCCGGCCCTGGTCCACCCGGCGCGGTGGAGCGGTAAACGTCCAGTCGAACAGATTCGGCGCATCGGACTGCCAGGAGAACAAGCCCGCACCCTTGCCCAGCCCGCCGCCGAGGTCGGAGAAAAAGTGCTTCACCTCCGTGGTCCCACCGGTGGTGACCACTTTGATGCGCGTATTGTCGCAGCGCGTGTCCGTCCAGCCAAGCCAGGCCGCCAGGAGGGCGACGCCCCGCAGCTCGCGCAGGTGCTCGTGGCCCAGCCCGCCGAAGGCCCATGGCCCGAGATTCTGCGCGCTCGCATCCCTGACCTGCACGTTGGCCTCGCGCGTGACCAGGTGCGCGATGGCCGCCTCAAACGCCGGGTCGAAATTGGCCGGGTCATCCTCGGGCTGTTCGCGCTTCGGATCAAACAGCAGGCGGGCTTTCAACTCCTGCCCCGTCAAGCGCGTGCCATCCTTGAGCACGGCTTCCGTGATGAACTGGAACGGGTCGTAGCGTCGCTGCAATGCGAGGTGCAGCACTGGGACCACCGCCAGGACGCGGAACTCCAGATCCAGCTCCTTGCGCTGGTGGAATTCCCGGAACAGACGCCGGTCGTATTTGATGCGGAGCGAAGGGGCGTAATCGGTCTGCTCCACATTGTAGCCGAGCGCATGAAAAACCCGCACGGTGAACGGCTCGGAGTGCACTTCGCCAAACTTGGCTTTCAGCTCGATGCGGCCGTGCTTCAGCTTGACGCCGGGGTTCGAGCCGAAGCTCGTCTTGGGATCATCATATTCCCACAGCACCTGCGCGTAATCCGGCCAGCCGGCGCGCCCGAGACAGTGGAAGAGATCCGCCTGCGCGATGGCTGCGGGCTTCCGCCAAAAGGTGGAGTCCGGGGGATCAAACCGGCTGGCGTCGGTGCTGCCGGGTGGGAGTGGAAGGTTCGCCGCCACGGTCGTGCCGCGGCCCACCGGCCGGTGCAGGTAGTCGAGGAATAGGAAGGGGATCAGCCCGACCTCCACCCGCGCGGGAATGGGCGGACAATGCAGATTCTCCAGCGAACGCGCGATCTCGACCATGAGCCGCAGGGTGTTGGTGCGCTCGTCCGGGGTGTTGGCGGCATCCAGTTGCCGGGCCAGAGCCTGGAGTGTCCGCAGGCCGCGCAGTTCGTTGTTCGTGGGCAGTGCCAGCGGCTCGGCGTGGTAGCTTCGCAACTGGGCCGGGGTCATGTCCGCCAGCGGTGTTTCTGCGCGCAGTTTCTTCCGGTCCACCTTGCGCTGCGCCAGATAGTCTTCCTCGTCACGGATGAGCTGGTCGAGATCACGCGCCAGCCGGGACGAATCCGCCGGCACGGTCAGAGTGTAGCGCTGGTGGTTGGGCAGTTCGAGGCTGAGCCCCGCGGAGTCAGGCGACGCGGTTTCAGCACGGGGAACCAACGCGAAGAGCGCCACCACGGCCAGTGCGGCGACGCCCAATCGGCTCAAGCAGGATGGAAGCGTGACGTGTATCGTCGCACAAGCTACTGCATTCTTGGCCGCTGCCAAGTGACTCGTGTGGGAATCGGACACGACACCTCTCCCCGTTCGAGGTGGACAGGAGGCTGAAAACGACGGAGTGGTAGTCGCAACCTTCTGGTTGCGCGTGGATCTACCAACACGATGCGCAAGCTGAAGCCTGCGACTACGGGGTCAGGCGGCGGCTTTCGCGGCGGCGAGGTCGCTGCGGCGGGCGGCCATGCTCTTGAAGAACTCGTAGCCCTCGCGCA
>CAZOCL010000066.1:0-21766 GCA_964578245.1 uncultured Klebsiella sp. | reverse complement strand
GAAGGCGCTGGAGTTGTCCACCACCACGCAGCCGGCTTTGGCCGCGATGGGCGCGAACTCCTTGGAGATGCTGCCGCCCGCGCTGAAGAGCGCGATGTCGATGCCCGCGAACGAATCCTTGGTCAGCTCGGTGATGGCGATGTCCTGCCCGCGAAACTTGAGCTTCTTGCCCACGGAACGCGCGGAGGCGAGCAAGGTGAGCTTCCCCACGGGAAAGTTCCGCTGCTCGAGCGTCTTGATCATCTCGACGCCGACCGCACCGGTCGCGCCGACCACTGCCACATGAGGATTAGGATTCATGTCAAAGGGCGCGCACTATACCGGCGAGCAGGCGACTGTCAAATGCGCGGAAGCGAGCCCGAGGCTGATGGGTGCAAATCAGGCTTTGAACAGCGAAACCGCAAGCTGGAGCAAGCCACCGTAGCGAAACAGAGCTTGGCCAGCACGACAGCGACTGCGGCGGGCTTGGGTGGAGGCATCCATCTGAGGTTGCGCAGACGATGCTGTTGGGGGTTCAACTCGTCCTGTTGGCATCGCCCCACCCGTAGTGTTCATTTTTGAGCACCTTGCTGTCTTCCGGTCAGCGCAACGTGCTGAATGGCAAGGTCTGAATGGGGATATCTCGTTGGATGAGGACAACGCGGCGTCTCCACGACGGTCCGTCGCTACGGTAAAACCCCCAGTCAGCAAAGGGCAAAACAAACGTCACGAAACTGTCACACGCTTTTGAGCAACCGAATTCATTCACGATTCTTGAACCGGTTGCCGAGTTGGCATCGGCATCGCTTTTGGTGCCCCCGCTTGGGCGAGGTGCTCAAGTTCGGAAATCGCAACTACGACGACCATGACAAAACAAAACCTAAAAAACAAAGCACTGCGGACCTGTGTTGGCACTGCGCTGTTGGTCGGGGCCGGTGTGGCCTCGGTCGGAGCTCAGGATGCCGCGCGATTGGAGAAGTTGGAAAAGGAAAATGCCGAACTGATCAAGCGGCTCGAGAACATCGAGGCGCTCGCCGTCAAGGAAGGCATCCTGCCCAAGGACAAGACCCCGAACAAAACGCTGAAATTCCTCGCGGACACCGAGATCAGTGGCTTTGTCCAGGCGTCGTATTTCTACAACACGGCGCGCCCGGCGGACGGCGCTTCCGATGCCTACCTGTGGAACACCAGGAACAATTCCTTCTCCATCAACAAGATCAAGCTCAGCGTCGGCAGCAAGGCGCTCCCCACGGACACGTGGGCCGCTGGTTACAAGGTGTCGCTGATGTTTGGTGATGATGCGGGCCAGCTCAACTCCAACGTCGGTGGCAACACCAGCTTCAACGATGTCCGCGAGGCGTATGTTGAAATGAACGTCCCCATCGGCACGGGCTTGAACATCAAGGCGGGCGAGCTCATCTCGCTGCTGAACTATGAGTCCGGCGACGGTGGTGCGGCCAACCCGAACTTCTCGCAGGGCAACCAGTGGTGGTTCACGGGCAACGGCCCTTCCGCCGGTGTCCAGGCCAGCTATAACTTCACCGACAAGGTCGGCTTGACCTTGCGCGTGGACAACGGCCTCTTCCAAGGCCCCATCGACAACAACGACGGCAAGGCGTTCAGCGGCAGCCTGAACTTCAAGCCCACCGCCAAGCTCTGGGAGAACCTCTACTTCTTCTACGACCGGCAGCCCGGCGCCACCGTCGTCAAGGGTTTCGGCACCATCGGCGGCTATCAGGTCACCGAAAAGCTCGGCACCGGCTGGGAGTTTGACTTCTTCGATATCGACGCGCCTGCGGCGACGACCGACATTTGGTCAGTCGGCGGCTGGGTGTGGTATGACTTCACCTCACAGGTGGGCGTTGCCTTCCGCGGCGACTACATCACCCAGGATACCGGCGTGCTCGGACCTGCGGTCCGTCCCGGTGCCGGCATCACCTCAGCCGATACCAGCGGCGATCTCGCCAGCCTGACGCTCACGCTGAACTACAAGCCCGTGCCGAACATCAAGATCCAGCCCGAAGTGCGTCTGGACATGACCTCTTATACGGGTGGCCTGGACGGCAAGAAGAGTCGCGTCATCGTGGGTTGCGGCGTGACCTATTCGTTCTGAACCCTGTCCCTGCAAACGCAAACCTTGGTCAACCTGAAACTGAAAATCCCTCGAAACATGAAAGTTCCCAAAATCCTCGCCGCGCTCGCGGCGGTCGCCCTCGGCGTCTCGGCGCAGGCGGCGGAAAAAGTCAAAGTCGGTGTCCTCCACTCGCTGTCTGGCACCATGGCCATCAGCGAAACTTCGCTCAAGGACGTGCTCCTGTTCACGTTCGACGAGATCAACAAGGCTGGCGGCGTCAAGATCGGCGGCAAAAGCGTGCTGATCGAGCCGGTGGTCGTGGACCCCGCGTCCAACTGGCCGCTGTTCGCTGAAAAGGCGGAGGAGCTGCTCGTGAAGGACAAGGTCTCCGTCGTCTTCGGCTGCTGGACCTCCGTCAGCCGCAAGTCGTGCCTCCCCGTGTTCGAGCGCAACAATGGCCTGCTCTTCTACCCCGTGCAGTATGAGGGCGAGGAGCTGTCCAAGAACATCTTCTACACCGCCGAAGCCGTGAACCAGCAGGCCGTGCCTGCCGTGGATTACATGCTCGCGGAAGGCAAGAAGAAGTTCTACCTCCTCGGCTCGGACTACGTGTATCCCCGCACGACGAACAAGATCCTCAAGCAGTATCTGAAGTCCAAGGGCATCCCGGACTCGGACATTGAAGAGATCTACACGCCGTTCGGTCACACCGACTACCAGACCATCGTCGCGTCGGTGAAGAAGTTCGCCGCCGGCGGCAAGGCCTGCATCATCAGCACCCTGAACGGCGACACCAACGTGCCGTTCTTCAAGGAGTTCGCGAACGCCGGCCTGACCTCGGAGAACTGCCCGGTCGTCTCGTTCTCCATCTCGGAGGATGAGTTCCGCGGCCTCCCGGCCAAGCAGCTCGTCGGCCACCTCGGCTGCTGGACCTACTTCATGTCCATCAAGTCCCCGGAGAACACCAAGTTCGTCGGTGACTTCATGAAGTGGATCAAGGCTCCCGTCGTCACCGGCGCGGATTACAAGGTCAGCGGCATTGATGCCAAGGACCGCGTGACCTGCAGCCCGATGAACCTCTCCCGCATCGGCGTGTATCTGTGGAAGCAGGCCGCCGAGAAGGCCGGCACGTTCGAAGTGGACAAGGTCCGCACCGCGCTCATCGGCCAGACCTTCAAGGCCCCCACCGGCGTGGTCACCATGCAGGCGAACCACCATCTCGTGAACCCTGTGTTCATCGGTGAGACTCTCGCGACCGGTCAGTTCAAGATCATCAAGTCGCTCGGCGCGGTCGCCGGCGAGCCGTTCAGCGAGAAGTTCCTGACGAAGAAATAGGTGGTTGTCTGTTGTTTGAGTTAGTTCAGCGGGGGAGGCGGGCGCGTGCATTCGCCCGCCTCCCCTTGCGACAAAGAGAACAGCGTTCAACCCCATCGTCGTGATGTCCAGCCCCCTCCGCCCGCAAACCTCCCCCCGCCGCCTGTCCATGGCCCGCCAGGCAGCCCGGATCGCCACCCGGTTAAGCCTCCTCTGCGGCGCGTGGCTCATCTTCACTTTCCGGCCCGCTGGTGCCGCTCCCGCTCCAGCCGCCTCCGCTCCGGCGGTCCCTACGCACCGTGCGCGGCTGGTCGAGGCGATGCTCACGGACGACGTCGCCCGGCAGACGGAACTCGTCAAACAGCTCGTAGATGCGGGGGCTGATCCGCTGGTAGAGCAGGCGCTTTCCGCCTGGCGGCAGGGCGGGGTTTACCTTTACGAGACCAATGACACCCGCACGCCGTTCATGCTCGACGCGCAGACCGATGGCGATGGCCTGGCCCGCGCGCTCCGGCTCTCCGATGGAGAGCAGTTGAAAGACCCCTCCGGCAAACTGCTCAAGTTCGCCGCCAATGATCTCACGTCTGTTGATACGAGTTCGAAGCTCCGCAAGGCCATCAAGACCACGCTTGATCTGCTTTCCCTGGCGAATCCAGACCCAAAGATGCGCCGGGACGCGGTGACCAAGCTCGGCCAGGAACAAAATATCGAGTATCTCCCCTTCTTCGAAGCCCGCCTTCCGAAAGAGACCGAAAAAGAAGTCCACCGCGCACTGGAGGAGGCCGTGGCACTGACGGGAATCGTTCATGAAGACCCCAAGGTTCGCGTGCCGGCCATCAACCGCTTGCGCGATCTGCGCTCCATCAATTCCCTGCAGTTCCTCCAGAAAGTCGAGCAAGACAACAAGGGTGCCACTTCGCCCGTCGCCAAGGAAACCTACGATGCTGCGCACGCTGCCGTGCAAAAGATCGAGTCCTACATGGCCATGGGTAATCTATTCGGCACCGCCTTCCGCGGCTTTAGCCTGGCGGCCGTGCTGCTCGTCGCTGCGCTGGGCCTCGCCATCACCTTCGGCCTGATGGGCGTCATCAACATGGCCCACGGTGAACTCATCATGATCGGTGCCTACACCGCCTACGTGACGCAAAACATTTTTCGTTCCAAGTTCGGTGCCTCCGGCGCGGGCTTTGATGCCTACTTTCTCGCGGCCCTGCCCTTCTCGTTCGCCGCCGCCGGGCTGGTGGGCCTGGCCCTCGAGCGCGGCGTCATCCGCTTTCTTTACAAGCGTCCTCTGGAATCGCTCCTCGCCACCTGGGGCGTCAGCCTGGTCCTGCAACAGATCTTCCGCCACATCTTCGGCGCTGCCAACGTGCAGGTGAACTCGCCGAGCTGGCTCAACGGCAGCTATGTCGTCAGCGACGTGCTCTTCGCCTACAACCGCATCTTCGTCATCGGTTTCGCGGTGTTCATCGTGCTGGGCACCTACCTGCTGCTCACCCGCACCAGCCTCGGCCTCCAGATCCGCGCGGTGATGCAGAACCGCCAGATGGCCTCGGCACTCGGCGTGCGCACCGACCGCGTCAACATGATGACCTTTGCCTTCGGCTCCGGCCTCGCGGGCATGGCGGGTGCGTGCCTCTCGCAGATTGGCAATGTCGGCCCGAGCCTTGGCCAGAGCCACATCGTGGACTGCTTCATGATCGTGGTGCTGGGCGGCGTGGGCAACCTCGTCGGCACTGTGTGCGCCTCGCTGGGCGTCGGCGTCACCGACCAGATTCTCCAGCCCTGGCTGGGTGCGGTGCTCGGCAAGATAACGGTCCTGGCCGGCATCATCCTGTTCCTGCAATGGCGGCCCGCTGGCTTGTTTGCCACCCGCACCCGGAGCCTGGAGGGATGATGGACACGGCCAAATTTCCAGTCCCTGATCTGGCTTCCCGGCGCGGTGCGTGGAAGACCACTTCCATGCGCGTGTGGAACGCCCTGGTGGGCACGACGGTTAAATACGGCGGGTGGGTATTGAGATTGTTTTCATGAAGGCCCCGTTTCCCAAACGTGAATTGTTTTTCATCACGCTGGTCGCCGCGCTCGTGCTCGTGGTGGTGCCCTGCCTGAATGCATTCCTGCCGGCCACCAGCCCGCTCCATATCAGCACGTTTACGCTGAGCGTTTACGGGAAGTATCTCACCTACGCCGTGCTGGCCATGGGGGTGAACCTGCTCTGGGGTTACACCGGCATCCTCAGCCTGGGCCAGTGCCTCTTCTTTTCGCTCGGCGGCTACTGTCTCGGGATGCATCTGATGCTGCTGATCGGCAAGCTCGGCCAATACCACGCCGACATCCCCGATTTCATGGTGTTCCTCGAGTTCCCGAAACGGTTTCCCGAAACCGGCGGCCTGCCGCCGCACTGGATTCCGTTCAAGCACTTCTGGTTCGCCGCGCTGATGGTCATCGTGGTGCCGGCGGTGGTGGCCTACATCTTCGGCTGGCTGGCCTTCCGCTCGCGCATCAAGGGCGTTTACTTCTCCATCCTCAGCCAGGCACTGACCTACGCCGCCACGCTGATGTTCTTCCGCAACGACTTCACCTTCGGCGGCAACAACGGCCTGACGGACTTCAAGTTTCTCCTCGGTTATGAGGTGAACGCGCCCGCCACGAAGCGCACGCTCTTCATCGCCTCCGGCGTGCTGCTCCTGCTGGTTTATCTCTTCTGCCGCTGGCTCAACACCACCAAGTTCGGCCTCATCCAGCGTGCCATCCGCGACTCGGAGAACCGCGTGCTCTTCAGCGGCTACGCCACGGCGGACTTCAAGCTCTTTGTCTTCATCGTTGCCGGCATCATCGCAGCGTTGGGCGGCGCGCTCTTCGTGCCGCAGGTCGGCATCATCAACCCCAGCGAGATGGCCACGGACAAATCGCTTGAAGCGGTCGTCTGGTGTGCCGTCGGCGGGCGGCAGAGCCTCATCGGCCCCATCTTGGGCGCGGTCAGCATCAACGCCCTCAAGAGCTATGCCACGCATGCCTTCGCTGAGCAATGGCCCTACATCCTCGGCATCCTGTTCATCTTCGTCACGCTCTTCATGCCCAAGGGCATCGTCGGCATCCCGGAGCAGTTCCGGGAATTGAAGGCGCGTTTCAACCGCAAACGCGGGGGTGATGACCAGCCCGCCCCAATGGTCGTGGAACCGCCCGCCGCCGAAACCGCCAAAGCCAAGACCTCCTGACCTGTGACCGCGCACAAAGAATTCATTCTGACGATCGAGGGTGTCACCAAGTCGTTCGACGGCTTCAAGGCCATCAACGACCTCAACTTCTACATGGACACAGGCGAGTTGCGCGTGGTCATCGGCCCGAACGGGGCCGGGAAGAGCACCATGCTCGACCTGATCACCGGTCGCACCGCGCCGGATGTGGGCAAGGTCGAGTTCGGCAAGGACACGGATCTCACGGAGTTGAACGAATACGAGATCAACCGCCTCGGCATCGGCCGCAAGTTCCAGACGCCATCGGTGTATGTGGACAGCACGGTCTTCGAGAACATCTGGCTCTCCCTCGAAGGCAGCCGCAGCCTCTGGTCCTGTCTCTTTTCGCGCATCTCCTCCGAGCAGCGTGACCGCATCCAGGAAGTGATGAAGACGATTGGTCTGGCTGACAAGTGGGACACCAAGGCCGGACTGCTTTCGCACGGTCAGAAGCAATGGCTCGAAATCGGCATGTTGCTCGCCCAGAATCCCAAGCTTCTGCTCGTGGACGAACCCGCCGCCGGCATGACGGACGAGGAGACGCACAAGACGGGCGAGCTGCTCCTGAGCCTCGAAGGCAAGCACAGCATCGTCGTCATCGAGCACGACATGACCTTCGTCCGCCAGATCGCCCGGAAAGTCACCGTCCTCCACCAGGGCCACGTCCTCTGCGAAGGCACCGTGGACCAGGTGCAGAATGACGAGCGCGTGATCGAGGTGTATCTCGGCCGCAAGAAGAAGGCTTGATGAAAACTCCAAATCCCAAGTTCCAAATTCCAAACAAGCTTCAAATTCCAGGCTCCAAGAGGAGCGCAAGGATTTGCGCTTGGGTGGTTGGAATTTGGAATTTGGGAATTCTTTGGAGCTTGGAATTTGAAGCTTGGAGCTTTCCCACATGTTAACCCTCTCCGACATCAACGTCTCCTACGACGGCTCCCGCATCCTGCGTGGTGTCAGCCTCGAAGTCCCGGACCGCAGCCTCGTCTGCCTCATGGGCCGCAACGGCGTGGGCAAGACCACCACGCTCAAGAGCATCATCGGCCTCGTGCAGGCGGACTCCGGCACGGTGACGCTGGCCGGCCAGAATCTCACCGGCTGTCGGCCCGACGTGCGCGCCCGCAGCGGCGTCGGCTATGTGCCGCAGGGCCGCGACATCTTCCCGCACCTCACGGTCTGGGAAAACCTGAACCTCAGCCTGGTTGTCCACGGCGCGAAGGCCAACGGCCAGGTGGACCGTGTGCTCGAGCTGTTCCCGATCTTGAAGGAGTTTCTCCAGCGCAAGGGCGGCGTGCTCAGCGGTGGCCAGCAGCAGCAGCTCGCCATCGCCCGCGCCCTCCTCACCGATCCCAAGGTGCTCATCCTCGATGAGCCGACCGAGGGCATCCAGCCCAACATCATCGACCTCATCGGCGACACGCTCGTGAAGATCAAGAAGGAGGGCAAGATCAGCATCCTCCTCGTCGAGCAATACCTCGACTTCTGCCTCGCGGTCGGGGACAATTTTTACATCATGGACCGCGGTGCCATCGTGGCCTCCGGCCCTATCGCGCATCTGAACGACGACCTCGTCAAACTGCATCTGACTGTATGAGCAACTCCTCTGACCGCAGCGCCGCGAACACTTTCTCCTCCCTCTCCCTTCATCGGACGAGGGGAGAGGGCCGGGTTGAGGGGTGGCTTTTCGCCCGTGGTTCACGCGTCGGAGTCCTCCTCACGTCGGCGGCTACGATTGCCTTCGCACTCTCCGCGTCTGCCCATCCGGGGCATGACTTGACCGAGGTGGATGCCCGGCACTTGCTTACCAATCCCGACCATCTGGCGGTGCTCGCCCTATCCGGCGTTGCGCTCTGGTTTGGGGCGCGTCAGGTCCACGAACGGATGCCGCGCCGCTTGCTCCAAGGCACAGGCTTCGCCGCTATTGCTGTTGCCGCTGTTGTCTGGGGACTCCGTGCGTGATGGTCGCCGCCATCCATGACTTTACCACTCGTCGTTCCGGCCACGCCCACTTGCAGTGCGAGCGCATCGCCGGGAAGACCGCTGTTACCTCGTCCTTTGCCACCTCGCCGCTGAAACTCCTCACGCCCCGTTCGCGCGGCGAGAGCGTCTGGGCCTACCTCAGCAGCTTTGGTGGCGGCATGGTCGCCGGAGATGAAACCCGGCTTGATCTGCACGCTGGTCCTGGCACGCGCTGTTTCGTCGGCACCCAGGCCTCCACCAAGATCTATCGCAACCCTTCGCAACGTCCCTGCTCTCACCGCGTCCACGCCGTGGCCGCCGAGGACAGCCTGCTCGTCCTCGCCCCTGACCCGGTGCAGTCCTTCGCCGACTCCAGCTTCAGCCAGCGCCAGGAGATCTTCCTGCACCCGACCGCCGGCCTGATGCTGCTGGACTGGTGTTGCTCCGGCCGCGTCGCCCGCGGCGAGCGCTGGGCCTTCAACTCCTACTCCAGCCGAATCGAAGTCTGGCGCTCCGACCAATCAGCAACCCCCGAGCGCCTCTTCCTCGACTCCCTGCTCCTCGACCCGGCCGACGGCGCACTCGAAGCCCCGATGCGTCTCGGCCGGTTCAACTGCCTCGCGCTCCTCCTGCTCCTCGGCCCGCCGCTGGCCACCGCCTCTCAGCAACTGCTCGCCAGCCTCGCCGAGCGCCCCGTGGAACGCCGCGCTCCACTGGTCGTCGCCGCGAGCCCGCTCCGAGACGGTGCCTTGCTCCGCATCGCCGGCGAGCGCTTCGAGGACGTGGCCCGCGAACTCCACACGCACTTGGCGTTTCTGCCCGCGCACCTTGGCGATGATCCCTTTGCCCGGAAATGGTAATGAAAGCTCCAAATTCCAAATTCCAAATCCCAAAGAAATCCCAAGCCTCAAGCTCCAATGTGATTACACCCGTGGTCGAGGAGTTTGGCATTTGGAGCTTGGGATTTGTTTGGATTTTGGATTTTGGAACTTGGAGTTTCTGACATGCACCTTAGCCCCCGCGAACTCGACAAGCTCACCCTGCACGCCGCCGGCTCCCTCGCGCAAAAGCGCCTCGCGCGTGGCCTGCGGCTGAACCATCCCGAAGCCGTCGCCCTCATCGCCACCGTCCTGCTGGAGTTCATCCGCGACGGCAAGAGCGTGGCCGAACTGATGAACCTCGGGCGCAAGCTGCTCGGGCGCAACCAGGTCATGTCCGGTGTGCCGGAGATGATTTACGACGTGCAGGTCGAAGGCACGTTCCCGGATGGCTCCAAGCTCGTCACCGTGCATCACCCCGTCGCCAGCGAAAACGGAGACCTGGCCCTCGCTCTCCACGGCAGTTTTCTCCCCGTGCCGGATCTCTCCGTCTTCAACCCCATCGCCGAGGAACCCATCCCCGGCGCCTGCGACATCAAAGACGGCGAGATCGAACTCAACGTCGGCCGCGCCACCGCCGAGCTGCCCGTCACGAATCTTGGCGACCGCCCCATCCAGGTCGGGGGCCACTACCACTTCATCGAGACCAACGCCTCGCTCCGCTTCGACCGCGCGAAAGCCTACGGCCTGCGCCTCGACATCCCCGCCGGCACCGCCGTTCGTTTCGAACCGGGCGAGACGAAGACCGTGAAGCTCGTCGCCATCGCCGGGAAGCAGGTCATCCGCGGTGGCAATAATCTGGCGGACGGCAAGGTCTCCGCCGCCGGCAAGAAGGCCGCGATGAAACGTGTTAAGTCCCAGTCATTCGCCCACCAGACGGAATGAACGCCTGTGGCGACTGTGCACTGATGACTAATCACTAATTACTTTCCCCATGAGCCATAGAATGAAACGCGCCCACTACGCCGACATGTTCGGCCCGACCACCGGCGACAAGGTCCGGCTCGGCGACACCTCGCTCTGGCTCGAAGTCGAGCGCGACCACACAGTCTATGGCGACGAATGCAAATTTGGCGGCGGCAAGGTCATCCGCGAAGGCATGGGCCAGGCCGCCGGCATCGGCGCGGCGGGCGCGCTGGACTGCGTCATCACCAACGCCCTGGTGGTGGACTACACGGGCATCTACAAGGCGGACATCGGCATCAAGGCCGGGCTGATCGCGGGCATCGGCAAGGCGGGCAATCCCGATGTGATGGCCGGTGTGACCAAGGGCATGGTCGTCGGTGTCACCACCGAAGTCATCGCGGGCGAAGGCCTCATCCTCACGGCGGGCGGACTCGACACCCACATCCATTTCATCTGCCCGCAGCAGGCGCACGAAGCCATCGCCGCCGGACTCACCACGATGGTCGGCGGCGGCACCGGTCCCGCCGTGGGCACCTGTGCGACCACTTGCACGCCCGCACCGTTCTACTTCGAGGCGATGCTGCGCGCCGTGGACAGCCTCCCGCTGAACTTCGGCTTCACCGGCAAGGGCAACACCGCCATGCCCGCCGGGCTCGCAGATCAGATCAAGGCCGGTGCCATTGGCCTCAAGCTCCACGAAGACTGGGGCACCACGCCCGCTGCGATTGACTGCTGCCTAGGCGTCGCCGACCAGCACGACGTGCAGGTGACCATCCACACGGACACCTTGAACGAGTCTACGTTCGTCGAGGGCACCATCGCCGCGTTCAAGGGCCGCACGATTCATACCTACCACAGCGAGGGCGCGGGCGGCGGTCATGCGCCCGACATCATCCGCATCTGCGGCGAGCCCAACGTGCTGCCCAGTTCGACGAACCCCACGCGGCCCTATACGGTGAACACGATTGATGAGCATCTCGACATGCTCATGGTCTGTCATCACCTCGACCCGAACTTGCCGGAGGACGTCGCGTTCGCCGAGAGCCGCATCCGCGGCGAGACCATCGCGGCGGAGGACATTCTTCACGACCTTGGCGCGATCAGCATGATGAGCAGCGATTCGCAGGCGATGGGCCGCATCGGCGAAGTCATCACGCGCACCTGGCAGACCGCCGACAAGATGAAGCAGCAGCGCGGCCGGCTCCCCGGCGAGACCGGCACGAACGACAACCTGCGCATCAAGCGCTATCTCTCGAAATACACGATCAACCCCGCGCTAGCCCACGGCATGGCGCACCTGATCGGCTCCATCGAAGTCGGCAAGCTCGCGGACCTCGTGCTCTGGAAGCCGTCGCTCTTCGGGGCGAAGCCCGAGATGGTCGTCAAAGGCGGCGTCATCGCCTGGGCGCAGATGGGCGACCCTAACGCCAGCATCCCCACGCCGCAGCCCGTCTTCATGCGTCCGATGTTCGGCGCGTTCGGTCGGGCGGTGGGCGGCACGTCGATCGCGTTTGTGAGCAAGCTGTGCAAAACCAAGGGCGTCGCCAAGGGCTACGGCCTCACCAAGCGCATCGAGGCCGTGAAAGGCTGCCGCAAGGTCACCAAGCGAGACCTCAAGTGGAACGACGCGCTCCCCAAGATCACCGTGGACCCTGAGACCTACGAAGTTCGCGCCGATGGCGAACTGCTCACGTGTGAGCCCGCCAAGGTGCTGCCGCTTGCGCAGCGGTATTTCCTGTTCTGAGATGCCGTCCGCCGCGCATCAGCGAAACGGCCATTTGCGCAAGCCGCGTCCGTTTGGCCCTCTCATTAGCACCGGGCTTCAGCCCGGTGTTGAACCCGGCAGCGAGCGCCAAGCCGTTTTAACGGCTTCGAGTATGAACGGGAAAGCCGCTGAAGCGGCTGGCGTCCCTTCTCCCGGTCTCGACACCCGGCTGAAGCCGGGTGCTAATGAGAACGGAGGCGATTGGCTGGTGTGGCAGCTCGCCGACTCCGCCTTCCCCACCGGTGGCTTCGGTCACTCTGGCGGACTGGAGGCGGCGTGGCAGCATGGTGAAGTGACGCGTGCCAATCTGCCCGGCTTCTTGGAAACCAGCCTCCGCCAATGTGCGCGTGCAGCAGTGCCCTTCGTCGCTGCGGCCCATGCCGGTCCAGAGCGGTTGGTGGAACTCGACCAGTTCTGCGAAGCCTTTTTGAGCAACCACGTCGCGAACCGCGCCAGCCGCCTCCAAGGACGCGCCTTCTGGACGGCCGCCACGCGGGCCTTTCTGCCGGACCTCACCGAGCCACCGGAACTATGTCACCTTGCGCCGGTGTTCGGCGTGCTCACCTGTCGTCTAGGCATCACGACCCTCCCTGCGTCACGCCTCTTTCTATTTCTGCATCTGCGCGGGCTGGTCTCCTCGGCAGTGCGGCTCGGAGTGGTTGGTCCGCTGGAGGCCCAATCCATGCAGCACCGCCTCTCGCCCGTCGCCGAGACAGTGGCCACCCACGCCGCCACGCTGTCCCTGGACGATCTCGCCCAGACCGCCCCGTTGCTCGATCTCTGGCAGGGCGCGCAAGACCGGCTGTATTCGCGTTTGTTTCAGAGCTAATCGGAGCGTGGCGTTTACTCCGCAGAAGGGTGCGCCAGGAACAATGCGCTCGAACCATCTCAGGCGTGCTTCCGTTTCTGCGGCCTGAAAGCCGCGCTCCTCGCCCTCGCGGTTCGTCCGCTTCGGAATTCGGGGTAAACGGTCGCCGCCAACTGCACTGTTCGGGCTCTCGTCAATGCCTTCTTATATCACCACGAGCTGACATAAGAGACGCGATTGGATCGCTAGCTTTTCGGCGCCACCAGTGGCCCTCCGGGCTCAAGCAGTGGCTATTTTTTGTCACTCAATTGTCAAATTAGCGCCAGCCGCACGGTGGTCACGAGGCCCCGTGCCAGCCGAAACAGCGCTTTGGCAATTCGGCTGCAACTAATCCAGCACATTATCCCAGCAGCCCGCCGAAGTATTTCGCATGGCACCAATCCAGTTCATAAGCGGAAGGATTTCTTTGCAGCGAGGTTTGGCGGTTGGGGCACACCTTACGCTGGCACGCAATCAGTGATTCTACGGAGTCCCAGACCGGCTCCGGGAGCACCTGTCGGTTGCACTGCCACATCCTACCCAACCATGAACATGCCATCTGAAACGAGTCCCCGTCTCACCTCGACATCCTCATCCCGTGCCCTGCGTTCACTGGCCTGCGCTGCTGCGCTGCTGGCAGGTGCCGTCGGGTTGTGCGCCGCCGACGCGGCACCCTCCAAGGTCAACCTGCTGTTGAATTTCGAGTTCTCGAACATGTATCTGACCCCTCGCGGCATGATCGTGCAGAACGAGGGGCTCGTGTTTCAACCGCTGGCCCTGGGCTTCGCCAACGTTTACAAGGGCGATGACTTCATCACCGACGTGACCCTCGTGGGCGGCGTCTGGAGTTGCTATGGCACCGCCCGGCTGCCCAGCAGTGGGGCACCGGGCTCCACCAGCTTTTACGAAGTGGATCCCATCGCCGGGGTCTCGGTCGGGCTCGGCAAGAAGTTCAAACTGGATGTGACTTATACCGCGTTCAGCATGCAGATTTTGAACATCCCCTTCTCACACCACTTGGAAACCAAGCTGAGCTTCGATGACAGTGAGTATCTCAAGAGCTTCGCGCTGCACCCCTCGTTGATCTACTGGCAGGAGCTGGACGGCAAGGCCACCGCCGCGCGCGTGCCCTTTGCCGCCACGCCGGCCGCCCAGACCGGTCCCGGCTCCGTGCCGAATTCCAGCTACTACTTCGATTTCGGCATCGCTCCGGGCTACGCGTTCGAGAGCACCGGCATCAAGCTGGAGGCGCCATGCCGGATCATGCTGCCGTCGAAGGATTTTTACGGCGAATTCTACCGCAAGAGCTCGGTGGTCGGTCTGTATGAAGTCGGCCTCAAGGGCAGCGTGCCGATGAAATTCATGCCGGAGGGCTATGGCCACTGGGGCTTCCACGCGGGCTTCAAATACATGGGCTTCGTGGACAAGAACCTCCAAGGGATGCAGCAGTTCAACGCGACCGGCAAGTCCGAGAAAGACGCGTTCCAGCTCTATTGCGGCATCTCCAGCTTCTTCTGAGTCCCGCCCCGGTCAAACCCTATATGAGAAAGGCCACGCATGAGCACCTCCTCCGCCCCTTACGTTGACTTCCAGCAGTTCTTTGTCACCCGGCAGAACATTGACTTGGTGGCCATGACCGGATGGCGCGAGTGCGTGGCCCGTGTGCTGGGTGCGAAGGCGGCGCCGCCGCTTTCTTTCACGGAAAGGACGACGCGGGAAGTGCCGGCTGCCAAGCACGGTGTCGACGCGGCCTTTCTGCGCGCTCCGCAAAATGTCCGCGACCGCTTCCCTTCCCAGGCGGTTCGCCGCAAGACCCCCTAAGCCATCCGGTTCCGCCCGCCTGCCGCACAATGAAACGCTACGTCGAAGCTGATCCCTATCCCTGGCCCTTCAACGGCGACCTCCGCGCCGAGAACACCGTGTTCCTCGTCATCGACATGCAGACGGACTTCTGCGGACCAGGCGGTTACGTGGACAAGATGGGTTACGACCTCTCGCTCACGCGAGCGCCCATCGGGCCCATTCAGCGGGTGTTCGCGGCGGTTCGCCCGCTGGGCTTTCACGTCTTCCACACGCGGGAAGGCCACCGTCCAGACCTGTCCGATCTGCCCGAGAACAAACGCTGGCGCAGCCAGCGCATCGGCGCAGGCATTGGCGATGCGGGCCCGTGCGGGCGCATCCTCACGCGCGGCGAACCCGGGTGGGACTTGATTCCTGAACTCGCGCCTGCGCCCGGCGAGCCCGTGATCGACAAACCTGGCAAAGGTTCCTTCTACGCCACCGACCTGGACATGCTGCTGCGCCGCCGGGGCATTCAGAACATCGTGCTCGCGGGCATCACCACGGATGTTTGTGTGCATACGACCATGCGCGAGGCGAACGACCGGGGTTACGAGTGCCTGCTCCTCTCGGACTGCACCGGGGCAACCGACTACGGCAACTACCTTGCCGCGCTCAAGATGATCAAGATGCAGGGCGGCGTCTTCGGTGCCGTCTCGACCGCGGACGACTTCATCAAGGCCGTGCAAACCGCCCCCGCTTAACTCCCCACCATGCAAGCCAGCGCCACTGTATCAGTCGAGGCCGAGCCCTATCCATTCGAGTTCACCCCGGCGACGTGTGCGCTGCTCATCATCGACATGCAGCGGGACTTTCTGGAGCCGGGCGGCTTCGGCGAGATGCTGGGCAACGATGTTTCCCAACTGCGCCGCACCATCGTGCCGAACCAGCGGCTGCTCGCCGCGTGGCGGGCGAAAGGCTTGCAAGTGCTGCACACCCGCGAGGGGCACCGGCCCGACCTCACCGACCTCCCTCCGGCGAAGAAGATCCGCGGTCGCAGCAAGACGTGCATCGGTGACTCCGGTCCGATGGGCCGCATCCTCGTGCGTGGCGAGGCGGGCCACGACATCATCCCTGAACTTTACCCGCTGCCCACCGAGCCGGTCATCGACAAGCCCGGCAAAGGCGCGTTCTTCGCCACCGACCTGCACGCCATTCTCCAGAACCGTGGCATCAAGCAGCTCGTGGTGACGGGCGTCACCACCGAGGTGTGCGTGAACACCACCGTCCGCGAGGCGAACGACCGGGGCTATGACTGCCTCGTCCCCGAAGACTGCGTGGGTTCCTATTTCCCAGAATTTCAAGCGATGGGCCTTAAAATGATCAAGGCGCAGGGCGGCATCTTTGGGTGGGTGTCGCATTCGGAGAAAATTCTGGCCGCCCTCGGCTGAGGGCCGGCCAGGTGTCCACAGCACGCCACCAAACAAAAACAGGAGAAACCGACCATGACCACAACCATGACCACGAAGCCCAAGATATGGGTGCCCGGTGACTGGAATGCCTTCTTTGGCTTCGGCACCAACATCCTTGTCAATTTGCTTACCCTCACCGCGTTGTTGCGGTTCGTGCTGAAGATGCCGAACGAACTTGTGTTCGGGAAGATCCTGCCCGCCACCGGCCTGATGCTCTGTCTCTCGACGATGTATTACGCCTGGCTGGCCTACCGCCTCGCCCAGAAGACCGGCCGCACCGATGTCTGCGCGCTGCCGTCCGGCATCAGTGTGCCACACATGTTCATCGTCACGTTTGTGATCATGCTGCCCATCACGCTCAAGACCGGCGACCCGATCAAGGGCTGGGAAGCCGGGCTGACGTGGGTGTTCATCCAGAGCTTCGTGCTGATGGCCGGTGGTTTCGTGGGCACCTGGGTGCGCAAGATCACGCCACGCGCCGCGCTGCTGGGCACGCTGGCCGGCGTCTCCATCACGTTCATCTCGATGAAGCCCGCGCTGGAAATGTTCATGACGCCGGTCATCGGGCTGACCTGCCTGGCGATCATCCTCCTGAGCTGGTTCGGCGGGGTGAAATACCGGGGCATCCCGGCCGGGCTGGTTGCCATTGCGGCAGGCACGTTGATCGCGTGGGGCTCCACGGCGATGGGCTTCAACTTCGGTGGCATGACGCTGAAGGGGCTGACCGATTCCGTGACCAATTTCGGCTTCAACATCCCGATGCCGGTGTTCAGCCATGTCTTCGGCGGCTTCGAGTTTCTCGGCATCCTTCTGGTCACGGCCATTCCCTTCGGCATCTATGACCTGGTCGAGGCCATCGACAACGTCGAGAGCGCCGAGGTGGCCGGAGACGCTTATCCGACGACGCGTGTGCTCACCGCCGATGGCGTGGTCAGCCTGATTGGGTGCCTCATGGGCAATCCCTTCATCAACGCGGTTTACATCGGCCACCCGGGCTGGAAGGCGATGGGCGGACGCATCGGCTACTCCGCAGCGACCGGCATCTTTGTGATCGTGCTCTGCTGGTTCGGCCTCATCTCGGTCATGCTCGCCCTGATTCCGACCGTCGCGATCCTGCCGATCCTGCTCTACATCGGCATGTTGATCGGTTCGCAGGCGTTCCAGGAAACCCCGAAGGCCCACGCCCCGGCCATCATCCTCGGCCTCGCGCCGCACCTCGCCGCCTGGGCGCTCGTGCAGATCAACGGTTCGCTGGCCGCCGCCGGCACGCTGGTGGCCGTGCTCACGCCGGACAAAAAGGAGGCGCTCGTGGCGGCCATGCGGAACGAAGGCGTGCTCTACCACGGCCTCGAAATCCTGGGTGGCGGCTCCATTCTCGGCGGCTTGATCCTCACCGCCATCGCAGTAGGCATTATTGACCGCTCGTTTGCCAAGGCGGCGGCGTTCTCGCTCGCGGGCGGGGCAATGACCTTCTTTGGCCTGATGCACGGCGAGCGTATCGGCGTGGCCATGTCACCCGTGGTGGCCATCGGCTACCTGGCCGTCGCGGCGATTCTCTTTGGGTGCGCCAAGTTTGTGATGGTCGAGGCCAAGCCACCCGAGCCGGCCGAAACGCCGCACGGGGCTGGCGTCCCAGCCTAGCTTGCCGCGCTGATCTGCCAAGACTGAAGGACACTGAAATCACACCATGGATGGACACGAATGGACATGGATGGGGAATCTGCCGGTCGGCCCCGTCCGTGTTTATTCGTGTCCATCCGTGGTTCTCAATTCCCTCTCCCACTCCGCCCAGCTAAAACAGTCGCATGGAAAATGACGCGGCGCGGGTGGTCAAACTCAACGATCTGTTTCAAATCTCGGGCTGGCAGCACCAGCTTCCGTGGCAGCCCTTCCAGCCCGGCGTGGACATCTACCGGCTCTACGGCGATGGCACCACGGGGCCGACGGCGGTGTTGCTGCGCTTCCGCCCCGGCGGGCGGGTGCCGCTCCACGAGCACACCGGCTACGAGCATGTCTTCATGCTCGCCGGTTCGCAGGTGGACGAGAACAGCCGCGCGGAGACCGGCTCGCTTATCATCAATCCGCCGGGCACCTCGCACAGCATTCTCAGTGAAAATGGCTGCATCGTCCTGGCCATCTACGAAAAGCCCGTGAAGTTCCTCGCCCCACCTGCTCCTGCTCATGAGTGATTCCCTTGTTCTCCTGGCCGTCAACGGCACCCTGATGCGCGGCCTGGAGTTGAACCCCAACATGCTGGCCGTTGGCGCCGAGTTCGTCCGCGAGTCCGCCACCGTGCCCGCCTACCGGCTGTGGACCATCGGCGACCGCCATCCCGCGATGGTGCGCCAGACCAGTGGCGGCGTGTCCGTGGCGGTGGAGGTCTGGGCGGTGCCCCCGGCGGGCCTCGCCTCCATCCTGCTCAAGGAACCGCCGGGCCTGAGCATCGGCAAGGTGAAGCTGGCGGATGGCTCCGAGGTGCTCGGCGTGCTGGGCGAACCCGCCCTCTGCGAAGGCCAGCGAGAGATTACCAGCTTCGGCGGCTGGCGCGCTTACACGGCCTCGCTCGCTTAGACCTCGTTCAAGACGGTGCCCGCGAAACACGCGAAAAGACGCTAAAAGTAGCCGCGAAAGGGCACAAAGCACACAAAGGATCCGGGCAAGGTGGTGCAACTCCTGATCCTCGCGTTGTCTGACTCGCTGACTGGTGCTTCAACCAGTTTTCTTTGTGTCCGCTGCGCCCTTTCGCGGCCATCAACTGCCCTTTTGGGATGGTTTCTTTCGCCTGTTTTGCGTGTTTCGCGGGGGCTTCGGTGGTCGGGCAGGCAGCCTGTTGAATACCCTTTCAATTTCGCCAGTCGGCACTCCTGTATTCTGAACCCGTCCGCCGGCCCGCCATGGCCGGTGTGAGTTCGCATGAGAAGCTCCGATCTGCGCCTCGTCCTCCCCGCCTTGGCGGCCCTGTTCGCCGCGGGAGTTCCGTGCGCATTTGCAGACAGTCCGCCCGGCTCCGTGACCTTCTTCGAGGAGAAGATCCGCCCCGCGCTGGCCGAGCATTGCTACAAGTGCCATTCCGCCAAGTCCACCAAGCTCAAAGGCGGCCTGCGGCTCGACCATCGCGAAGGTTTGCTCAAAGGCGGCGACAACGGACCGGCCATCAAGCTCCAGAATCCAGGGGAAAGCCTCCTGCTCAAATCCCTGCGCCATCCGGACAAGGATTCCCTCATGCCGCCGGACGGGAAGCTGGCGGACGAGGTCATCGCCAATTTTGAGAAATGGGTGACAGCAGGTGCGCCTTTCCCTGAGGCCACGGCCACGGCTGCGAAGGATGCCAAGCCGTGGTGGGACACGATCGCGGAGAAGGACCTGCTCCCGGCTGACCGCACCATCCACGCGGTCGTGGACCACTACGTCGCCGCAAAGCTCACGCAAGCCAAGCTCAAGCCCGCGCCCACCGCGAGCGACGCGAACTTCGTCCGCCGCCTCACGCTCGACCTCGCCGGCCGCATCCCGACGACGGGTGAAGTGCGGGCCTACGTTGCGGCCACGGAGCCGGACAAAGCCGCCCGGCTCATCGAGCGCTTGATGGCCGCGCCCGGCTTTGTGCGGCATCAAGTGACGGAGTTCGACTGGCTGCTGACCGAGGGGCAGGGCAGCGGTTTCCGCGACTACCTCACGCGGGCCATTTCCGAAGGCCGCCGCTGGGACCGCGTCTTCAAGGAAGTCATCGCGGGCGACGCCGCCACGCCGGAAACGAAGGGCGCGGATGCTTTTCTCCGCTCGCGCGCCAAGGACCTCGACAAGCTGGTCACCGACGTGAGCGTGCGTTTCTTTGGCGTGAACATCAGTTGCGCCCAGTGCCACGACCACCCGCTCGTGCCCGCGTGGAAGCAGGACCATTACTACGGCATGAAGTCCTTCTTCAGCCGCACGTTCGAGCATGGCGACTTCGTGGCCGAGCGCGACTACGGCACCATCAGCTTCAAGACCACGGCGGGCGAGACCAAGCAGGCCCGCCTGATGTTCCTGAGCGGCGACGCGGTCGAGGAACCGCCCGCGCCCGAGCCGACCGAGGCGCAGAAGAAGGAGGAGAAACGCCTCCTCGAAGAAACGAAGAAGAACAAGCAGCCCGCGCCCGCGCCGAAGTTCAGCCGCCGCGCGCTGCTCGCCGAGGCCAGCTTGAAGTCCGGCCACGAAGGCTTCTTCGCCCGCGCGGTGGTGAACCAAGTCTGGCAACGCCTCTTCGGCCATGGCCTCGTGATGCCAGTGGACCAGATGCACGGGCAGAACCCGCCGAGCCATCCCGCGCTGCTCCAGTGGCTCGCACGCGACCTCGTGCAGCACGATTACGACGTGCGCCGGCTAGTGCGCGGACTGGTGCAGAGCGCGGCCTACGCGCGCAGCAGCCGCTGGGACGGCGCGCGGCCGGAGCCGGGCCTCTTCGCCGTGGCGCAGCCCCGGGCGCTCACGCCGCAGCAGGTCGGCGCGTCGCTGCAGTTCGCCGTCACCAGCCCGGACGCCTTCAAGCCGGATGCGAAGCCGGAGGAACGGGAGAAGTTCATCGAGCAGGTGGAACGCGCCGGCCAGGGCTGGGCCAGCTCGCTCGAACGCCCCGGCGATGATTTCCAAGTGGGTGTGGATGAGGCGCTGCTCTTCAGCAACAGCGACCGCGTCCAGCGCGAGCTGCTGGCCCTCTCAAACGACCGCCTGCTCAAGGGCCTGCTGGACCTCAAAGACAACCGCGAGCTGGCCACCGCCGCCGTGTGGAACGTCCTCTCCCGCCCGCCCGAACCACGCGAGTTGCAAGTGCTCGCCGATTATCTCGACAAGCGCAGTGACCGCCCGACCGAAGCAGTGCGGCAGGTGGTGTGGTCGCTGCTGACCAGCACGGAGTTTCGGTTTAATCACTAGATAGCTGCCAACCAACCACCGCACCTGATGCAATGAGCATAGTTTGGAGTATTTGTTCATACGTAGCTGCCTTTGCGATTGTTGAACTCATTGCAGGCGCCGTGACTTCTCTCTCCTTTTCCGCGCTCCCACTCATGCGGCGGTTCACTTTTCTACAGGTGCCTCTTGGTTTCGCCTTCTCGGCTAGCGGCATTTTGCTTGGTGTGTTCGCTTTCGTCCATTTAGCCGCCGTCACGCCACTGCGAGCAGCTTATGCCATGGTCCTCTTGATAGCTGTCGGCCAATGCGCCAATGACACCGCGCGTGTTCGCGCTGTCAGGGCAACCCACAAGCCGATGCATCCAGTGTTTCAGCGCACTGGCGTTTTTGAGGAAGCAGGTCGTCTGGACGTTGCGAGAGAGGAAGCGGACCGCGCAGGTCATCTTATTGGTTTTGCTGTGAGTGCATTATTGCTGCCCGGCGACGCCTCGTTTTTTTAGCCACCATGAGTTTCCCCAGCTCCGTCCTACCCCACCCTTTATGAACTCCCACTTCTGCGGTTCCTCTGAACACGATGTCAGCCGCCGCGCCTTCCTCCGAACGCTGGGTGCGGGGACGGGCTTGGCCGCCAGCGGCATTGGCGCGGTGCATTCCTTCGCCACGCCGGCGC
>CAZOCL010000065.1:0-21995 GCA_964578245.1 uncultured Klebsiella sp. | reverse complement strand
GCTCGACAGAGTCTCGCCCTACCGGCTCCCGGTCTTCGCCATCCTCTGCCTGCTCGCCGCGCTTTTCTCCGTTTCCGCCGCCGAGCCTTCCGCGACGCAACTCATCTCTCCCTTCTTCGCCCCGCCGCAGGAGTTCGCCGGCCAGCTCGGCAGCTACCGCTCGCCCCTGCTCTTCAACGATGGCTCACGCGTCAAGACCGCTGCGGACTGGCAACGTCGTCGTGCTGAAATCCTCGCCCAATGGCATGGCTTGATGGGTGCCTGGCCGCCGGTGCTGGAGAAGCCGAAGCTCGAATACCTTGGCGAGAGCAAGCGCGAGAATTTCACTCAACACCGCGTCCGCCTGGAACTCGCGCCCGGAGTTTTAGGCGATGCCTGGCTGCTGATTCCCGATGGCAAAGGCCCCTTCCCCGCCGTGCTCGTGCCATTCTACGAGCCGGAGACAAGCATCGGTCTGGGCAAGAATCCGAATCGTGATTTCGCTCTGATGCTCACCCGGCGCGGCTTTGTCACGCTGAGCATTGGTTCGCCCGGCGGCGACGCGCGCAAGCCCGAGCCGGGCCGCGAGGTCTGGCAGCCCCTCTCCTACCTCGGCTATATCGGCGCGAACTGCTGGCACGCGCTGGCGAACCTGCCGCAGGTGGACGCCAAGCGCATCGGCGTGGCCGGCCACAGCTACGGCGGCAAGTGGGCGATGTTTGCCTCCTGCTTCTACGACAAGTTCGCCGCTGCCGTGTGGAGCGACCCCGGCATCGTCTTCGACGAGGCGCGCAGCAACGTGAACTACTGGGAGCCGTGGTATCTGGGCCGCGACCCGCAGCTCGCGCGCAAGCCCGGCATCATCCGTCCTGACAACCCGCGCACCGGGGCTTACAAAACAATGATGGAGCAAGGCCGTGACCTCCACGAAGTCCACGCCCTCATGGCCCCACGCCCCTTCCTCGTCAGCGGTGGCAGCGAAGATGCCCCCAGCCGGTGGATTCCGCTCAACCACTCCATCACCGTGAACGACCTGCTCGGTGTGAAGAATCGCGTCGCGATGACCAACCGCAAAGATCACTCGCCCAATGAGGAATCCAACGGCCAGATCATCGCATTCTTTGAGCATTTCTTGAAGCAGTGAAGGGGACACTCCTGTCCCCGATGCTTCTCGGAAATTACCCGCTGCACGGGGGACAAGAGTGTCCCCCTCACGTCACTTCAGCGGCACTTGCTCCTTGCCGCGCAGGTAGGCGATCAGGTTCCGCACTTCATCCTCCGGCAGTGCCTGGAGCAAGCCCTCGGGCATCATCGATAGCTCGCTCTGCTTAAGCCTCGCGATGTCGGTGCGGGCGATGGTGATGGACTCGTTTGGCGTGACGATGGTGACGGTGGTGGCGTCCTGACGGGCCATCACGCCGGAGATGCTACGGTCGTCTTTCGTATCGAGGTTCCAGGTGCGGTAGTCGTTCGGGATTTCCGCGTTGGGGTCGAGGATGTTGTGGAGCAGGTAGTCGAGGTCGGCGCGGTTGGAGCCGGTGAGGTCCGGTCCGACTTTGCCACCCGCACCGTAGAGTGTGTGGCACTGGCCGCAGGTCTTGGCGAACACCGTGCGGCCCCTGCCCAAGTCGTCCTTTTGCGCGCCGGCTTTCGCGAGCAGTGCCTTGTAGCGCTCCGTCTCCTTGAGTTTGTCCGCCGAGGTTTCGCGGGCCGCGCCCCAGTGCTTGTCGAGCGCGGCATTGATGTCCGCCTGCTGGTAGTTGCGGAGCTGACGCACGAGGTCGGCGGGCAAATCCTTCGCGGCGAACTTGCCAGCGGCGAGGGCACCCACGAGCGCCCGGGCAAACGAGACGCGCGAGGACAGGGTGCCGAACGCATCACGTCGCGTGGCCGGATCGAGCGAGGGCAGCAGTTCGAGAATCGCGGCGGGCGTCTTGGGATCATCGTAGGTCGCGAGGCCGCGCAACGCCGCGCCCCGCAGGGCGGGATCGGCGAGCAACTGCCGTAGCGGCTCGGCCAGCGAAGCGTCCTTCGCGGCGACGAGCGCTTCAAGGGCCGCGAGCCGCTGGGCGGTCGGGGCCTTCGCATCGAGCATCTGCTTGCGCATGTCCGCCAGTGCGCTCGCGCTGCCGAAGACGAGCGAGAGCTGCTGCACGAGTTCCTTCACCTGGGCATTGCTGCTCTGGCCCAGCTTGGTGGCGACCGCATCCCACCCCGCCGGAGCCTTCACCCCGCGCCGGCCCTTGAGCCCGTCAGCGAGGCCCTTGAGGATGTCGAGCTGCACTTGCGGGTCATCGGCAGACTGGAGCACCTGCACGAGAATGGGCAGCGCGTCATCGGATTGCGCACGGAGCGAAGCCAGCGGCAAGGACGCGGCGAGCAACACCAGGAGAAAGCGTTTCACGCGCGCACTGTGGAAAAGACCGGCGATGTCGGCAAGCGCACTTTGGCCGACGGCGGAGCGCCGGTCTCCGACCCAGCACGTTGTGAAGAAAGCCGTGCCCCAAAGATTTGGGACGGACAGAGATTTAACCGGACTCTGTTTGGGAATCAATTTCGTCATCTTTGTCCGTCCCAAATCTTTGGGGGAAATGTCTTTCCTTGACGGATGACATACACGCCGGGTCGGAGACCGGCGCTCCGCTAGGGCAGGCGCTCGAAGCGTGACCATGCGGCTTGCCATTGCGCGGCCACGCGGGGCTCGTAGCGGACCGTCTCAAACGAAGTTCCAACAACTTCTCGCCCCGCTGCCAGTGACGGCAAATGGCCCAGCGCGATGGCCTGCACCAGAATGTTGCCGATGGCCGTGGCTTCGGCGGGACCGGCGATTACCGGCAGGCCACAGGCATCGGCTGCGAACTGGTTCAGCAAGGCGTTCTTGCTCCCGCCGCCGACGATGTGCAGCCGCTCGACCTTGGTCCCCGCCAGTTCCTCCGCCTGCCGCAGCACGCGGCGATATTGCAACGCCAGGCTCTCCAACGCGCAGCGGATGAACTGTCCCGGCGTCTCGGGAACCGGCTGGCTCGTCTCGCGACAATACGCCGCGATGCGCTCCGGCATCCCGTCCGCCTGTGTGAAGCGCGGGTCGGCCGGGTTGATGAGCGAGCGGAAGGGCTCGGCCTCCGCAGCCAATTGCGCCAGCGTGGCGTAGTCAAAGTCCTGCCCAGCAGCGGCCCAGTCGCGTCGGCACTCCTGCACGAGCCAGAGACCGACGATGTTCTTAAGCAATCGCACGGAGCCGCCGAAGCCGATTTCGTTCGTGAAGTTTAGTTCACGGCAGCGATCGGTGAGGATGGGTGCGTCCAATTCCACTCCAAGCAAGGACCACGTCCCCGAGCTCAGATAGGCCCAAGTCCCGATGCCGGATGCCGGATGCTGGGTGCTGGCAGGGATGCCTGCGACTGCCGCTCCGGTATCATGCGTGCAGGTGGCGATGACTTGCAGGTCCGCGCTCAAGCCCGTTTCGCTGGCGACCTGCGGTTTCAGGCAGCCCAGCTTGGTGCCGGGCTCAACGAGGGGCGGAAACTTCACCGGAGCGAGACCCAGCGCGTCGAGCAGCGGCTTTGACCAGGTGCGCGTGCGCGGATTGTAGAGCTGCGTGGTGCTGGCCATCGAGACCTCAGCGCGTGAAACCCCGCTCAGGAAATAGTTGAACACGTCGCCAATGGGCACGATCTGCGCGGCCTGGGCGAGCCGCTCCGGGGTTTCGGCAGCGAGATGGTAGAGGTGGTTGATGGGCATGAACTGGATGCCCGTCTCCGCGAAGACCTGTTCCCACGGCACCTTCGCAAAGAGGGTCTTCACACCACGCTCCGTGCGCGGGTCGCGGTAGTGGAAGACGGGCGGCATCACCTCTCCGTGCGCGTCGAGCAGCACGCAATCCAGCCCCCACGAATCCACACTCACGCTGGCGATGGGCAGCCCGCGCCGCGCAACCAACCGCAGCCCCGCCTTGATCCCGGCCCAGATGGTCGGCACATCCCAGTGCCACAAACCGCCGGTGCGCAGCGGCGTATTGGCGAACCGATGGATCTCCTCCAGCGTTAGCCGACCTTCCGCCAATGAGCCGAGCATTACGCGTCCGCTCTCCGCGCCGAGGTCGATGCCGATGTAGTGCATGGCCATGTGTCGCAGTGAGTCTCAGCAAGCGGCGGGCTGCGGTGCAATGGGGAAGTAAGGGAAAAGTGATTAGTAATTAGTGTTTAGTCCGAGGCGGCTTCGCCCGCTCAACGACTAATCACTAATCACTTTCCCACTGTGGCTTGTGTTTTCACTCTCGCCCCGCCTCACGCCGTCCGTCATCCTCCCGCGCACATGGCATCAATGCGCACCCTGCTGGTGCTGGGCCGCGTCTCGAACCTGCCCACCGTCTGGTCCAACTGCCTCGCTGGCTGGCTGCTCGCCGGCGGCGGCGATTGGGACCGTTTCGCCTGGCTGTGTCTCGGCGCGACGCTGGTCTATATCGGCGGAATGTTTCTCAACGATGCGTTCGATACAGAGTTTGACATCCAGCACCGGCGCGAGCGGCCCATTCCCTCGGGAGCCATTTCGCGTGAAGCCGTCTGGCGCTGGAGTGCGGTGTTGCTCGCGGGCGGGACGGGGTTGCTGGGCTTGCTGGGGCGGGAGCCGGCGATTCTCGCGCTGCAACTGCTGGTCTCCATTGTCCTCTACGACGCCTTTCACAAGAGCCTGGCGTGGTCGCCTGTGCTCATGGCCGCATGCCGTTTCTTTCTTCTGCTGACCGCGGCCTCCGCAGGCATACGCGGGATCGACGGGCTGGCACTCTGGTCCGCCGCAGTATTGGGATGCTACATCATCGGGCTGAGCTACCTCGCCCGGCGGGAGAGCGCGCCAGGCCTGATCCGCTACTGGCCGCTCATCCTGCTCGCCGCGCCGCTGGTGCTGGCCTACTTCGTCAACGACGGCTACTTCCGCGAGAAGGCCCTGGTCGCCTCGGCGATTGTGGGGCTGTGGGCGCTGCGGTGCCTGCGACCGACGCTCTGGCAATCGCCGCCCGAAGTGGGCAAGACCGTCTCCGGACTGCTCGCGGGCATCTGCCTCGTGGATGCGCTGTCCGTGGCGAACCAGCCGCCAGTGATCGGCGCGTGCTTCCTCGGGTGCTTCGGGCTGGCGCTGCTGTTTCAACGCTCAGTGCCGGCGACGTAAGCGGAGCGCCGGTCTCCGACCCGGCGTTGCTCTGGTGTTCACGTATCACCGTGAACACGGGCACAAATCAGGTCTTGTGCATCGGAAAAGCGGTGCTGAAAGACACCGCACTCAAGACGCTGGCGCGACTTCGAGCGGGCTTGGAGGCGCGAGCGTTTGGAGTGCGGCGCGTTTCACCGCCGCTTTCGGGTGGGCGGGTGAAACCATATGAGACGCGCCACGCTTGCCGTCGGCTGTCGAAACTTCGTAGCCTGTCGTCGTGTTCCGCGCCCGAATCTTTCACACCGTCAGTCTGCTGGCCGTGCTGGCGCTCTCCGGCCCCTTGCCCGCGCAAACGGCGCTGCAGCCCGGCCTGATCGCCACGGCTTCGGACGGCCAGCGCACGGTGAAGTTTGCCCTGCCCACAGCCAACTTCACGCTGCTCGAAAACGAATCCCTCCACCCCGCGCTCAAGCCGGAGTTCAAGGTCGAGTGGAATGGGGTGCTCAAACTCGCGCGCAGCGGACGCTACACCCTCTTTGCAGATGCGAAGGTCTTCGTGGATGGCAAGGAAATCCAAGGCCAGCCGACGGCGTTGGAGGCCGGTGAGCGGGTGTTGAAACTGGAGTTCACGCGGAAGCCCGGGGCGACGGCCCGGGTGCAGTTGCAATGGGAGTCCGAACATTTCGCCCGCGAACCGGTGCCGCACACGGCCTTTGGCAATCGGGAACTCGCGTGGCCCGCCTCGGTGACGGAGCAACTCGCGGTAAAAGGCAGCTCCCCTGCCCCGTTGCAGGAGTTTCACCGGCAGACGCGCGCACTCAACTGCAGTGAGTGCCACGAGCTTTACGGCCCAGCAAAGCGGGAGCTGGAAGGGGCCGAGGCCCCGCCCTCCCTGACCGACGCCGGCAACAAGCTGCGCGCGAGTTGGCTCACCCAGGTGCTGGTGGACAACAGGCGCATCCGCCCGTGGATGAAGCTCCAGCCAGTGCATCAGGGCGAGGCGGCGCGCCCGCTCGTGAAACTCTTCGCCCAGCAGGCGGGTGCGGAACTCGGCGATGGGGCCACGGTCCCGCCACCCACTCCCGCCCAGGCCGCCGAGGGCTTGAAGCTGCTGGGCAAGGGTGAGGGCGGGCTGGGGTGCATCAACTGCCATGACTTCGCCGGGAACCGCTCGGCGGGCGACCTGCGCGGGCCGGACATGACGGAGATGCACGCGCGCATCCGCACGGACTGGCTGCTACGTTGGTTGCGCGAGCCCAGCCGGCTCCAGCCGGGCACGGCCATGCCGGCGTTCTTTGGCGACATGCCGGCAGCACAGGCGCACGCGAAGATGACCGCCATCGTCAACGCGCTCGCCGTCGGCAAGGCACTGCCGCTGCCGGAAGGTCTGCTGGACGGGCCGCAGGATTACCGGCTGGTGGTGCGCGATGAACCCATCGTCTTCCGCACCTTCATTGCGGACTCCAGCACGCGCAGCATCGCGGTGGGCCTGCCGGGTGGAGTGAGCTACGTCTTCGACGCCGAAGAATGCCGCGTGCGGTTCGCGTGGAGCGGCGAGTTCCTCGATGTCAGCCCGGTATGGACTGGCCGCGGCGGCGGGAAAGCCAAGGCGCTGGGGAGCCGGTTCTTCACGCCGCCCGAGGGCCATCCGCTGCGCGTGGGCAATCCCGAGGCGGAACCACAGCTCAAGTTCCGCGGCTACCGGCTCGTGGACAAATACCCTGAGTTCAGCTTCGAGGTGAATGGGGTGCTCGTGCGGCAGCGGGTGAAGCGGGCGACGACCGAGAACAGCCTGGCCTGGGAATTTCAAATCGGCGGGACGAAAGACGCGGTGTGGTTGCTGACGCCGAAGGGAATCACGGCCAGGCTGGTCAGCGGCAGCGGCGAGGTGGCCAACGGGCGGATCAAGCTGGCGGCGGGGACGAAAGCCTTCGAGGTGATGGTAAGCACGAAGTGATGCGTGCAGGAGAAGACGGACATGAACCACTGACCTGCACTAACCGGCACTAATGGGAGCAGGTTCTCATACCAATTCTGAAGGCAAGTCGGTGACATCTCGATGGTGCCCGAAGTCACCCCTCACCCCAACCCTCTCCCCTCCTCCGAGGAAGGGAGAGGGAGAAGATGTGCGTCGCGGCTCCTCAGCTATTCCACCGACCGGCGTTCGGAATCTGCCTTCAATGCTCGGCTTTCGCAGGCGGCGCGTGCTGCCAATGCCACTTGTGCAAGGCAGTGGTTCAGTCAGCTTTGGTCCATAGTATGAGCGATCAACTGGTCAATTCCGCGCGTGAACTGAGCGAGGTCGTGGGCCGGATGCGGTTCAAGCCGCCGGTGGCCTTTGTGTATAACCCGCTCGATTACGCGTGGGCCTCGCATGAGCTGTTCCTGCGCAAGTTTGGCGGCACGCGGAAGCGCATCGTGTTTCTCGGCATGAACCCGGGTCCGTTCGGCATGGCGCAGACGGGCGTGCCGTTCGGTGAGGTCGCGGCAGTGCGGGACTGGATGGGCATCTACACGCTCGTCGCGCAACCGAAGCACGCGCATCCCAAGCGGCCGATTGAAGGCTTTGCGTGTCCGCGCTCGGAGGTCAGCGGACGGCGGCTGTGGGGGCTGTTCGCCGCGAAGTTCGGGACGCCAGAGAAGTTCTTCGCGGAGCACTTCGTCGTGAACTTCTGCCCGCTCGCGTTCATGGATGAAGGTGGACGCAACCTCACGCCGGACAAGCTGGGGGCGGCAGAGACGGAGCGGCTGTTTGCCGCGTGCGATGAACACCTGCGACAGGTGGTCGCGGCCACCCGGGCGGAGTGGGTGATCGGCGTGGGGGACTTTGCGGAGAAGCGGGCGAGAGAGGCGCTGGGCGAAGGCAAGGTGCGCTTCGGCCGGATTCTGCACCCGAGCCCGGCCAGCCCGGCGGCGAACAAGGACTGGGCGGGGGCGGCGACGCGGCAGTTGAAGGAGCTGGGGCTGTGGTAGGGAAAGTAACCAGTGCTCAGTAAACAGTATTCAGTTTTCAGTAATCAGTGGAGATGGTCCCCCGGCTGCTGACTGAATACTGGTTACTGAATACTGGCCCACTGGTTACTGAACACTCCCCTTCACCTGCGGGAAGATCTGGTAGAGCAGCAGATAAATCACCACCCCGGTCACGGAGACGTAGAGCCAGATGGGGAGGGTCCAGCGGGCGATGGCCTTGTGCGCTTCGAAGCGTTCCTTGAAGGCGCGGCTCACGGTCATCAGCACCAGCGGGACGATGGCGAAGGCGCCGATCAGGTGCGTGACGAGGATGGCCAGGTAGATGGGCCGGAACCACGCCGGATCGGTGAACTTGGTGTGGGCCGCACCCTGGACGCGCTGCATCTCGAAGTGGTAGTAGAGGTAGCAGGCGAGAAACACCACCGAGGTGCACAGCGCGGCGATCATGCAGTTGCGGTGCGCCTCGCGCTGGCCCACACGGATGAAGTTCCAGCCCAGCACCAGCAGCACTGCGCTGGTGGCGTTGAGGCAGGCGTTGATGAGCGGGAGGTCGGTGTAAGTCATGGGACGAGGTGGATGATCAGGCTGAGACCTGAAGCGGTGGCCTACCGGTCCGGCTCGTTGAGCAGGGTGTTCACGGTTTCGACGAGACGGGGCTTCACCCGCTTCTCCCAATTGCTTTGCTCCAGCGCCGCTCCGGTGGTGGCGGCATCTTCGCCGGGCAGGTTGTCCAGGCTCTCGAAGACCGCGCGCAGACGGCCCTGTTTGTCCACGACCACGAAGATGGTCGAGTGGATGAAGAGATCGTCGGGTGAGGTGCGGGCGGCCTCCTCCTTGTCGAGCGCCGTCAGCTTGAGGCTGCCCACCGCCAGCTTCACCACCTCGGCCTTGGGGCCCGTGAGGAAGTGCCACCGGTTCGAATCCGCGCCAAAGCGATGCGCGTAGGCGGCCAGCGTGCGCGGCGTGTCATGACCGGGATCGGTGGTGAGGGAGACGAGCTTGACCGGCGCCGTGGCCGGGAGCGCGGCCTGCAGTTCGCTCATGCGCCTGGTCATGGTCGCGCACGGCCCGGGGCAACGGCTGAAGATGATGTCGGCGACCCAGACCTGGCCGCGCAGATCGGCGAGCCGGACGGCCCGGTCGAGCTGGTTCGTCAGGGTGAAGTCGGCGACCTGTGCGATGACCGGGAGGGCGGCAGTGGGAGCACGCTGACGTTCCCGCACGTAGGCCGCCACGATGGCGAGCACCACGAAGGCAATGCCGCCCCACACGGCCCACTCGATGGAGCGGGACTCGGCGCGGCTGGACTCGTTGGCTGGGGTGGACACAAAAAAGGCGCGCGCTTGTGGCGCGCGCCTAGATGAAGCGGACGTTAAGTTTACTCCAGGCTGACGGGCGCTCCGCCGGCCTTGCTGGTCTTCTCCGCGAACCACTTCTCATACTCCTCCGCGGAGTCCACGACGAAGTAGCCGAGCATGGAGGCGTGGCCGTTGCCGCAGAGCTGGGCGCAGGTGATGGTGAACTTGCCGACCTTGGTGGGGGTGAAGTGCACCGGAATGCTCATGCCAGGCATGCAGTCCTGCGTCATCCGCATGGCGGTGACCTTGAAGGAGTGGATCACGTCCTTCGTGGTGAGGTGAATGATCACGGGCTTGAACGTGTCCTTGCCGTCCACCTTGATGGGGATGAGCGGCACATGGATGTCCTTGGGCGGCGAGAGGCGGTCGTCATCACCGGCCGTGTCCTTCTCGACGTAGCCGAGCGGGTTCTTGTCCGTGACGAGCTTCAGCTCCTGCTTGCCGAAGACGCCGTCCTTGCCCGGGTAGCGGGCCTGCCAGGAAAACTGCTCGGCCGTCAGGCGCAGAACGGTGGCGTCCTTCTCGGCGGGATACTTCTCCACGGCCTTGGCCCACAGGGGGATGGCGAACGCGAGGAGCAGCACGGCCTCGATGAGCACGACGGCGATCTCGGCATACTGGGAGATGGTGCCCTTCGCGCCAACGTAGTCGGCCTTCGGGCTGGCGCTCTTGCGGAACTTGAAGAGGGCGATGAAGAAGTAGGCGATCCAGCCCACGAACAGCGCGGCCATCAGATAGTGGACGATCAGGATGAAATAGTCCACGTCCTTGCCGTGCTCCGAGGCCAGGAGGGGCATGAAGCCGTGCTTGAGCTGCGTGAGGAAATCAGGTTGCGATGGCATGGTTCAGACTTTCGAGGGTTCGATGGAAGGGAGAGATTCGGAAGGAAACGGCAGCGGATTCGCGGAGGCGCGACGGACGATGTAATAGAAGAAGCCGGCAATGGCGAAGAGCACGCTGCCAATGACGCCCATCAGGGCGAAGATGCCGGCATTCATGCCTTCGGCCAGCTTCGAATCAGAAGCTCCAAAGCACGCGGCACAGGCCGACGCATCCGGCACGCTCACGAGGAGCAAAGCCAGCGCGGCGACGGCGAGAAGGGCAAGGCGGCGGTTCACAGGTAGCTGATGTTCTTGAGCTTCTTGAGGAAATAGACGCCGTAAACAATGAGCACCACGCCCGTGACGCAGGAGCCGGCCCCAAACCACATGTCCATCGCCGCTCTGCTCTCGCTGTAGCGGCTCAGCTCGAACCAGCCGAACCAGAATGACAGCGCGACCGAGACGGTGATGAACAGGATATGGAAGGCTTTTAGCGACATGGAATACTATGCACTCAGGAGACCTTGCCGTCCACGAGGGTGAAGAACGGGAAGTCATGCATCGCCCACAGCGTCAGCCCCATGAGGCCGATGAGGAAGAAGACGGTGCAGATCAGGATGCCGTAGATCGTGCGCCGCTCGTCCGAGAGGTGCATAAACACGCCGGCGACGAACGCCGCCTTCACACTCGCGATGAGCAGCGCCACCGCAATGGTGATGGCCACGCTGGGAATGTGGACGTAATACATCACGACCGTCAGGACGGTGCCCCCGAAGAGCACCCCGCCCACCGCGAGATACTTCTTGATGGTGCGGCGGATCGCCTCCGGCGAGTGATGGTCGTCGTGGCCGTGGTCACAGGCTTCGCCCGGACCGTGGGAGTGGGAATGAGAGTGATCGTGGCTCATGAAAGGTCAGAGGAGGTAAATGATGGGGAACAGGAAGATCCAGACGAGGTCAACGAAGTGCCAGAACAAGCCGCCCACTTCGACGCGGTTGGCCAGTTGCTCAGGAGCCTTCTTCCACCACTTGTCCGAGGTGAAGAGGAAGTAGGACAGCACAATCGCGCCGCCGAGCACATGCAGACCGTGCAACGCGGTGATGGTGAAGTAGATCGCGAAGTAGGTGCTGTGCGCCGGGACATACGCGGAGAGGCGCTGGACGTCGCTCAGCTTGATCTCGATGGGCTTGGGATGCTCATGCCCGCCGTGGGGTGCATCGGCTGTGAACTGGATGGTTTCCTTCTTCGCCGACAGGAGGTGCTTGAGGCTGGTGCAGAGCGGGTTGCCCTCGATGTGGCCGGCGAGCTGGATCTGGTTCGCATCGTAGGTGCCCTTCGTGTTGTGCAGGTGGAAGCGCTCGACGAACTGGTGCCGGTTTTCCTCGACGCCCTTCTCACCGTAGGCGGCCACGAAATACTTCTCGGCGGTGGCGGCGTCCTTGAACCACACGTCGTAGTGCGTGAACTTCACGTAATACTCGTAGCTCTTCACGCTCAAGAAGCCCAGGGCGCAGAGGATCGTCAGCGCCATGTATTTCTTGAAATCGGCGAGCTTGCCCAGCTTCAGGGAGGCCCACGACATCACCACGGTGACGGAGGAGGCGATCAGCACGAAGGTGTTGAACGTGCCGATGGGAATGCTGACCATGCCGTGGGGCCAGAGGTCGGCACTGACGCGCAGCAGGATGTAGGCGGAGAAGAGACCGCCGAACAGCATCACTTCAGACGCCAGGAACAGCCAGATGCCGAGCTTCGCGTTGTAAAGCCCCGTGTCGGGCCGGGGTTTGACTGCGTAGGGGATTTCCATGTGAGAATGGGGATGAGGATTGGATCGGCGTCGAGGGACTACTTGGCCAGCTTCGGTTCCGGCATGTTCTGCGGGCTGAAGTCGGTCGGGTGACCGGGCACGCTGTATTCATACGGGCCGCGATACACGACGATCTCCTTGGTGAAGTTGCCGTGCGGCGGCGGCGTGGGCGTCTGCCAGTCGAGCGTGGTGGCGTCCCACGGGTTGTCGTTCTCGATCTTCTTGCCGTTGAACATGGACCAAAAGACGTTGAAGATGAAGGGAACCTGGGCGATCAGCAGCAGGAAGGCCGCGTGGGTCACGAAGACGTTGAGGTGGATGACCGTGCTGGTGAGCGCGGTGACGACGCCTTCGTTGGCCGGGTTGGCCAGCGCGTAGGTGGCACCACCGTCGGACATACGACGGCTCATGCCGTTGAGGCCCTGGAAGAACATGGGCATGAAAACCAGGTTCATAGCGATGAGCGAGCCCCAGAAGTGAATCTTCCCCAAGGTCTCGCTCATGTAGCGGCCGGTCATCTTGGGATACCAGAAGTAAACGCCCGCGAAGAGCGCAAAGATGGTTCCGGGGGCGACAACGTAGTGGAAGTGCGCGATGACGTAGTAGGAGTCGTGCAGGTGGAGGTCGCTGAAGTTGAAGCCCAGCGGCAGACCGGTCAGACCGCCGATGCCGAACATCGGGAGGAAGGCCAGCGCGAAGAGCATCGGCGTGTTAAAGCGGATGGAACCTCCCCAGAGTGACATGAACAAACACGTCAGAATGATGACGGAGGGGATCGAGATGATCATCGTCGTGGTCTGGAAGAACGTGGAGATCTTCGTGCCCATGCCGGTGAGATACATGTGGTGCGCCCACACGATGAAGCTCAGGAAGCCCACCGCGAGCACCGAGTAAACGAGGGATTTGTAGCCCCAGAGCGGCTTGCGGGTGTTGCAGGCGATGACTTCGGACACCACACCCATCGCCGGCAGGATGAGCACATACACCTCAGGGTGGCCCAGGAACCAGAACAGGTGCTGCCACAGCAACGGGCTGCCGCCACCGGAGATGTCATAGGGCTTGCCGGAAACGACGAGACCAGTCGGGAGGAAGAAGCTCGAACCCAGCACCTTGTCCACCAACTGGAGGATGCCGGCGGCTTCCAGCGGCGGGAAGGCCAGCAGCAGGATGAACGCGGTGACAAACTGCACCCAGGTGAAGAACGGCAGGCGCATCCAGGTCAGCCCGGGAGCGCGAAGCTGGATGACGGTGGCAACGAAGTTGACGGCGCCCAGCAGCGACGAGGTGATGAGGAACACCATCCCTATCAGCCAGAAAGTCTGGCCGTGCGTGGGGATGACGGTTGCCAGCGGGGAATAGGAGGTCCAACCCGCCTGGGCAGCACCCCCAGGGATGAAGAAGCTGACGAACATGACCACGCCGCCGACGGCGAAGCACTGGTAGCTGGCCATGTTCACACGCGGGAAGGCCATGTCGATCGCGCCGATCTGCAGGGGCACGACATAGTTGCCGAAGGCGGCGAAGGCCAGCGGCACGATCGCAAGGAACACCATGATCGTGCCGTGCATCGCGCCGAAGGCGTTGTAGAGGTCAGGCGAGATCACGCCGCCCTTCGCCACGTCACCCAGCAGCGATTCCAGCAGCGCGCCGACGACGGGCAGCGCCACGCCGGGCTTCGCCATCTGCCAGCGCATGCAGATCATCAGCAGGAAGCCGAAGAGCAGAAAGCACAGCGCGGTGAAGCCGTATTGGATGCCGATGACCTTGTGGTCGGTCGAGAAGACGTAGGAGCGCAGGAAGCCGGGATCGTGATGGTGCTCGTGGCTGTGCGCCTCTTGCGTGTGCGTGGATGTCGTGGCCTGCATAAGTCGTTTTTTAGGTCTGCGTCTGGTTGCGCCGCGCGCAGAAGCCGTTCTGTCTAGCGGCGCGGGATTGAATGTCAATTACGGACTAACGTGCTTTGCGTTTCTTGCTCTTTTCCGGCTCCATTTTGCTACCGCTTGTCAAAAACCATCAGCCCCAGCAGCAACGGAAGATACAAAATGGAGGCGAAAAACAGCCGCCGGGCGCTCAGGCGGTCCATCTGCTTGGCAAACCGCAGCGCGAACCAGAGGAAAACCAGCCCCAGCGTGAGCGCACCGAAGAAATACAGCGCGCCGGAAACGTGGAAAATGAACGGGCTGAAGCTCACCGGCAGCAGGCCTAGCGTGTGGCTGACCGCCGAGCGGCCCGTCCGCGAGCCGTCGCGATCCACGGACGGCAGCATCACAAAGCCGCCGCGCGCATAGTCTTCCCGATACATCCACGCAATGGCGAGGAAGTGCGGGAGCTGCCAGAAGAACAGGATGGCGAAGAGTGCCCAGCCCTCGATGGAGAGATCGCCCCGTGACGCCGTCCATCCCATCAACGGGGGCAGGGCTCCGGGAATCGCGCCAATGGCCGTGTTCAGCGTGGTTTTCCGCTTGAGCGGCGTGTATATGAACAGGTAGCTGATGAGCGTGACCGCTCCGAGCACGGCGGTGAGGAGATTCGCGCCAAACGCCAGCCAGAGCAGCCCTGTCACGGACATCACCCCACCGAGCACCACCACGGTCTGCGGCTGGATCAGGCCCGCTGGCAGCGGCCGGTCGGCCGTGCGCTCCATGAGCGCATCAAGGTCACGTTCGAGATACTGGTTGAGCGCCGCCGCCCCGCAGGCCAGCAAACCCGTGCCCATGAGGGTGTTGATCAGCAGCAGCCAGTTCATGCTGCCCCGCTGGCCGAGATAGAAGCCCACGAGGGTTGTGAGCAGGACCAGACTGGTGAGCCGGGCCTTGAACAGCTCGGACAACACGCCGGAGTGCGCCTTGTCGGCGGGAGCGGCGTGGTCGGTCATGGTAGTGGTCTTCACCAAAATCAGAAGGAGATTAAGAGTAGGTTCACGCGCAAGCGCAAGCGCGAACGCGGGCCGGTTGAATCTTAATCCCGCTCTTAATCTTAATCATAATCCTGTCCGGGATTCATGCGCCCACGCTGGTCGGAGCGGAATCACGCCGGTTTTGCGGGCTTTCCTTGCCCTGGGCTTCCACCCGAAACACCGTGGTGGAGAGCAACGTCAAGAGTGCGCCCGTCACCAGACTGGCCGCGCCGGTCACCACATGCAACGTGGCAATGTCGGCCGCCTTGTTGCTCAGCACGGTCCATATTCCGAGCCCGAACTGGACGCAAATCAGCGCGAACCATCCGCTCGCGAGTCGTGATACCGAGTGCGCGGCTCCCACGGTGCGGCGCAGTTTCAGCAGGCAGCCCAGCACGTGCCCGAACACCAACAAAGCACCGAGCCGGTGCGCCATGTGCAGGTGGATTTGACCGGCGGTGATGGGCTTGAAATCGCGCGAGTCGAGCCGGACCCGGTTGTAAGCTTCGAGCGATGTCTCGTCGGTCGCGGGCCAGACCTTGCCGTGGGCCAGGGGGAAATCAGGCACCGCCAGCCCGGCGTGCTGGTGGCGCATGGAGGCACCGAGCGCGAGCTGGGCCAGGATCAGAAGGGTCGTGATGAGCAGAAAACTCCGCACCTTGGCCGGCACCGCCACCCTGTGGCTATCAGCCTTCAGCCGCCGCCACCAAGGGCTGGTGACCAGCGCCAGGCAGCACAGCAACACGAGGAAACATTGCGCCAGCGTGCCGTGGAAGATGCCCAGCTCATCCTTCATCGCCGTCACGCGCAGACCGCCGAGGACGCCCTGCACCAGCACCACGCTAAAAGCAATGGCCGCCCACCAACGCAGTGGCCTCTCGTCCGACCCGACCTTGGTGAAGCTGTAAGCAATGACCACCACCGCCACGCCGGCCAGGACAATGAACATGCCCTGCGTCCGCACGCCCATCAGGCCAAGCGTCAGGATGATCCAGGCCAGCCCTGCCTTTCGCAGCGGGCCCGCCGTTTCGCGCACCCAAATCCACCCGGCCAGCAGCGCTGTCAGCAATCCCACCAAGGATGCCACCAGCCGGTGCGTGTGCTCGTAGAAGATGCCCCCCACCCACTGCGAGACGGGGAAGAAGAACATGTTGTAGCCGTAGCTGGTCGGCCAGTCCGGCACGGCCATGCCCGCGCCGTGGCTCGTCACCAGTCCGCCAATCCCGATGAGCACCAATGTCGCCAACGCCGTGAGCACGGCGAGGCGATGGAGCCAGGGGGAGGCGGCGGGGGGCATGGCTGATGGGGCTGGGGCTGGTGGTTGCAAGCTGGTTGGATTGGAGGAACGGAGTGGTGGAGTATTGGGATAGTGGAACCGGGCATTACTCCACCACTCAATCACTCCGTTCTTCTTCCCAAAAACGGAAAGAGCCGCCGCGCCCTTGCGGACACGGCGGCTCGCGGAGAGTCAAATTACTTGGCTTCGATGGAGACGTCGGCCTTCGCGCCGCCCTTCACTTCGATGTCCTGCTCGACCTTGCCACCCTTGCGGTGCTCAACGACGAGCTTGTATTTGCCGTCCGGCACGCCGGTGATCTTGAAGGAGCCATCCTTGCCGCTGACGGCATGGAACGGAGTCTCAAACACGCTCACATAGGTGAACATCCACGGATGCACGTCGCACTTGAAGCGGAGGAACTTCTCGGCCTTCGGGAAGGCGAACTCAAGCGGCGATCCGCCAGGCAGCATGGCCTTGTTCGACTCTTTGTTGCCGTCCACGACCGGCGTCGGATGCACGTTGTGCATGGCGGGGTCGGAATTCAGCACCTTGATGGTCTGGTTGACCGTCGCGGAATTGACGTAAGGGAGATATTCGCAGCCCTTCTGGTCGATGACCACGGGGGTCGCCGCCGCCGCGCCACCCTTGGCTCCGTCGAGATAAACCACCGCGTCCGCGAGGCCGCCGCCGGCGTCCACCGTGTAGAAGCGCGTCATCATCTTGCTGCCATGCAGCTTGCCGCAGGTCGGATCCACGGGGATTTCCTTCTCCGGGGGCGGGGTGCCCTTGAGGGAGATCTTGCCGGTGACGTCGCCAGCCGAGGCGTTGCCCGCCACTACGGCGACCGCGGTGAGGGTCAGAATCAGGGATTTCATTTTCGTGTTTGAGTATGTCCAAATTGACGCCGGATCTGTTGGACCCGGCTGCCAAAGTGGACGGAGAGTAGCCGCCCTAAATTCGCGGTCAAGGGGCAGGGACAGATTTCACCCGCCCTGTTTCAGGAGAGTCGGGTGACTTATGGCCACGTAAAAGGCGATTAGAACGGGATATCGCTGTCAGTTTCCCGGATTTCCGCCATCACCCGGGCCATCTTCAGGGCCGTCTGGGCCGCCTCGGCACCCCGGTTGAATTCCTTGCTCAGGCAGCGCACGCGCGCCTGCTCCTCACTGGTAAAGACCAGCACCTCGTGAATAGCCGGCACACCGGTTTCGACCGCGATCCGCGACAACGCGACCGTCACCGCCTCGCCCACATGCTGCGCATGCGAGGTCTGCCCCTGCATGATGACCCCCAGGCAGATTACCGCATCCCACTCGGGATGTTGCCGTGCCAGCGCCCCCACCACGACCGGGATCTCAAAGGCCCCCGGCACGCGGAACACCTTGATCTCCTCGGCTCCGGCCGATCTCAATTCCGCCTTGGCGGCACGGAGCATCCCGTCCACGTAACGGGAGTTGTATTCAGAGGCCACGACAGCAAACCGCCCCCTGCCCTGCGGCAGCTTTCCGGCACTCTTGCGAACTGGTTTCAACATGGGTTCATTCCGGGTTTCGGCCGCACGCGAGTCAACCCGAAAGCATATCCGGCTGGCTCTCGGACGGACTCGAACTTGCGTCACCCTGGGTGAGAAGTGGTGAACAAGTCCGGCGCGGCGCGCGAAACCAGCGCTTGCGAACGGGTGAGAATTTCCGCGGAGGATTCGCACGCCAGCGCGAACTCGGCGAGAGCCACGCACTCGGCGAGCTTCAGGCGGCGGATGATGTATTTGATGGGCGGCACCAGCGGCGGCGTGGTGCTGAGTTCGTCCACGCCCAGCCCGAGCAGCAGCGGGACCATCGCTGGATCACTGGCCATCTCACCGCATACCCCGACCCAGATGCCGTGCCGGTGCGCGGCTTCGACGGTCATCTTGATGAGCCGGAGCACGGCCGGATGCGTGGGGTCGTAAAGGTAGGCGATCTTCTCGTTCAGCCGGTCCACCGCGAGGGTGTATTGGATGAGGTCGTTCGTGCCAATGCTGAAGAACTTCACCCGCTTGGCCAGTGAATCGGCGATCATCACGGCGGAAGGGATCTCGATCATCGCACCAATCTCGAGGTTCTCATCGAAGGGCACACCCGCTGCGCGCAGTTCCGCCTTGCACTGTTCGACCAGTTCGTTGGACTGCGTCAGCTCCTCCAGCCCGGAAATCATGGGATACATGATCTTCACGTTGCCTTCGGCACTGGCGCGGAGGATGGCCCGGAGCTGGGCGCGGAAGATGGCGGACTCTTGGAGACAGAAGCGAATGGCCCGCCAGCCCAAGAATGGGTTCATCTCGGCCGTGTCCTGGGCAAGGCCGATGATCGTAGGGAGCTTGTCCCCACCGAGGTCCAATGTGCGGATGATGACCGGCGCGGGTTTCAGTTCGGCGGCGACCTGCCGGTAGGCCAGATACTGCTCCTCCTCGCTGGGCATGGTGGTGCGGTTGAGGAAGAGAAACTCCGTGCGGAACAGCCCGACGCCCTCGCCCCCGGCCAGTTTCACCTCGGCGGCGTCCGCCGCTTCCTCGACATTCGCCGAAAGGGTGATCTGCGCACCATCCAAGGTGACGGCGGGCTGGTCGTGAATCTCGCGCAGCCGCTCCTCGAAGCTCTTCTGCCGCTCCTCAATCTGCCCATACTCGAACAGCGTCTGGTCGGTCGGGTTGAGGATGACCAGGCCGTTGAACCCATCCAGCAGCACGGTCTGGCCATTGTGGAGCTGATGGCTGGCCTGCTGGAGGCCGACCACGGCAGGAATCCGCAGCGACCGCGCCATGATCGCCGTATGGGAGGTCTTGCCGCCGACATCCGTGCCGAAGCCCAGCACCATCTTCTTGTCGAGCCGGGCCGTTGTGGACGGGGCCAGGTCATGGGCGATGACAATGCAGGGCTCCTTGAGGCAGGCGACATCCACCGCCTCCTCGTGGCCGATCAGGTTGTTGACGACGCGCCCGGCGACATCCCGCAGGTCCGCGACACGTTCGCGCAGGTAGTCATCCGCTACCGTCTCCAACGTCTTGGCAAAGCGCTCGGCGACCGTATGAAAGGCCCATTCCGCCGTCACGCGCTCCTCGGTGATCATCCGGGTGACACCTTCGAGCATCGTGGGGTCGTCGAGCACCAGCACGTGCGCCTCGAAGATGCTGGCGTCCTTGGCGCCCATCGCGTGCATCACCTGCTGCTGAAGTTCGTGGAGTTGCTGCCGGGTGGCGAGCAGCCCCTGCTCCAGCCGCTCCAACTGCCGGGGAACGTCCGCCTCGGGGATTTCCTGCCGGCTGATCTGCGCGCGCTGCTGGCCGAGCAGGAGAATCTTGCCCACGCACACGCCCGTGGAGACGGGAATGCCGCGGAATATCGTTTCTCCAGTGGCGTTGCGCTCTGGCATGGCCTTCCCTTAGCCGAGCCGCGCCGGTTTGGAAATTCAAAAGTCCTTCCGGCGTCAAAAAACTCGGCCCCAGGCCTACGTCTTCTTCTTCTTCGCCTGCGCCGTGGCGGCGGCCTTGGCCTTCTGCTGGTCGGCGGCCACCTTGTTCTGGGCGGCGGCGATCTCCTTCTTCACCTTGTCCACTTCTTCGTGGGCCTTCTTGGCCTTGTCCGCGTCGTCCCGCTGGGCCAGCAAGGCGGCTTTCACCTCGCCATCCTCTTCCACCGCTTTCTGAACCTCCGCCATGATTGAGGCGGCCTGCTTGCTGGCTTCGGCGGCGGCGGCGCGCAACTGCTTGAGATTCGCATCTGCGTCGATGCGCTCCCGCTCCATCTCGGTAGGCCGGCGGATGGTCTTCGAAAGCTCGGTGGTAAGTGCCTTCTTCTTGTCGTCGGCCAGCGTGGTGTCATCTCGCACCTCGGAGAGCCGCGTGCTGGCCTTGGCTGCTTCCTTGGCCGCATCCTGATAATCGGACTGGGCGCGGACCTCCTTGGAAAAGGCCTTCTGGGCGGCGTCCACGGCACGCTGGGCGGCCTCGCGCTGGGCGGCGGCGGCCGGCAGCCCGAGCTTCGCCCCGAGGGTGGAGCCCGCAGTCTGGCGGGCCTTTTGCACCTTGGCGGCAGCCCCTTGGTGGGCCGCATCTGCCTTCTGCGCGTCCGCTTCGGCCTTGTTCAGTTCCCGGTTGGTCTCGGTGAGCTTCTTCTGGGCCGCGTCCAGGTCCTGCTTGGCCTGTTGCGGGGAACTCGCCCCCTTGGCCTTTTGGGCCTGGCCCTGCGCCGCTGGCGCAACCAAAACCAGGCAAAACACCACGACGATCACCGGCAAGCTGGAGCATCGCATAATGAGGGTTGGACGAATGGTTCTGGAAAGAAGTTACAACGCGAAACCAGCCCAGTTCGTCCACGTTCTCACCCCAGATCGCGCATCCTGCAGGGGGTGAAGCCCTGACGCAAGGAGGCCCACGGTGCTTGCGTGGAAACGTCCACCGGATCGGGGGCGTCCGCCAGTTCGGGGGGCAGTTTGGCTGGTGACAGGATGGCGAGGAAAACTAGTGGCTCCGCGTGAGGATTGTAGGTGGCATGGATCGTTCCCGGCGGGATGTGGGCCATCTCACCCGCCCGCAGGATGCGGTGCTCCTGGCCAACCCACTGCTCGGCACGCCCATAGATCACATAGATGATCTCCTCCCGGTGAGGGTGGCAGTGAAACGGGTGGCAGTGCCACGGGTCCATGTTCGCCCGCACCAGCAGGAGTTTCTCCGCCGCGACGATGTCCGGGCGGCACAGCCATTCGTTGTTGGTCCAGATGTTGGGCTCGCGGAGGGCGTCCGCAATCTGCACGAAGCGGCGATCTTGGGGGTTCATGCGCTCGGTTGCCGTTTGCGTCCCACGACGCGGCGGGCGGGAAAATACTCGCCTTCATCGGGAAGCTGAAAACGGGCGGCGTGCCGCAACAGCCACCAGCGCTCCACGGGACAAGGCGAACTGTGAATTCCCTCCAGCAAAGCCTGGCTCTCCGCCTTGCTCAAGATTGGTTGGGTCATGGGCAAAGTCTGCATTACACGCCCGCCGATGTCATTTTTTCTTCCCAAACTTCTTCGCCGCCGGAGCCTTGAGCTGCTTGAAATCCCGCGTCAAGTTCGTAAGCGATGCCTCCACGCCCATGCGCTCCAGGCTGCTCGCACCGACAAAACCCACGGCATCGGTCCCTTGCATGACACGGTTCGCGTCCTCAGGCGTGTTGATCGGGCCACCATGGCAGAGGAAGAAGATGTCCTTCCGCACGCGGCTCGCGGCGTCAATGATCTCCTGGGTCCGTTTGAGCGTGAAGTCCCACGTCACGACCGCCTTGGTCACACCGATGCTCCCGCCGACCGTGGTGCCGACGTGCGCGATGATCGCGTCCGCGCCCGCTTTCGCCATCTCGACCGCCTCCTCAGGCGTGGCGACATAGACGATGCTGAAGAGGTCCATCTTCCGGGCGAGGGCGATCATCTCGAACTCCTTCTGCACCCCCATGCCCGTTTCCTCGAGCACGCCGCGAAAGTGGCCGTCCACGATGGTGTGCGTCGGGAAGTTGTTCACCCCGCTGAAGCCCATTTCCTTGACCTTGCCCAGCCAGTGCCACATGCGGCGGCGCGGGTCGGTGGCGTGGACGCCGCAGATCACGGGGATTTCCTCCACCGTGGGCAGCACCTCGTATTCGCCGATCTCCATGGCGATGGCATTGGCATCGCCGTAGGACATCAGGCCGCAGGTCGAGCCGTGGCCGCTCATGCGGAAGCGCC
>CAZOCL010000064.1:0-22511 GCA_964578245.1 uncultured Klebsiella sp. | reverse complement strand
CGATGACTTCCAGCTTCAGGGTGTGGACCCCGGGCTTGGCGCAGTGCAGCCGGTAGGTGCCGGAGCGCGGGCTGATCGAGGCCGCGACCGACTTGCCGAGCGTTCGCTCCGCGGACTCGCGCGTGAGCCGGAGGCCGGCGGGCAGTTCGGGTGCGAAGACCGCCACATCGCCTTGGAAGAGGACCGCACTGACTTCGTTGGTCGTCAGTGACTCGACCTCGACGGTCGTGTTGAAGCGCGCTTCGGTATCCGAGACCTTCCCGTCGTAACGCACCTCGCGGACGATGAGGTTCGTGTAGGTGGCGGGCACCGGGAGAGCCGCGATGCCGAGGGTCTTGGGCGGGCTGGAGCCGCGCGAGATGATCTGCAGGCCGTTGAGCACGGCCACGCCACCGGGACCGGGGGCCACCTCGATCACCACCGGCTGGTCCTTCTCCACGGGGACATCGCGGAACACGAGGAACTGCCGGCCTTCCTGCCAGCCCATGGACGCCTTCCAGCCCCCGGCGGAGCCGACGGCCAGCGGCCCCAGGGTGTTGGTGCCGCTGCGCAGGGTGAAGACGGAGTTTTGTTCCGGCGTGGCGTCGGGGTCGGCGTGGCCGTAGAGGTAGAAGTGATAGCGGCCGGCTTCCAGGGCGCGGAGGGTCACGACGATGTTCGAGCCGTTCTGGGCAAAGAGGAAGGAATCGAACATGGGGTCACTGGAGGCGTTGCCCCAGACGCCGGGGGCGTTCTGGACAGTGACGGACACCCCGGAGTCGGACTTGTCAGCGAACTTGAGGCCGGCGGTGGTCTGGTTGGGGACGGGCGGCTGGCCGGGGGCGAAGCGGGGGTTGTAGTGGGCGTGGAGGTTCCAGAAGTCATTGGTGCCCAGGCCGGTGGCGGCCAAGCCCTGCTTGGGGCTGTGCGCACCGACGCCGAAGTCCACGTTCAGGAGGACCTGGGCGGGGGCGGGGAGGGAGATTAAGAGTAGGAGCAGGATTAAGACTGGGAAGGGGCGAGGAAGGGTTTTCATGGCGGCGAACGAGGGGAAAGCTAGAGGAGGACGGGGGCCGAGGTGCAAGGCGGAGGTAAAAGAGTTGTAAGAAAGTTGTGCGGCGGACGCGGATGGGCGCGGGGCGAGCATGGGAGTTCGGGGCGCAGCATAGCGAGTCACAAGGGCCGGTGTCATCGGGTGAAACACGGAGAATAGAAATTGGTTGCGGCGCGCATGGGTGGTTGGACGGGGATGGGGGCGGGGTGCTCCCGGGGTGATGAAGAGTTGCCCGCTAAACACGCGAAGAGACGCGAAAAGGGAGGCGCTTCGTGGTGTAGAAACTGAGAGGTCAGAAAAATGAGGGATGTTCACCAAGGATGTGCCGCCGAAATTTGACCGCAGAGACGCGATGGACGCAGAGGAAGGCAAACGTTCAACGCTCAACGTCCAACGCTCAACTTTGAACGGGACAGCACCGTTGCGGTGGTCGGACGCGTAAAGCGGGCGAGGACGCCCGCGCTCCGCGCTGGCGGCGCATCGCCATGCTCGGCCCGCTCTACTCCGCAGCTCGCCCCCTCACCCTAACCCTCTCCCCCGATGGGGGAGAGGGGATTCGTCACGGGGAATTTGGTCGTCGTTTGGCCAACCGCAAAGCGCTCGGCAGATTCTTGGCGGGTGAAGACGAGCAGCACCGTTGCGGTGGTCGGACGCGTAAAACGGGCGAGGACGCCCGCGCTCCGCGCTGGCGGCGCATCGCCATGCTCGGCCCGTTCTACTCCGCAGCGCGCCCCCTCACCCTAACCCTCTCCCCCGATGGGGGAGAGGGGATTTGCCGTGGGTAATTCGGTCATTGGTTGGCCGCAGTCGCTCAGAGGAGGGGCAGTTGGATGCCGCCGGGGCGGCGGAAGGCGGCGGTGGAGAGGGGGAGTGCCGCCCGGTTCAGGCCGGCTTTGCGGCAGCCGACGTCGAAGAGCTGCTCGATCTGGTCGGCGAAGAGGCCGGTGCCACGCATGCGGGTGCCGAACTCGGCGCTGTTCAGATCGCCGTCGCGCACGGCCCGGATGCGGGCGAGGACTTTGTCTTTGCGCAGGGGGTAGTGCTCCTGCAGCCATTGCTCGAAGAGGGCTTTGTTTTGATAGGGGAGGCGGAGGGTGACGTAGCCGGCGAACTGGGCGCCGGCATTGGCGGCGGCGGCGAGCAGGTGGGGGAGTTCGTGGTCGTTCAGGCCGGGGATCATGGGGGCGGTCAGGACGCCGACGGGGATGCCGGCCTGGGCGAGGTCGGTGATGGTGGCGAGGCGGGCGGCAGGGGGCGAGGTGCGGGGCTCCATGACGCGGCGGAGCTCGGCATCAAGGGTGGTGAGGGAGATATAGACGACGACGGCCTGGTAGCGGGCGAGTTCCTGGAGGAGGTCGAGGTCCCGGGTGACGAGGCGGTTCTTGGTGACGATGCCGACGGGGTTGCGGAACTCGGCAAGGACGGCGAGGCAGCGGCGGGTGAGTTCCAGCCTGCGCTCGACGGGCTGGTAGCAGTCGGTAACACCGCTCATGGCGATGACTTGGGGCTGCCACTTGGAGGAGGCGAGTTCCGCGCGGAGGAGTTCCGGGGCGCGTTCCTTGACCATGATGCGGGTCTCGAAGTCGAGGCCGCTGGAGAAGCCGAGATACTCGTGGGTGGGCCGGGCGTAGCAGTAAACGCAGCCGTGCTCGCAGCCGCGGTAGGGGTTCAGACTGGCGCGGAAGCCGATGTCCGGGCTGTCGTTGTAGGCGAGGGCGGTGAGGGAGTGGTCGGGGAGGAACTGGGTGCGCGGGAGGGGTTCCTCGGCGGGGTCGAAGTCGGGGTCGCGCTCAAGGGCGGTGGGGACGAACCGGTTGGTGGGCTGGGTAAGCGCGCCGCGCGAGGGCTTGGGGGCGGTGGGCTCGGGCGGCATGGCGGGGAAAACATCGGGCGGAAAGAGGGGGATGCAATGAAATTTTGGGTGGGAATGGGACGGAGGGTGCATTTGCGTGACGCCATTGCGGGAGGCGGCGGGTGGAGGGAGGGTCGCGGGAGTGGGGAAACCACGAATGAACACGAATGGGGAGGGGAGAGCCGATGGGCAATCGCCGATGGCCGAACGGCGGAGGTGGCGAGGACACTTTTACGAAACGAAGCCATTGGGGAAGTCGAAGGTGGCCCGCGGATGACGCGGATGACGCGGATGGGAGGGGTGCGAAACGAAGCCAATTCAGGAGGATGGAAATCTCAAATTGCAGATTTCAGAATGCCAATGGCTGAAGGGCAGATTTTGCAAAACGAAGCCAATTGGTGGAGGGAAACCACGAATGGACACTAATGGACACGAATCGGGCGGGGAGGAGACTGGCGCTCCGGGGACTCGACATTGGAATGTCGAGCTACGGGATTTTGCAAATCGAGGCCATTGGGGAAGTCGAAGGTGGCCTGCGGATGACGCGGATGACGCGGATGGGAGGCTGCGAAACGAAGCCAATTCAGGAGGATTGGAAATATCAGATTCCAGATTTCAGACGGCCAATGGCCGGAGGGCGGATTTTGCAAAACGAAGCCATTGGGGGTGCCGATGGCTGATGAAATCATTGACGCGTATGGCCAAGTGCCTACGTTCCGAGTCGTGAGCCACATAGTTCGTATCCTTGCCGCGCTGGCGGTGCTGTGCCCATTCCTGGTGTCTGCCGCTGTCCTGAAGGATGGCCTGCCCTGGGGCATCGACAAGCGCATCCTCCTCACCACGTCGCACGTCGCTGGTTCGCCGGAGCCGCCGCTGCCGCTGCGGGCGAAGCGGGCGTGGCCGGGACTGGATTTCCGGCACTCGCTGTTCATCGGCCGGGATGCCAGCAGCGAGCGGTTCCTGGTGGTCGAGCAGTCTGGGCGGATTCTGGCTTTGGCCCGGGACCAGTCGGTGATCAGCACGAACCTGGTGCTGGAACTGCCGGATCACGATTTCTACTCCTTTTACTTCCACCCGGGCTTTGCCACGAACCGGTTCATGTTCGTGTTCGCGAACGGGCCGAACTCCAAGCAGACGAACAGTGCGGGCGTGGAGCTGGGCGGGACGAACAAGTTCAACCGCATTCTCCGCTATACGATGACGGCGGACGGGCGGGCTGATCTGGCGTCCGAGGCGGAGATCATCAAGTGGTGGTCCAATGGCCACAACGGCGGCGAGATGGCGATCGGGCGCGACGGGATGCTCTACATCACCGCCGGGGATGGCACGAGCGACTCGGACACCAACGACACGGGCCAGAAGATTTCCGACCTGAACTCCGGCGTGCTGCGGCTGGACATCGCGCATCCTGATCCGGGCAAGCTCTACTCGATCCCCAAGGACAATCCGTTCTGGAAGATTCCCGGGGCCCGGCCTGAACTCTGGGCCTATGGCTTTCGCAATCCGTGGCGCATGACCATGGACCCGGCGGATGGGGCGATGCTGATCGGCGACATCGGACAGGACTTGTGGGAATACATCCATGTGCTCAAGCGCGCGGGGAATTACGGCTGGAGCGTGCGTGAGGGCTCGCATCCGTTCCGCCCGCTGCGTCAGCAGGGGCCGCATCCGTTCACCAACCCGCTCATCGAGCATTCGCACGCGGAGGCGCGGTCGATCACGGGCGGGTTTGTGTATCAGGGCAGCCGGTTTGCGGATCTGCGCGGGGCGTATATCTACGGGGATTATGGCACGGGCAAGATCTGGGGCCTGCGCCGCAAGGGCAACCAGGTGACGTGGTCGCGCGAACTGGCGGACACGCCGCACCAGCCGCTGGGCTTCTGCGAGGGTCGCGATGGCGAGATCTTCTACGCGGATTATGCCGGGGCAATTTACGAGCTGGAGCCGACGCCGCCGGACACGCGGAAGCTCGCGCCGTTCCCGAAGACGCTCAGCGAGAGCGGGCTGTTTGCGCAGGTGAAGGGGCACGTCATGCAGTCCGGGGTGATCCCCTACTCGGTCAATTCGCCGCTGTGGTCGGATGGGGCCCACAAGGAGCGGTTCCTGGCGCTGCCGGGGGATTCGCAGATCCAGTTTCAGGATGTCAACGGCTGGAAATTCCCGGAGGGGACGGTGCTGGTGAAGAGCTTCGCGCTGGACCTCGAAGAGGGGAACCCGGACACGCGCAAGTGGATCGAGACGCGGTTCATGCTGATCGAGCAGAACGAGTGGGTCGGCTACAGCTATCGGTGGAACGAGGAGCAGACGGAGGCGTTTCTGGTCGGGGCGAAGGGGCAGGACCGTGATTTCAAGATCAAGGACGCCCGCGCACCCGGGGGCACGCGCAAGCAGACCTGGCACTACCCGAGCCGCGCCGAGTGCATGACGTGCCACAGCCGCGCCGCGCAGTTCGTGCTGGGGGTGAACACGCTGCAGATGAACCGGGAACATGATTACGGTGGCGGCAGGAAGGCCAACCAGATCCGCACGCTGGACCACCTGGACATCCTGACGCAGAAGGCCGACAAGAACGGTGTGTTCCCGCTGGACAAGCCGCCGGAGAAGCTGGGGACGCTGGTGAATCCCTACGACGAGAAGGCGGACCTGGAGCTGCGGGCGCGCTCGTATCTGCACGCGAACTGCTCGCATTGCCATGTCGAGGCCGGCGGGGGCAACTCGGCGATCACCTTGCGCGCGACCACCAAGACGGAACTGACGCGGCTGATCGGCGTGCCGCCGTTGCACGACAAGTTTGGCATTCCCGATGCGCTGCTGGTCGCACCGGGCGCGCCGGAGCGCAGCGTGCTGATGCAGCGGGTGCTGCGGATCAACCAAGGCGGGATGCCGCCGCTGGCGAAGTCCCGGGTGGATGAACCGGCGGTGAAGATGCTGGGGGAGTGGATCAAGCAGATGAAGTAGGTGGTGGATGAGGTCAGCGGGTGCGTGGACTTTGGCACCCGAAGCCACCCCTCCGAGGAAGGGAGAGGGAGAAGATGGGCGTCGCGGTCCGCATCAGCGATGCTACCGATGGTCATTGGCATTGCTCCATGGGTGACGGGCGGAGTCGGAATACTCGGACGTTCGAACGTCTCAAAAAGCGCCAGAGGGCTGGCGCACTCCAAGACGCTTCGCGACTACGCGGACCGTCGGCTGGGCAGGCCTTACGCCTTCACCTTGGCGGACTGGATGAGTTCCCAGAACTTGGGGTTGTCCTGGAGCGCCTCGTCCTCGACGGTGGGCAGGCCCTGGCGGAAGAGGAAGTCCTTGAGGGAGTTCTTGCTGAGGATGCGCTGCACGAGCACGCCGAGTTCGTGACGTTCGAAGTAGATGCGGTAGTCGCCCACGCGGAAACGGTGCAGCACATGGCCGTCGCGCTCCAGCTTGCCGAACCGTTCCAGCTCCGTGCTGATGACTTCCTGCGGCAGGCCGCGGAACTCGCCAAGGATCTGGAGCTGCAGCTCCTTGGGCATCTTGGACAGCTCGGCGGCCCCGATGGGCGTGAAGATGATCTGGAACGGACGCATGGCCAAAGTGTCCGCGTTTCTGGGCGAACTGCAAGCCGGGGGTGGCAGCGGGTGCCCTTGGCCTGAGGCGGCTGGAGGTTTCGACCTCGCTCGGCGTCCGGACGTTGCTGCGGCTGGTCCCGCGCCGAGCGGGACCCAGCCGCGCTCCGGGAGAATGCCCGGGAATCAGGCTTGCACGGCCCGCGCGATTCCCTTAGCAATCCCGCGCTCAACGCAGCAATTCAACAACACGACGCTTATGCCCGCTTTCCCTGACATCGCCAAGATCACTTACGAAGGCCCGCAGTCCAAGAACCCGCTCGCCTTCAAGCACTACGACGCCAGCGCCGTCATCGAGGGCAAGACGATGGCCGAGCACCTGCGCTTCTCGGTCGTTTACTGGCATACGATGTGTGGCCAGGGTGCGGACATGTTCGGCTGGGGCACGGCGGTGCGCCCGTGGGAAGCCGGCCTGAGCGGCATTGATCTCGCCAAGGCCCGCGTGCCTGTGTTCTTCGAGATCTGCGAGAAGCTCGGCGCGCCCTATTACGCCTTCCACGACCGCGACGTGGCCCCGCACGGCCAGACGCTCCGCGAGTCGAACAAGTTCCTCGACACCATCACCAAGCTGCTCAAGGCGCAGCAGAAGAGGACCGGCATCAAGCTCCTCTGGGGCACCGCCCAGCTCTTCGCCCATCCCCGCTATGCGCACGGCGCGGCCACGAGCTGCGATGCCAACGCGTTCGCCTACGGAGCCGCGCAGGTGAAGAAGGCGCTCGAAGTCACCCACGAGCTGGGCGGCGAAGGCTACACCTTCTGGGGCGGCCGCGAGGGCTACAGTTCCCTTTGGAACACCGATATGAAGCGCGAACTGGAGCACCTCGCGAAGTTCCTGCACATGGCCGTGGCCTACAAAAAGGAAATTGGCTTCAAAGGCCAGTTCTATATCGAGCCCAAGCCCAAGGAACCCACCAAGCACCAATACGATTCCGATGCCGCCGCGTGCCTGAACTTCCTCCGCGAATACGACTTGATGGATCACCTCAAGCTGAACCTGGAGACCAACCACGCCACGCTCGCGGGCCACTCCATGCAGCACGAACTGGAAGTCGCGGGCGCGGCGGGCGCGCTCGGCTCGATTGACGCGAACACCGGCGACCTGATGCTTGGCTGGGACACCGACCAGTTTCCGACGGACATCTACCTGACCACGCAGTGCATGCTCAGCATCCTGAAGTATGGCGGGCTCAAGACCGGCGGCGTGAACTTCGACGCCAAGGTGCGCCGCGAGAGCTTTGAACCGGTGGACCTGTTCCACGCGCACATCGGCGGCATGGACGCCTTCGCGCGCGGCCTCAAGATCGCCGCGGCCATCCGCGCGGACGGCCGCCTAGATGCCTTTGTGAAGAACCGCTATCGCACCTGGGACAGCGGCATCGGCAAGGACATCGAGAAGGGCAAGGCCAGCTTCGCGCAGCTTGAAGCGCACGTGCTCAAGCACGGCGAGCCGAAGCTGGAGAGCGGGCGACAGGAGTTCCTGGAGAACTTGATCAACGAATTTATCTGAGTGCGGTAGAGCTGCGCTGCCACGCGACCGGCGCGCTTCAACCCCTTCGTCACCACGCACTGGATGATGAGCCGCCCGGCCATTGAGGAGTGGCTGGGGAGGCTGCGGCTGCCCGCCCTTCGTGCCCGCCAGCCTGAGGATTGCCGCTGCCATTCCATCTCCCGCTTGGCGCTTCCGTCACCGGCGCCGCTTCGAGTATGGTAGTCGAACGCTATGAATTCGCCGAAGCTGAATGGCTCTCTCAACTCCACTTCGCAGGGAACCCCCATTCCTGCCAAGCACCGCCCCCCGCATCCCGCGTGGGCCATGGTCGCCACATTGCTAACCATCGCGCTCACCCTCGTGGGAACGACATGGGCGCTGGCGGCGGACCAGGCCACCGACCAGAAGGACCAGGCCGGGCGCGGCAAGTTCGTGTCCTTCAAGGAAGGCACGCTGACGCTCAAGGGCAATTACGGCGTGCTGGCCTGGCACAACGTCACGGAAAAGACCCAGGTGCTGCGTTGGGACGATGCCGCCAGCGAGTATAAGCCCGTGGGCAGCGCCGAGGCCCTGCACAAGGTCGAGGCCGGGGCCTGGGTCATGGTCGGCGGCGGCAAGTCGGTCATCCGCGTCGGCTCGCGCAAGGGGCGCACCACGGGCACCTTCGTCTCGTTCAAGGACGACCGGCTGCTGCTCCTCGGCACCAACCTCGGCGGCAGCTACGTGAAGAAATACGGCAACCAGGTCCACTTCAACAAATTTGCCGCCGACGTGCCGGTTTACGAAAGCATTGATGGCGGTGACTTCACCTTGGCCGGCACCCCGACGACGGCTTTGCCCCGCGTCAAGGAAGGGACCATCCTCACCATCTACGGTGAGGGCGATGACAACATCACCCGCATCGAGATCGGTGTGCCGAAGAAGCCGTAACCCGCAACTGCACCGCGTCTGCAAGCACCTTGTTCCCCTGCCAAGCAGTGTCAGCCCTGTGCTTTATGAAACTCGTCGCCCGCTTCATCCTTACCTGCCGCATCGTGCCCTGCGCCGTTGCCCTGCTCCTGCTGGGCGTCGCCCCGTGGACGCTCACAGCCGCCGAGACGTCAACGGTGACGGACCAGAAGGAACAGCACGGGTTCGGCCGGTTCGTATCCTTTAAGAACGGCACGCTGACCCTCCGGGGCAATCACGGCATCCTCGTCTGGCACAACCTCACCGACAAAACCAAGGTCGTTCACTGGGACCACGCCGCCGGTGAATACAAACCATCGGGCACGGCGGAAGGGTTGGGCAAAGTCGAGGCCGACGCCTATGTCATGGTCACCCAGGGCAGGACGCTCATCCGTGTTGGCGCCAGGAAGGAACGCGTCACGGGGACGTTCATCTCCTTCAAGCAAGACCGGCTGATGATCATGGGCAAAGACCTCCCGGACGCGTTCACCAAACGCTATGGCAGCACGCTTCACTTCAACAAGTTTCCCGAAGGCCTCCCGGTTTTCGAGAGCCTTGATGGCGGCAGCTTCAAGCTGGTCGGCCCCGCCGAGAAAGTTTTGGCCACCGTCAAGGAAGGGACGATCGTCACCATTTACGGCGAGGGCGACGACAACAACACGCGGATCGAACTCGGCGTGCAGAAGACGAAGTGACCACACCCCGTCCGACGAAGTTCACCGTGATGAAGCACCTCCCGACCCTTTGCGCGTGGCTGTTCGCGACGGCGCTCTTCGCGGCGGAACCCGGCAAGGGACCCGCCTTCAGCGGCACCTTCGTCACCTTTCAGGACGGCACGCTGACGCTCAAAGGCAACTCGGGCGAACTCCTCCGGCAGCCAGTCGGCACCAACTTCCAGGCGTTCCAGAACAATGAGCACGGCCCCGGAGCCAAGCCGGTGGACCCCGCCGACGCGCTCGGCCGCGTCCTCCCCGGGACGGTGTTTCAGGTCAATGTCGCGACGCACGAACTCGTTTTCGGGCTGGACCACCGGGTCATTGGCACGTTCGTTTCCTATCAGAATGGCCGGCTGGTGCTCCGCGCCGCGGATGCTCCGCCGGGCTTCGTCCAGAAACCCGCCGGCACCGTTTCACTCACGATCAATCCGACCATTCCCGTGCTCGAAAGCATCGAGGGCGGCGACTACAAACCCGCCGGTCCCGCCGGGAAGTTTCTCCAGACCGTGAAGCCCGGCACGCTGCTCACCGCGCGCAGCGAATACGACCCGGACCGCATCGAGGTGCTCCAGGTCGGCGATCCGAAACGAAAGATCGAACGCTACATCGGGCAAACCCGGGGGACCGTGCGCGGCTCGTTTGTGGCCTTCCAAGACGGCGTCCTTCGGCTGCGCGGCAAGGGCCTCACGGCACTGGCCGCCAACGAGTATGAACGGGTGATGAACCTGCGGATCGCCGATCATGTCCCCGTGGTCGAGAGCATTGATGGGGAAGCGTATCAGCCCGCCGGGGCCGCTGCTTTGAAAATGCTCAGGGAAGGAACGATTGTGACGGTCCGCAAGGTGGAGGAAGTGATTCTTGAGGTTCAAATCGGCGTGGCCAAGAAGAACTGACCCACCCATGTCCGGCGGCTCCATTCCAATCGAACTCAAACGCACCGGCTCCTACCGATGAAATCCATTCTCCCCCTGCTGGCCGGGTTCCTGTTTGCCGCCGCAGCCTCCGGCGCGGAGCCCGTGGTCTTCCACGCCCGCACGGTGCAGAGCGGCAAATGGTCCGACGCCCGGACGTGGGCCGGCGGACGCCAACCGCAGGCCGGTGACTTCGTCCAGGTCCGTGCCGGTCATGTCGTCACCTACGACGTGGCTTCACCCGCCGCCCTGCGGATGCTGCACATCGCGGGCAAGCTCACGTTCTCGCGGGAAATCTCCACCTTGCTCGACGTCGGCCTCATCAAGGTCGAGCCCGGCGAGACCACGACCGAGGACGGCTTCGACTGCCACGATGCCGCGCCCGCGCCCGCCGCTGGCTCTGCGATGCCGGTGCTCGAAATCGGCACGCAGGCCTCGCCCATCCCGGCGGGCGTGAAGGCCACCATCCGGCTGCGGCATTTCAAGGGCACAAACCCAGAAACCCTGCCTGCCATCATCGCCTGCGGCGGACGCTGGGACGTGCATGGCGCGCCGATGAACCGCACCTGGCTGAAGCTCGCCACGCCGGCCAAGGCCGGTGATCTTCGCGTCACGGTGGAGCAGTCGGTGGCGGACTGGCGCGTCGGCGACCACCTCATCATCACCACCGGCGAGTGGCATCCCATCGAGTCCGGCACCACGTTTCAGAAGCGGCAGTTTGGCCGCCAGAAGCCGGTGGGCACGGAGGAGCGGGTGATCGCGGCCATCGAGGGCGCGGTGCTCACTTTGGATCGTCCGCTCAATAAAGCCCATCACGCCGAGGCCATGCGGCGTTGTGAAGTCGCCAACCTCTCGCGCAATGTCGTCATCGAGTCCGCCGATCCCGCCGGCGTGCGCGGGCACACGATGTATCACCGCGATTCCTCCGGCGGCATCAGCTACGCGGAGTTCCGGCACTTGGGCAAGGACGGCGTGCTCGGCAAATACGCGATCCACTTCCACCTCGTGCGCGACACCATGCGCGGCAGCGGCGTGCTCGGCGCCAGCATCTGGGACTCGCACAACCGCTGGGTCACCATCCACGGCACCGACCATCTGCTCATCCGTGACTGCGTCGGCTACCAGTCGCGTGGTCACGGCTTCTTCCTCGAAGACGGGACCGAGCAGTGGAACGTGCTGGACCGCAACCTCGCCGTGCAAGCCTTCGGCAGCGTGCCCCTGCCCAAGCAGGTGCTCTCCTACGATCCCAACGACGGGGCGGGCTTCTGGTGGGCGAACGGGCGGAACACCCTCACCGGCAATGTCGCGTGCGAGAACGACCGTTATGGCTACCACTTCCACCTCGCCAAGACGCCCGATTTCGACCCCGTCCTCCGGCTGCGTTCCCCGGACGGAACGGTCGCCGAGCGCGACGTGCGCACGCTGCCGTTCCTCCGCTTCGAGGACAACGAGTCCCACAGCGAAGGCCTCTTCGACTTCCGCTTCGGCGACGAGGAGCACGGCTCGGTGCGGGGAGACCGCGAGCATCCCTTCATCGTCCGCAACCTGCGCACCTGGGCGTCGCATTATGCCATCCGGCCCAACGTGCGGTTCTTCCTGCTCGACGGCCTGCGGGTGAAGGACGCCGTGTTTGGCATCTATCACCCGGACTACGATGTGCATGTGTATCGCGACATCGCCCTCCACAACGTCACCGCCGAGCCGATCAACGGCGGCCACGACGAGGCCAGCCTGCCGTATGGCGATTTCACCTATGACCGCCTCGCGTTTGCCGACTGCGCACTGAAACGCGATCCGCTCGTGCAACTGACGGGCATCGCGCCCAAGCCCGGCGTCGCGGCGCACTTCCGTGGCGTCACCATCACCAACAGCGCCTCACGCGAGGGCGGGGTCGTGGATTTCGGCGGCGGCCCCCGGACGCGGAAGACCGAGCATCCCGTGAGCTACTACTTTCATGGCACGACCGCGATCGGCACGGTGACGCGCGTCGCCAGCACGGCCACTCCGCAGGCCCTGAAGGACGGTGACTTTCGCAGCCTGGATGGCTGGACCGGACCCGAAGCGCGCGCGACCGAAGCGAAGGGCATTACCTTTCCCCAGCTCCTCGCACCCGTGGATGATCTGCCGCCCGCGACCTTGATCACGAGCGTCCAGCCAGTGGGCGCCAAACGCATCGTGCGCGGTGTCTCCCACGACAATGGCGAGATCGCGACTGTCATGGTCAATGGCCGCCCCGCGACGATCAGTTCGCAGCACGCCGGCGTGGCAGACTGGGTCATCACGCTGGAAGCTCCGACCGACGGCCGCTACCTCGCCACTGCCATCGACCGCGCGGGGAATACGGAGCGGACGCCGCACAAAGTCATTCAACAAGTTCCGTGAACTGAGCACCCGGTGGAGGGTGCTGGTGTCGGCATGGACATCGGACGGGGCAAGGTCGGCTATAATCAGCTCGAAGCGCGCACGGCGAGCCGAGGCTGGAGCGCGACCGGCAGGAGTGTTTTGGAGAACTTGATCAACGAGTTCATCTGACTTGGCAAGGCAGTGTTGCCTCGCTGCCTCGCCCGCATTTCCATTGCCCGGTTAGGGCCGTGAAGGTAGCACTTCGCCATGCCCACCGTGAAACGCATCTTTTGCCTCGCCGCAGCACTCCTCTGCGTTGCATCCGCCCCGGCCCAGACCCTGGCCCCGAAGCCCAAGGCCGCCGCGCCGGCCGCGCCGGCAGTCAACCTGCCCGGCCTCGTCACCGCTTTCTGGTCCCGCTGGGACAAGGACGGCAACCAGAAACTCGACCGCCGCGAGATCGTCGCAGTGCTCAAGGACGCGGCCACCAAGAATTTCGAGGCCGGGATCGCCGTGATGCTCTACCAGCAGAAATACCGGCCCGCCGGGCTGGGCCAGCCCGTCTCCGTGCCGAAGGACGAACTGCTGGCGCTGGTGAAGGAGCCGAAGTTCGCCGGCGAGGTGCAGAAGGCGCGGGACCGCCTCGCCCGTGCCAACCGCACGCTGTTCACCAAGGAGGATCCGAACCTCGAGGGGTTCCATCAGGGTGCGACGGGCGATTGCTTCCTGCTCGCCAACCTAGCGCTGCTGATCCAGCAGCGCCCGGAACAGCTCCGCGCGATGTTCACGACGCTGGAGAACCGCGACATCCGGGTGACGCTGGGCAGCGGCCAGGCCGTCACGGTCTCGCCGCTCACCGACGGCGAACTGCTGCTGGGCGCGGCGTTTGATCGCAACTCGGGCGTGTGGCTGAACGTGTTTGAGAAGGCCTACGCGCAAATCTGGAAGAAGGCCAAGGAGGGCAACGTGAAAGGCGGGCTCAGCGAGGACGAGGCGATGCACTCCGAGTTCATCAGCGGCGGGCTGTCGGTGCCGACCATGCAGACGATCACCGGGCACAAGGCCATTCCCGATGCCTTCCGCTTCGGCATGGAGATGAAGGAACAGGCGGCGAAACTCGAGGAGTTGCACGCCCTGCTCACGCGGCTGATGAAGGAGAAGAAGCTCGTCCTGCTCCACACCCGGCGCGAGCCGGACAAGCGCGCCGGGTTCGTCAAGCCGCCCGGCTGGCCGGACGCACACACCTATGCACTCTTTGGCTATGATGCAGAGAAGCGCACCGTGCATTGCTTCAACCCGTGGGGACACACCTCCAAGCCCAAGGGCGAGCCAGGGCTGGTGAATGGCTACGAGACCAAGGGCGGCCAGTTCTACATGCCGCTGGCCGAACTGATGGCGCTGTTCAAGAGCCTCAGCTACGAGACGGATGAGGCGCTCGCATCGGCCACGGCAGCGGTTCGTCCGGCAAAGCCGTAAGCTTGGACCGATGCGACGTCCCCGGGTCGCGGTTCACATCCGAGCCTACAGCTTCAGGAAATAGACCGCCGGGTTGTCCGACCGCAGGCTGCCGGTGGCGGTGACGGCCCGGCCGCTGCTGGTGACGCCCGGGCTGGAAACGCCCACGATGGTGTCTTCGTTGTCCACCATCAGCAGGCACGGCTTGCCATCGCTGGCGAAGATCACCGAGGCGAACTTGGGCTTGTGGCTCTTCAGCGCGCCGATCGTGTTGCCCGCGACGGTTTCCTTGCTGAAGCCGCTCTGCTTCGACTGGTTGCTCGTGATGCGCAGCGGCTCGGACCATTTGCCTTTGCCGTCGAAGAAGCTCAAGTAGAGTTCCAAATCATCCGGATCGTAACCGCCCTTTTCCGAGAGCGCGGCGGTCACGGCCATCCGGCCGCCGGGCAGGGCGTGGACCTGCCAGTTGACCAGCTTCCCGGGTCCGGACTTGGGCAGGATGACATTGGTAAACTCACCCAGCCCGCCGGGCTCCACGGGATAGTCGCGCACGCAGGGCTTCTCCGACTTCTCCGGCGCGCGGAGGAGGTGCGGTTTCCCGGCGGCATCAGGCAGCAAGGCGGGCGGGTTATTGAAGTTGTTGTAGGTTTGATACTTCTCGAAGGCATAGACGGCGGTCAGCTTGGTCCCGTCCCAGACCACGATTTGCTTGCCGGTCTGCTGGCTCGACGGCCCGTCCTTGATGCCGGGACTCTCCGCCACGAAGCGAGTCATGCCCTGCGCATCCACATACCCGCGCAGATTGATCAGCCCCGTCTCGGTAGGCCGGGTGTCCTCATACTTGACCGGCTTGTTCGCCGCGCGCAGTTGCTTCACCTGCTCGTCGGTCAGGACGGGTTTCGGCGAGGTGAGGTCTTTGATCGACTTGGTGGCCGGGCCATCCAGCACGGCGTCGCGAACCAGATTCGCGCAACCGGCGACGTAGTAGGTGGAAGGTGTGTCCTTGGTGAGCTGGCTCCAAATCAGATGGGCGGCACCATCCGGCCCGAGGGCAGCGAACCAGGAGAACGTCGGGATTTTCGCATCACCTAGCACCACGCGCTTGCTCCAGGTTCCCCCGGTGAGCGAACGGAACACCAGGATTCCAGGTGCGGTGCCGCCGGGTCCGTCGAGCAGCGAGCCTTTGCGCACGTATTTCCAGATGGCATACAAACGACCTGAGCCATCGACGACCACCCGCGCATAGCTCGCATCGTTGCCGGATTCATCATCGCTCAGGTTGCTGGCGGCGGACCAGGTCTTCCCGTTGTCGGTGCTCGCGCGGTGGTAGAGATATTTCGGTTTGTCGAGGGCCGGCTGTTCCGTGAAGACCGCGTGCAACGCACCGTCGGTGCCGGTCGCCAGATCACAAAACTCGGCCCGGTCATACTGTGAAAGCTTCGTCGGTGCCGGTGCATTGGCCGTAGCAGCGAGCGAGCGTCCACCGCCTGCCAGTGTCAGAGCCATCAATGACAGAGCACCCAGTCGAACGGTGAATTGCTTCAGGTTCATGAGGCTGACAAGCTAGGAGACGCCGCTTGGGTAAGCAAGAATTCGCCGGGAGGTTGCGGCCTTGCCTGCTGCGCTTCTAGGGATTACTCCCCCTGCCGCCGTGTCCTGAGCTACTTCAGATTCTCCGGATTCAGCGCCACCAGATCCTTTGGCAGGAAGAGACCGTCTTTGCGGATGAGTTCGCCATCGAACCACACCTCGCCGCCGCCCCATTCCTTGCGCTGGATGAGCACCATGTCCCAGTGCACGGCGGAGCGGTTGCCGTTGTCGCAGTCCTCGTAGGCCTGGCCGGGCGTGAAGTGCAGCGAGCCGGCGATCTTCTCGTCGAAGAGGATGTCGCACATGGGCGACTGGATGTAGGGATTGAAGCCGAGCGAAAACTCGCCGATGTAGCGCGCGCCAGCGTCGGTATCGAGGATCTCGTTGAGGCGCGTTTCATTCGAGCCGGTGGCCTTGATGATCTTGCCGTCCTTGAACTCCAGGCGGATGTTCTCGAACTTCGTGCCGCTGTAGAGCGTGGGCGTGTTGAACTGGATCGCGCCGTTCACGCTGGTCTTCACCGGGCAGGAGAAGCACTCGCCGTCGGGGATGTTGCGGATGCCCTCGCACTTGCGCGCGCCGATGCCCTTGATGCTGAACGTCAGGTCCGTGCCAGGCGCAACGAGGCGGACCTGGTCGGCCTTGGTCATGCGCTTTTCCAAGGGAAGCATCGCCTTGGCCATCTTGCGGTAGTCCATCGTGCAGACGTCGAAGTAGAAGTTCTCGAAGGCCTCCGTGCTCATGTTCGCCGACTGCGCCATGCTGGGCGTGGGCCAGCGGAGCACGCACCACTTGGTCTTGTTGACGCGGTGGTTGAGGACCGGGCGGAGGATCTTTGAGTAGAGGGCGAGCTTGTCGGACGGCACGTCGGCGGACTCGGTGGCGTTGTGCGCGCCGCGGATGGCGATGTAGGCGGCCATCTTCTTCATGCGGCGCAGCTCGATGTCGTGGACGAGCTTGGCGTGCGTCTCGTTGGTGTCCTTCAGCACCTCGCGCGTGATGCGGCTGTGGCGCACCTCGACGATGGGGGTTGCACCGGCCGCGCGGACCGCGCGCATCAGCTCCACGGTGAACTCATCCGGCACGTCAATCATGTCGAGCAGGATGTTCTCCCCCTTCTGCATGGAGCAGGAGTAATTGATGAGCAGGTCGGCGAGCTTGGCGAAACGCGGGTCGGTCATAGTGAGAGCAAGGTAATCAGTGGGCGGCGTGGCTCCAAGTGGAAAGGGAGGGGACGAACGGGCGGAGTAATGGAGTGATGGAGTGGTGGAGTATTGGGATGGCGTTCCATCATCACTCCATTACTCCACCACTCCATCACTCCGCCCCGTTCCCTCGCCGCACTTTCCGCTTTGAGCTTCCCCTCCGCTTCGCCACCCTGCGGGGGATTGACCGCCTGGCTCCAGTCCGTGGATGCGGCCCTGTTCCGCTTCGTCAACCAGTCGTTGAGCAACCCGTTCTTCGACTGGCTCATGCCTGTCCTGAGCGGGAACAAGCTGTTCATGCCCATGGTCCTGGTCGCGGCGGTCGCGCTGATCTGGAAGCAGCGAACCAAGGGCGCGCTGTGCGTGGCCTTCATCGCGATCGCGGTCTCGCTCGGCGACCCGCTGATCATCAACTCCATCAAGCACGCGGTCATGCGCCCGCGTCCGTTCGTGGCCATGCCCGAGGCCATCACGCTGGTGGGCCGCACGGAGAGCTTCAGCCTGCCGTCCGCGCACGCGGCAAACATGGCGGCGGCGGCGATGGTGGCGTTCCTGTTCTTCCGCCGGAGCTGGCGCTTCATGGTGCCGCTCGCGGCAGCAGTGGCGATCTCGCGCATCTATAACGGCGCCCACTATGTCAGCGATGTGCTGGTCGGTGCGGCGCTGGGGGGCGGCTACGCGGCGATGCTGGTGTGGGCCATGGAGCGGGTGTGGCAGTGGGCAGGAAGGAAGTGGTTTCCGCTGTGGTGGGCGCAACTGCCATCGCTGTGTGATTTCGGCTCATCGGCCACGGGCGCACCGCTTACCTCGTCAGTGAAACCAAGCTCATCCGCCGCAGAGAAGGACCCGCCCACGACCGCTGACACGCAACACGCAACACGCAACACGCAGCTCCTCAACCTCCACTGGCTTCGCCTCGGCTATCTCGTCATCGCCCTCTTCCTCCTCGCCCGGCTTGCCTACATCGGCGGCTCTGCCATCGAGCTTAGCGAGGACGAGGCCTACCAATGGCAGTGGTCCAAGCACCCCGCGTTCGCCTACTACAGCAAGCCGCCGGGCATTGCCGTGGCTCAATGGATTGGCACGCACCTGTGGGGGGACACGGCGTTTGGCGTGCGATTCCTAGCCCCGTGCGTGACGGCCCTGATCTCGGTGCTGCTACTGCGCTTCTTCGCGCGCGAGGCGACAGCGAAGCTGGGCTTGTTCGTGGTGCTGGCCGCCACCGCCACGCCGCTGCTCTCGGTGGGTGCCGTGCTGATGACGGTGGATTGTCTCTCCGTGCTATTCTGGACACTGGCGATGTTGAGCGGCTGGCAGGCGGTGCGCGCCAACCCGGTAGGGCGAGACTCCGTCGAGCCCCATCTCGAGCGCAGCGAGGCGAGCGCAGCGAGCATCTCGGCGGCAGCCCCCCGTATCCGCCTCGTCCTCCGCCTCAGCCGCAACATCCAAACCCTCGCCGAGAAAGAGTTCCACCTGCGCGATGGTCAGGTCCTCCTCGGCGATCCACCTGCCGGCCCCATCGTCTTCCTTGAAACCGGCATCCGCTTCGAGGCCGAGGTCATTCGCGGGCAGAAGACCGGGTTCTTCCTCGACCAACGTGAGAACCGTCGCCGCGTCGAGACCCTCGCCGCCGGGCGCGACGTCCTGAACGCCTTCAGTTTTTCCGGCGGCTTCTCCCTCTACGCCGCCCGGGGCGGCGCACGCAGCACCACCGACCTCGACATCAGCCCGCACGCGCTTGACTCCGCCCGCCGCAACTTCGCCCTGAACACCGCCGACCCGCGCATCGCCGCCTGCCGCCACGAGTGTGCCCAGGCCGACACCTTCGACTGGCTCGCCGCAAGCACCCGCCCGGACTTCGACCTCGTCATCCTCGACCCGCCCTCCCTCGCCAAGCGCGAGACCGAGCGCGCCGGAGCCATCCAGGCCTATCGCAAGCTCGCCGTGCTCGGCCTCCCGCGCCTGCGCCGGGGCGGCATCCTCGTAGCCGCCTCCTGCTCCGCGCACGTCTCGACCGCCGAGTTCTTCGGGGCCGTCCTGGATGCCCTCCACGACTCCCGCCGACCCTACGCCGAACTCCTCCGCACCACCCACGCCCCCGACCACCCCGCGACCTTCCCCGAAGCGCAGTATCTCAAGTGCCTCTTTGTGCAGTTGGAACCGTAACCTCCGAGGAAGCGACGATTGAAGCAGCCGTGGCGCATACGAAAGCGCGCCAGCGTCTTGGAGTGCGGTGGCAGAGCGCAGCGGCGACACCGCTTTCGCGTGGCAATGCCCCCCCGGCGCGTCCCGGCAAAAAAGTGCCAGAGGCCTGGTGCCCGTCCTCGGCAGCAGCCCTTCCCCTATCCGCGTCATCCGCGAAATCCGCGGTTCTCCCTTCAGAGATCGGGTTGAAATCTCAAGCCGCGACCTGCCTCGCACTCCCACTCCGCAACCGCCGGAAGAACTTCACCGCCAGCACCACCGCCACCGCCAGCACCAGCAGGCCGATCACCGGGATGGCGATGACCAGGATCGCCAGCCCCGCCGCGCCAACGAGTTCAATGGTGGAGAAAACCGGGTTCAGGAAACCCAGCGAGAGCGCGGAGGAACCGGCGCGGGCCAGGGTGGTCATCCCCTGGAAGGTCGCCGCCGTGCCACCACCGGCGATGATGGCGAGGGTCCACTTCAGGAATGGGTCCACGTCCGCGATCAACGAGGCCATGAGCACGGTCCCGGCCACCACGGCCGCAGGCGAGGCGACGGTGTCCAGCGCGTTGTCCACCCATGGGATGTAATAGCCGGCCACCTCCACGACTGTCGCCACGCTGAAGGCAATCAGGGCCGGCAGTGTGCCGAGCCATTCAAAACCGGGCGCGAGCGGCAGCCACCCGCCCCACGCCGCCGCACTGACGACCAGCATGGGGACGAAGACACGGAAACCGCACGCGGCGCTCAAGCCGACGCCCACGAGGAGGGCTACGAAAGTGTTCATAGTTCAAGTGCGGCCGGTCAAACCGCCGTCGCTGGGAGGAGGAACACGGGAGGGAGCGAGATTGTTTCAATCCAATGCAGTTTTCCCGCGGATTCAAGACGAACCCTGATGAGGACCGCGACGCCCAACTTCTCCCTCTCCCTTCCGGTGGAGCGCCGGGCTCCGACCCGGCGTGGTCATGCTGCTGTCAGCACGCCGGGTCGGAGACCGGCGCTCCGATTCCCAGGGATTCATCAGCACCAACTCACTCCACCACCCGCGTGCAGTTCTCGCCGCCGAAGGGGTTCGGCTTGCGGATGTCGCAATTCGGGTCATCCGCCCACTGGCCGTCCACGATGAAGCGATACTCGTGCTGGCCGGGCGCAACCGCCACGGTGGCCTTCCACGAACCGTTGCCGCTGCGCTTCATCTCGCACGGCGCCTCCTCCCAGCCCGTGAAGTCACCCGCCAGCTTCACATTGCGGGCATCGGGGGCGGAGAGACTGAAAGACACACGGCGGGTCGGCGGAGACTCGGAGTCGGACTGGGATTGCGCTGACATGACAGGTCGTTCGGTTAAGGCGTTCGTTGCTCTCGGGTGTCTGCCGCATTGGACGAACACCCGTGTCCAACTATGTGACACAAAATCAGCACCCTCGCAACCACCACTCCGTGACAATCATGCGACTGGGAGGAGGAGCGCGGCCTTCAGGCCGCAGAAACGTGAGCAAGTTGTGGATGATTCGCGCGCCCTAAACCCATCCACCTATTCCTCATACTGCGTCATCTTCAGCATCTCGCGAGCGATCATTGACGCCATCTAAGCCTTCGCTAAAACGCGGTCAATTGCCCGGACCACGGCTGCACGCCGTTTAACGTCGAGGAATTGCGCCGGAATCCGCCGGACACGTTTAAAAAAGAAATGCGGATACTTGCGCTTGCCGCGATCCTCTGAAGCTACGTAGTCACGGATTTCGACCAAATGCTCGCGCGACCAAGCCCAAAGGACGGCTCCACATGTCTCGACCCGATAGTAGGCGTCCGTTGGCCAGTTAATAGTGTGCAGCTTTCGGTGAGCGCATTGCTTGCAAGAGATAGTGCTCTCCGTCTCCTCAAAAAGGTAGGACACGTAAATGGCAGCTTTCCCCTTGCAATTGGGACACTTCACGGCGACTTCCTTTACCCTTTCCGGCCTGGATTCATCGTTCACCATGCTCTCTGGACAAGGGTAATTCATCATAAGCCTTAAGGGGGTTGCGGAAGTCCAGTTCACAGGATTCTTCACGGCGGAGCCAATAGCTTCTGATACTTGCGATGTGCCAGGCCAGCAGCCAAAGCAAAACAAAGCGCGCCTGCCAGCGTGGCGCCGGGTTCAGGAAGATGAGAACGCGGCGTGCCGGCTGCGCGGTTTTGCCTCTCTCCCTCCCAGTCCACCCCGAACGAAAACAACCATAGAACCAGCAATGCCATCGTGGCGATGACCGCCAGCAAGGTCCCCAGCAACCAAATATCCCGCCGAAGCCTCATGGCTCTTCCACCCCCAGATCCCGGCAAATCTTCCGCGCGAGGAAACGATATTTCAGTGTGGCGCGGGACCGCTGACCGTCGGTTGAGCGCCGCGTTTTCCCACCAAGAGTGATTCGCACCCTCGCGCACCAGCCGACAGCCTTAAGTGGCCAGGTGCCGGATGAACTCCCGCCGTTTCACGCAAGGATCGTGGCTTCCTCGTAGCCTTCCTGCGCGGCCTTCCGCGCGTCTTCACGGTTGAATTCCAGCGCTTCGCCCAGTGCCGAGCGCAAGTTCTTCAAGAGTTCCGCCTTGGTCTTGCCCTGGTAGTTCACGCCGGGGATTTCCTCCACCCAGCCGATCCACCAGTCGGCGTCCTTTTTGATCACGGCGGTGAATTTGTTCTTCATGCCCTTCAGTTTAGCGGATTTCACGGCACCGGCAATTCATCAAAAATCTTCTGGATCACGATCTCGCTGGTCTTGTCCTCCGCCTCGGCCTCGTAGGTGATGGCCACGCGGTGGCGCAGCACGTCCATGCCGATGCTCTTCACGTCCTGCGGCGTCACGTAGCCCCGGCCCTTCAGAAACGCATACGCCTTCGCGGCCAGCGTCAGCGAGATGGTCGCGCGCGGCGAGGCCCCGAGCTGGATGAAGTCCTTCACGTTGATCTTGTATTTGGCCGGGTCACGCGTGGCGCATACCAGGTCCACGATGTAGTCCTTCACCTTGTCGTCCACGTAGATGTCATTGATCACCTGGCGGGCCGCGAGAATCGTCTTGGCCTCCACGACCGGCTGGGCCGTGGGCAGGCCGCTGGTGCGGGCCATCAGGTCCAGGATCAGCCGCTCCTCGCGGAACGCCGGCCTGGCGGTCAACTACCGCCACCACGCCACGTTCATCACCCGC
>CAZOCL010000063.1:0-22932 GCA_964578245.1 uncultured Klebsiella sp. | reverse complement strand
GAAGGCCACTTCATCCTCCGCAGCGGCCTGCACAGCCGCCAGTTCTTCCAATGCGCGCTCGCGCTCCAGCAGATGCCGATCGTCGAGCAGTTCGGTGCCGCGCTGGCGGACCGCCTCCGCCCGCTGGGGGCCACGACCGTCATTTCCCCGGCGATGGGCGGCCTGGTGATCGGCCAGGAAGTGGCGCGCCAGCTCGGCCTGCGGTTCATTTTTGTAGAGAAGGAGGAAGGGCGCCTCGTCTTGCGGCGCGGCTTCAGGATCGCGCCCGGCGAGAAGCTACTCGTGGTCGAGGACGTCGTCACCAAGGGTGGTCGCGTTCAGGAGACCATGGATATCGTCCGCATGCACGACGGCGTCGTGGCCGGAGTCGGCATGGTCGTGGACCGCTCGGGCGGCGGCGTGGACCTCGGCGTGCCCACCGTCAGCCTCATCAAGCTCGTGGTGGAAGCCTTCCCCGCCGACCAGCTCCCGCCCGACCTCGCCGCCACCCCGGCCACCAAGCCCGGCAGCAAGTAGAGCAGCGTGGCGCGTGGTGCGTGAACCCGTCCGCGCTGGTCTTGTTATTCACGCACCACGCACCACGCACCACGTCCCGACTGAATTGCATCCCGGCCACCGCCTGCTAGCCTCGCGGCATGGCATTTGACTCCTTCCGGGACTGGGTGCAGGCGCTCGACAGGGCAGGGGAGCTGACCCGCATCCGTCAGCCGCTGGCTACCGAGCTGGAAATCACCGAGCTGGCCGACCGCGAGATGAAGAAGCCCGGCGGCGGCAAGGCCCTGCTCATCGAGCAGCCCACCGTCAATGGCGTCGTCTCGCCCTTCCCCGTCGCCATCAACACCCTTGGCTCGCACAAACGCATGGCCTTGAGCATGGGGGCGGGCTCCGTGGACGAGGTGGCCGCCGAACTCGGCGCGCTGATGAAGGCCAAGCCGCCCACCTCGATGCGTGAGGCCATGAAGCTCCTCTCCCAGGCCATTGATCTCCGCCACGCCAAGCCCAAGCTGGTCAAGGACGGTCCGTGCAAAGAAGTCATCCATAAGTTCGATTCCCCGCCGACGCGCACAGAGGCGTGGCCGAAGGCACCGGAAGTTGAAGAGTTAAAAGGTTCAATAGTTAAAGGGGGTGCCGGCAGCGAACCCCCTTCAACCCTTCAACCCTTCAACCCTTCAACTCTTCTCAACCTCCCCATCCTCCAATGCTGGCCCCTCGACGGCGGTCGCTTCCTCACGCTCCCCTGCGTCGTCACGCGCGATCCCGACACGGGCGACCGCAATCTCGGCATGTATCGCGTGCAGATCTACGACGACCGCACCACGGGCATGCACTGGCAGCTCCAGAAAGTCGCCGCGCGCCATGGCCGCCGCTACTACGAGCGCGGCGAGCGCATGCCCGTCGCGATTTTCCTCGGCGGCGACCCCATGTATCCCTTCGCCGCCACCGCGCCGCTGCCGGATGGACTGGATGAGTTCTTGCTGGCGGGCTACCTGCGCAAGAAATCCGTGGAGCTGGTGAAGTGCGAGACGAACGACCTGGAGGTGCCGGCGAACTCCGACTTCGTCATCGAAGGCTACATCGACCCCAAGGAGCCCCTGCGCGACGAAGGCCCGTTCGGCGACCACACCGGCTATTACACGCTGCCTGAGCCGTATCCCGTCTTCCACGTCACCGCCATCACGCATCGCAAGGACGCCGTCTATCCAGCGACCATCGTCGGCATCCCGCCGATGGAAGACTTTTACATCGGCGGCGCGTCCGTGAAACTCTTCCTGCCCATCTTCAAGATGAACTTCCCCGAGATCGTGGACATCGCGCTGCCGGCCGAAGGCGTCTTCCACAACCTCGTCTTCGTGAGCATCAAGAAGACCTACCCGATGCAGGCCTACAAAATCATGCACGGCCTCTGGGGCATGGGCCAGATGATGTTCACCAAATACATCATCGTGGTGGACGACGACGTGGACGTGCACAACACCAGCGAAGTCCTCTTCCGCCTCTGCGCCAACACCGATCCGCAACGGGACAGCATCTTCACCAAAGGCCCCTCCGACGTGCTCGACCATGCCACCAGCGAAATCGCCAGCGGCAGCAAACTCGGCATCGACGCGACGAAGAAAATTCCGGGCGAAGGCTTCAAACGCCCCTGGCCGCCGCTCATCAAGATGGATGCCGCGGTGAAGGCGAAGGTTGAAAAACTTTTTGGCAACTCGGTAAAACCATGATTGCGCTTCCTGCCAACTTCGCGGAAATCGAATCGTTCGTTCGCAACCAAGTGCCCGAGAGTATTCACCTAGACTACAAGGCGAGTCCGGCTCTTGCGCCAAAGAACGGAAGTGAAATCGCCAAGGACGTCTCGGCGTTTGCCAACTCAGATGGAGGTTTGCTGATTTACGGTGTCGAGGAGGACAAAGGCTCACACTTGCCCGTAAGGATTGATGCTGGGGTTGACCCCAAATGGAATCGGGAATGGCTTGAATAGATAATCACGAGCAACATCAATCCGCGAATTGATGGGATTGAAATTCGGCAATTTCCTTTGGCCAACGGAAATTCTGTCGTCTGTGTGCAAGTTCAGAAAAGCTTCCGTGGGCCACATCAGGCTTCGGACAACAAATACTACAAACGCTTCAACTTCTCTTCATTTCCGATGGAGCATTACGAGGTGGAAGACGCTCGTTCGCGCCGACAGGCGATGCCTTCATTGGTCCTCTTGGATTTGGGAGCACCGGGTGGCGGTCTTTTTGAGTTTGCTCTCCAGAACATCGGGCAAGCTCCGGCTCTGGATGTGAGTTTCAAATGGTCGAACGACATGAAATGGGAGAAGGGAAAACCTCCGGAACAATTCGTTCGAGGAATTAAGGTGCTGCCTCCCGGAAAAACTCTCCACATTCCGTATTATGGCGTTTTCGCTTTGCTGAAGGAAAAGGACGTAGGCGATGACCCGAAGTTCGACATTGAGGTCACCTATACCCATGGCGAGACGGGGAAAAAGTTGACCGAAACCTTTCATTTCGAGCCTGGCGATTTGCGCGGCACGCTCATCAAGCAGTCAGATGTTGAAGAGCAAGGACGCGAAATTAGTCGGCGCATCCAAGATTTGACGCGAGCAGTGGAAAAGCTATCGCAGCAGATGGAATCACTCGGGGCTCTCGCAGAAGGCACGGGTTTGAAGCTTTCGGTCACGACACTCAAGAATCTTCGCCACCTCTTGGCCGGTAAACAGGAAATCGAGAAGATACCCGCCAAACATTGCGGACGAGAAGTTTTTCAAGAAGTCCTAAAAGTTGATTTGGATATCGCGTGGCGGTTGGAGCATCACTTCAGAAATGAGACTGGCAAAAAGTTAGAAGAGATTGAGGGCATGACCGCCGAACTGATTCAAACATTTCGGCAACACTTCGTCGAATAGGCATCTGGGGAATCCCAACGGGATTCCGGCCCAAAGCCCAGGGTTGCGAGGCACGAGTTACCCTGGGTCACCGTCCGCAAACATCATCAACCCCAACGGGGTTGTGGCCAATCCGTTTTCGGCATCGCTCGCGCATTCGCCACAACCCCGTTGGGGTTGCGAAATTTCTCCTGCGACTTCCCAGGGTAGCTCGTTCCTCGCAACCCTGGGCTGGTGGACGCAATCCCGTTGGGATTGGAAAACGCCGTCGCGATTTGGCATCCTTCGCACATGCCACAATCCCTTTCCGCCGTTTACATTCATCTCGTTTTCTCCACCAAAGACCGCCGTCCATTTCTACGCGATACACCCACGCGCGACGCGCTCCATGCGTATCTCGGCTGTGTCTCCAAACAGCTCGATTGCCCGCCCCTCCTCGTTGGCGGCGTGGAGGACCATGTCCATCTGCTCGCACGCTTCGGGCGCACCATCACGCAGGCGGAATGGGTAAAGGAATTGAAACGGGTCTCGAATCTCTGGCTGAAGGAGCGTGGTCGCGATTACGCCGACTTCGAGTGGCAAGGCGGCTACGCGGATTTCTCCGTGAGCCAGTCGAAGCTACCTGAGGTCAAGGAATACATCACCGGACAAGAGGAGCATCACCGGAAGATTGGGTTTCAGGACGAGTTGCGCGCGTTGTTGCGCAAGCACGAGATCGAGTGGGATGAAAAATACGTTTGGGATTGAATCGTGGCCAATGAGATCTTCCACAACCGCGTTGCGGTTGAATTCATTTTCGGAATCGTAACCCAAGGTAGCCTCGCAAGCTCGGCAACCTTGGGCTGGAGGTCGCAATCCCTTTGGGATTGTTCGGTCATGTTTGATTCGTAACCCAACGTAGCGACGTTGCCGCAAGGTTGGGCTGTCGGTCCAAAGGCCGTCGTTCCCATCAGCCGCGGCGTGCGGCCTCGATTTTGGCGATGTCGATCTTGTCCATTTCCATCATCGCGGCGAAGGCGCGTTTGGCTTCAGCGCCGCCGGCCGCCATTGCGTCCGTCAACACGCGCGGCGTGATTTGCCAGAAGATTCCCCAGCGGTCTTTGCACCATCCGCAGTGGCTTTCCTTGCCGCCGTTGCTGACGATCGCCTTCCAGTAGCGATCGGTTTCCTCCTGCGTGTCCGTCGCGATCTGGAAGGAGAAGGCTTCGGAGTGCTTGAACTGCGGCCCGCCGTTGAGACCGATGCACAGGATGCCACAGACGGTGAACTCCACCGTGAGGATTTCACCCTCCTTGCCGTCCGGATAGTCGCCCGGAGCTTTGTGCATCGCGGTGACTTCACTGTTGGGGAAAGTGGCCGCGTAAAAGCGCGCCGCGTCCTGCGCATCCTTGTTGAACCAAACGCAGATGGTGTTCCTTGCCTTTGTGGTGCTCATAATAAGTTCTGGTCAAACGGTAGCAAAAAATCTCTGCATCGCCACTCGCGGCACAAACTAAAACCGCAACGCTGTTTGCCGCCACGCAAGGCGACAAGATAATAGCGTCCGCGTTTCGTGGTTGGTAATCTGCGGTTCGTGAACATCGAACTCAAACTACGAAACCGGCGACCGGCTGGTTTGCCACGCCGCTGGCCGCGGTGCGAGCGGTCTTGCTGCTGGAGAGCCCGCCCGCCTTCCGGTCCCGCAACCTCTTCGTCAGTGAGAATGCCCTGTCCCGCGCGTGAGGATGCATCCAGGTGAGCGTTGACGGCCCCAAGCCATTTCTCACCGCCGAGTGGAAATACCTGGCGATGCTGAACTTTGAGGTGGAGCCGTCCGTCCTCGCCCCGTTTGTCCCGGCCGGGACCGAGCTGGATTTGTGGCAGGGGAAGGTTCTGGTCTCGGTCGTCGGCTTCCAGTTCCTGAACACCCGCATTTTTGGCATCCCGATTCCCTTCCATCGCAACTTCGAGGAAGTGAATCTGCGGTTCTATGTCCGACGCCAGGCGGAAGAGGGCTGGCGACGCGGGGTGGTGTTCATCAAAGAGATCGTTCCGCGCGCGGCCATCGCGTTCACTGCACGGAAGCTTTACCACGAACCCTACATCGCGCTGCCCATGGCGCACCGGATCGAAGTGGAGTCCGGCAGGTTGAGGTCCGCGGAATACTCGTGGCGCTTCAGCGGCCGGGAGAACCGTTTGAAGCTCATAGTGCGCGGCGAGGCGCAGCTTTTGCCGCCCGGCTCGGAGGCGGAGTTCATCACCGAACACTATTGGGGCTACAACGCTCAACCGGACGGCTCCACCCTGGAATACCGGGTCGAACATCCGCGCTGGCGTGTGTATGACGTGGCGGAAGCGCTGCTGGACTGCGATGTTTCCGGCCTGTATGGCGAGCGCTTCAGCGACAGCTTGAGTCGCCGGCCGTCCTCTGCCTTTTTGGCGGAGGGCTCAGCCATCACGGTTTATCGTGGGCTTCAATTCTCTGCTTTCCAAGCTGGGGCGTTTTCCTAAGCTGCAGGCCACATCGCCATGAAACGACTGCTGCTCCTTGCTCTCTTCGCGCTTGCCACCGCCGTGTCCGCCTCCGCGGCGGATGCACCGCACAAGCTCATCATCATCGCCGGCAAGCCGAGCCACCCGCCGTTGATGCACGAGTTTCGTGCCGGATCTTTGCTGATGGAGAAGTGCCTCAAGGGCACGCCAGGCCTCACCGTGGAGGTCCACACCAACGGCTGGGTGCAGGACGAAAAGGCGTTCGAAGGTGCGAGTGCGGTCTTCATTTATGCCGACGGCGGGGGCGGACATCCAGCAGTGCAGGGGAACCACAAGGAGACGCTGGCCGCGCTCATCGCGAAAGGCGTCGGCTTCGGCTGCGGTCACTACGGCGTGGAAGTGGTCAAGGACAAGGGCGGCGTGGAGTTCAAGGACTGGATTGGCGGCTACTACGAGAATGCCTACTCCTGCAATCCGATCTGGGAGCCGGACTACCAGCAGTTCATCACGCATCCCATCACGCGCGGCGTGCAGCCGTTCAAGACGAAGGACGAGTGGTATTTCAACATGCGCTTCCGCGACGACATCTCGGGCATCAAGCCGTTGCTGGTCGCCAAGCCCAGTGACGCGGTCCGCGATGGTCCCTATGTCTATCCGCGCGGTCCCTATCCGCACATCCAGGAGGCGAAGGGCCGCGACGAGATCATGATGTGGGCCGTGGAGCGGCCGGATGGCGGGCGCGGCTTTGGCTTCACCGGCGGGCATTTCCACCTGAACTGGGGCAATGACAACCAGCGCAAGATCGTGCTCAACGCGCTGCTCTGGCTGGCCAAGGTCGAAGTTCCGAAGAACGGCTTTGAATCCAAGGTGACCGCCGAGGACCTGATGCAGAACCTCGACGTGAAGAATGCGCCCAAGCCGGCACCGGCGAAGAAGGTGGAAGAGAAAAAGTAACGGTCGAGGCGGTGCGGGTTACGGTCCGTCGAGGCACTCCTTGAGGGCGACCTGCAGTTCGTCGAGGTCAAAGGGCTTGGCCAGGGTCTTTACTGCGCCAACGTGCTTGGCGATCTTCAGGTAAGCCTCGGGCTGGTTCCGCCCGCCGCCGGACATGGCGATGGCTTTCACGCCCGGGTTCAACTTGCGCAACGCCACGATCAGTTCCACGCCCTCCATGTCGGGCATGATCAGGTCGGTCAGCACCAGGTCCACTTTTTGCGGCTGATAGAGTTCCAGGGCCTCGGTTCCATTGCGGGCGCGGATGACCGCATAGCCGTAGTGGCGGAGCGACTTCAGGAGCATTTCTGCGAGCAGGTCGTCGTCATCAACGAGCAGAATGGTCTTCATAGTGGTTCAGGCCGGACGGACCTCGGATAGCACGCGATGCACCGCCACGCCCAGGGTGCGAAAGGTATTCGGCTTGAAAAGGAGTTCGCGGAAGCCAAGTTCGCGGACGCTTTCCGGGGTCATGGTGGCACTGTAGCCGGTGGTGAGGATGATCGGCAAGCGCGGCTGATGCTGGAGCAACTGGCGGGCAAGGTCGGTGCCGGTCATGCCGGGCATGGTAAGGTCTGTGACGACCAGGTCAAACTGCGTCGGCTGTGCCCGCACCGCGGCGATTGCCTCCGTGACGGTGGTCAGGCACGTCACCCGGTAGCCGAGCCGTTCCAGGAGGATCTTGCCCAGCTTCGCCAGCGGTTCCTCGTCATCCACGAACAGGATGTGCTGGCCCGCGCCCCGCGGCACTGGGCTGGCCTCGGTTGCAAATTCGGCGGCCTCCGCGCCGAAGACCGGGAAATAAAGATGGAACGTGGTGCCCTTGCCCGGCTGGCTGTAAACGGTGACGCTGCCATCGTGGCTGCGCATGATGCCGTGCACCACGGACAGGCCCAGGCCGGTGCCCTCGCCCTGGGCCTTGGTGGTGAAGAAGGGCTCAAAGATGCGCTCCAGCGTGGCGCGGTCCATGCCACAGCCGCTGTCCGACACGGTCAGGCGCACATACGGACCGGGGCGCAGGTCGGCGTGGGTTTGCGCAAATTCGGCATCCACTTCCATCTCCACCAGCTCGACCTTGAGCACGCCGGGCTGTCCGCGCATGGCATGCACCGCGTTGGTGCACAGGTTGACGACCACCTGGTGGATCTGCGAGGCATCAGCCAGCACGGTCGGAGTATTGACCAGGTTCAGTTTGAACTCGATGGTGGCCGGCACCGTGGAGCGCATCAGCTTGAGCGCCTCCCGCACGACGGTCTGAAGCTGCATCGGCTGGCGTTCCTGCTCCTGCCGGCGGCTGAAGGCGAGGATTTGCCGGACCAGGTCCCGCGCCCGCTTGCTGGCCTTCATGATCGAGTCAAGGCAGTCGGCGGTCTCGGGGGTGACCTGAGAGGTCATCCGGGCGACCTCGGTGTTGCCGATGATGGCCCCGAGGATGTTGTTGAAGTCATGGGCGATGCCGCCGGCGAGCTGGCCAACGGCCTCCATCTTTTGCGCCTGCTGGAATTGCGCCTGCACCTTTTTGCGTTCCGCGACTTCGCGCTGGAGGTCGTCGTAGGCGTCTTTGAGCTGCTTGGTGCGCTCGTTGACTGCCCGTTCCACGGAGGCGTTCAGGGATTCGAGCTGCCCCTGCCGCAAGGCGCTCCGCCGCATCTCGCCCAGGCTCCGCCGGATGGCGAGGATGAGAAACACATCTTCGAAGATCACCCATGCGGCGTGCTCGACCGTGCGCCAGGGTGCGGCGGAGAGTATTCCGTAAACCGATTCCGGCCAGAACACCCCCCGCACCAGGTGATCCACCGCGACCACCACCGTGGCGGAGGTGAGGACGCGCCAGTCACGATAGAAGGAGAGAAACGCGAGCGAGCCAAACACATGGAAGTGCGTTTCGATCCGCCCGCCCGACAGATGAATGAACAGTGCCGAGAACAGCATCTGGCCGACGGCGATGCAGTGCCGGGTGGCGGCGCGGCCCGGGTGCCGCCACGCCATCCAGACCGGCAGGCTGGCGATCAGGCCGCCCAGCACCACGGCGGCCTGCAGGTGGGGATGGACTGTGCTGGACATCCCCGACCAGGCGCGTGGGGAGACGGCCAGCGCCACGACGATTCCCGCCAGCCATTGGGTCACCATCAGCGCGGCGAACATCCGGTCTGCCTGGATGTGCAGCCGGTCAGACTGGTCTTCGAACAACTCGCGCGTTCGCGCGATTAGCGCGGGGTCGAGCTGACCAGGGTTGGTTTCCGTGGCGGTGGCGATCATTCGCGTTTGCTTTCGGTCGTCGAGAGGTTGAGAGAGCACCCGAAAACGGGGGTTTGCTTCAGTTCGCCAGGCTGACCCGTCGCCAACGCGAGGACCGCCCGGCGGCCGTCGTTGTCGCCGACATGGCCTCGGGACCCGGTGATTCCGCCGCTGAAAGCGAGCTGGCCTTGCGCATCGTAAACCGCGACGAAGCCTGACGCCTCCGCCCCAAAGCGGCGCGCTTCGGTCCCGTCCAGATCCCGGCGGAGGCTCACCCCGGGAATGCCGGCCAGCCGGGCGAGCAGCGCGGGTGAAACCCAGTCCGCCGGTGCCTGGGGTGGGTTCAGGAGCACCACGGTGACCGCAATGCTGCCGCGTGAGCGCGCCACGATGGTTTCCAGTTCGGCCAGGGTCGCCCGGCTGCAGGGACATTTGGGGTGGAGGAAGAGCACCAGTCCCGGCCGGCCGGCCGGCTGGGGGAGGGCGCTGGCCGCCGGCCAGTGCAGCGGGGCAGGCGACGAACCCGCGTCCTGTCGGTCATAATCCATCAGCCACGCCACGCCGGTCAGGATGGTGGCGCACCAAAGGGCGGCGACAAGCAGGAGACGACGGCGATCTGCGCCGATGACCGTCCGCTGGTCCGGGGCGTCCAAGGGAAATTGAGGTTCGGCGGTCAAGAGCGGGTTGATTTTGAATCAGTGGCCCGGCTGGGCGGCGCACAGTCCTGGGGTTGGACAGAATGGCTATAGCCCACGGCGGGCTTACGCTCCGCCGCTTGTTCGTGGTCCCCGCTCGGCGAAGCAATCGTCATTCGACTTGGGATTTCCTGACTCCGTTGCTTTCGCATCTATTCGGAGCCTTCGCCAAAGTGACCAAGACCACTCTTAAGCATGGCTCATACCATTCGTGAACTCACGCTTTGGCGGGGAAACGGGATGGTTCGTGTCGGGTGGATTTGCCCATGGCCCCTGAGGAATGGAGTCATCCCGGAGCGTGTCTGTATCGCGAAGACCGGCCCGCAGCGGGCGCGCCGCGCAAGGACGCGTTGAAGGTTTCCGATGCCGCCCGGCAGGCCGGGGTTGCGGCGATTGATTCTGCGCCCGGCGGGACACAGCCGCGCTCCGGCACCATGAAGCCACGCGGAGGCTACGGCGTGTTCAGGCATTCCGCCACCGCCTGCTTCATTTCGTCCAGCGTGAAGGGCTTGGCCAGCGCCTTCATCGCGCCGACGCGCTGGGCGATGGGCAGGTAGGCCGCCGGGCTGTTGCGCCCGCCGCCGGACATGGCGATCACTTTCACGGCGGGATTGAGCCGGCGCAGGGTCACGATCAACTCCACGCCTTCCATGTCGGGCATGATCAGGTCGGTGAGCACGAGGTCGGTGGTATCCGCCTTGTAGAGCTGGAGGGCTTCCAGCCCGTTGCGGGCGCGCACCACCGTGTAACCAAAGGCGACGAGGGCGCGCTGCGTCATCGCAGCGAAGTGCTCGTCGTCGTCCACGAGCAGAATGTGGGGAGGATTCATTTGGGGTTTCTCGTTTCGGCAAGCAACCGGCTGACGGATTCGCTCAAGCCTCGGATGTCGTATGGTTTGTGCAGCAATTCGCTGATCCCTGCCTCACGCACGGCCTCGCTGGTGAGGGTCGCACTGTAGCCCGTGGTGAGGATGATTCGCAGGCCGGGCCGGATTTCCAAGAGTTTTCGCGCGAGTTCGATGCCGCTGAGGCCGGGCATGTTGAGATCAGTGATCACCATGTCAAACGCGTCAGGCTGCGCACGAAACAGGGCGAGCGCCTCGATCGGGCTGAGGCTGCGGGTGGTCCGGTAGCCGAGCCGTTCCAGCACGTTCTTGCCGAGGTTGGCCAGCGGCTCCTCATCATCCACGAAGAGGATGTGCTGGTTCCCACCGCGGGCCAGCGGTGCGGGCTCCGCGGGCGCGGGGACGACCTCGGCTTCAAACACCGGAAAGTAGAGCATGAACTTGGTGCCCGCCCCAGGCTGGCTCTCCACCACGATGCCGCCGTCGTGGTTCTTCACGATGCCGTGCACCACGGCCAGGCCGAGGCCCGTGCCTTCGCCGGGCGGCTTGGTGGTGAAGAACGGCTCGAAGACCCGTGCCAGCGTGGAGGCGTCCATGCCGCAACCGTTGTCCGCCACGGTCAGGCACACGTAGCGGCCGGGCCGCAAGTCGGGATGCCGGCGGGCGAACTCCAGGCCGACTTCCGCCTCGGCCAGTTCCACCTGAATGATCCCGGAACCACCCTGCATGGCATGCCATGCGTTCGTGCACAGGTTCATGGTCACCTGGTGAATCTCGGACGGATCGGCCAGCACGGTCGGGGCAATGGCGATGCTGGCCCGGAATTCCACGGCGGCGGGGACGGTGGAGCGGAGCAGCTTCAAGACCTCTTTGACCACGAGGTGCAACTGCATGGGCTGGCGTTGCTGGTCCTGCCGTCGGCTGAAGGCCAGGATCTGGCGCACCAGGTCACTGGCGCGCAGGCTCGCCTTGAAGATGGCGTCCAGGCATTCCGGCATCTCGCGGTCGCCTGGCGGCAGGATGCGCGCCAGTTCCACGTTGCCGAGGATGGCCCCGAGCAGGTTGTTGAAGTCATGCGCGATGCCGCCGGCGAGCTGGCCGATGGCCTCCATCTTCTGCGCCTGCCGCAACTGATCCTCGAGCTGCTTGCGCTCGGTGATGTCCTGCACCACGCCAACCATCCGCACGGGCTGGCCGCCGGCGTCGCGCTCCACGTCCGCCTGCTCATGCACCCAGCGCACCTGCCCGTCCCGGCGCACAATGCGGTGCTCCAGATCATACGGCCGTCCACCCGCGAGGGCCGCCTGCGAGGAGCGCGCGACGGCGTCCCGGTCCTCGGAATGCACCAGGGTGAAGAAGGTGGCCACCTGGCCATCGAACTCGCCCGGAGCGAAGCCAAAGATGCGGGCGGTCTCCGCCGACCAGACCAGCCGGCCCGCCGGGCCGGGATCGGACACCCAGCTCCCGATCTGACCGATCTGCTGGGCCTTTTCCAAGAACTGCTGGCTTTCGCGCAGCACCGTCTCGGCCTGCTTCCGCGCGGAAATGTCCCGCAGGAAGCAGAAGTAGAATTCCTGCCCATGGAAGCTGACGTAGTTGGCGTTGACCTCGATGGGATAGATGTGGCCGCCCTTCGTGCGGTGCCGGGTTTCCAAAGTGAGCGTGCCGTGCCGTTTCAGTTCCTCAAAGTGTGTTCCCCAGATGCCAGGTTGATAATCCGGGTCGAGATCGAAGATGCGCATGGCGAGCAGTTCCGCGCGGGCATAGCCCCGGGTCGCGCAGCCTGCGTCGTTCACGTAGAGAATGCGGCCTTCCCGATCGAGCCAGAACACGCTGTCACCTGCGTGATCCACGCTGAACTTCATCCGCTCCAGCGCTTCCTCGGCCACCCGCCGTTGCCGCCGCTCCTCCGCCTCCCGTAACTCGCGGCGGATGGCCGGCGCCAGGCGGTGCAGCTTGTCCTTCATCACATAGTCATTCACCCCGATGCGCATGGTCTCCACGGCGACCTCCTCGCCGATGGTGCCGGAGACGATGATGAACGGGACATCCGGCAGGCGCTCTCGAACGAGCTTCAGCGCGGCCGGGCCGCTGAAGTCCGGCATCCGGTAGTCGGAGATGATGACCTCCCACGCCTGCCGGTCGAGCGCTGCCGTCAGTTCCGCCGCCGTCTGGACGCGCTCGTGGACGGGCGCGAAGCCGCCGCGGCGGAGTTCCATGAGGACGAGTTGCTCGTCATCATCCGAATCCTCGATGATCAATACGCGTAGCGGAGTCGGAGTTGGGTTCATGTGACTGTCTGGCCTTCCAGCACCTCGTGGACCGTGCGCACCAGGTCATCCGCGCTGAACGGCTTGCGCAGGAATGCCTGCACATCCAGTTCCCTGGCCAGCGCGGAGCCCGCCAGCGAGTCTGAACCGCTGACCGCGATGATGGGCAGGCGCGGCAGGATCGTGTGAACGGCGCGGATGGTTTCTTTGCCGCCCATGACCGGCATGGCGATGTCCGTGATCAGCAGTTGCAGGTCTGCCATGTTCTGGGCGCAGACACCGACGGCCTGCGCCCCATCGTTGGCCGTGAGCACCCGGTAGCCAAAGGCCTGGAGTGTTTGCGTGGCGATGCTGCGGATGGCCGCCTCGTCGTCCACCACCAGGACCAGTTCGCCCTTGCCCATCGGCAGCACGGGTGGCAGGGCTTTCACGTCCATCGGCTCGCTGGCGTCCTGAGCGCGGAGATAGACCTTGAAGGTGGTGCCTTTCCCAACCTCGCTGTCCACCGTGAGAAAGCCTTGATGTTCCTGGACGATGTTGTGAACCGTGGAAAGGCCGAGTCCCGTGCCTTTGTCCGGGGCCTTGGTGGTGAAAAACGCTTCAAAGATCCGGGCCCGCACTTCCGGCGTCATGCCGGTGCCGGTGTCCGAAACGGTCAGGTGCACATATTCCCCAGGGAGCATGCCAGGGGCGGGCGGCGCGTCTTCAGCCGTGACGCTTACATTGCCCGTGGCCAGCGTGAGCGTGCCGCCGTCGGGCATGGCGTCCCGCGCATTGACGCAGAGGTTCAACAGGATCTGGTGCAACTGGGTGGGATTGCCCAGCAGCGCGTGCGTCTCATTGGCGATATCAGTGCGAATCTGGATCGATTTTGGAAACGTGTGCCGGGTGATGTCAATCATCTCGCGGAGCAGGTGCTTGGGCTGCACGCTCCCGCGCTCGCCCTCGCTGCCGCGGGCGAACGTGAGGATCTGCCGGACCATGCCGGCACCGCGTTTGGCGCTGTCGTGGATCGTGTCGAGGATGCGGTCATTTGCGGGGTCCTTGCTGGTCAGCTTCAGCAGTTCGCTGGCCATGACGATGGGGGCAAGGGCGTTGTTGAGGTCGTGGGCGATGCCGCCGGCGAGCGAACCAATGCTCTCCATGCGCTGCGCGCGGAGGAATTGCTCCGCGAGCTGCTTGCTGTCCGTGATGTCCTCCGCGACGCCGGCGATGCGGTAGAACTCACCCGCCGGGTTCCGCACCAGGAAGCTGCGGTCATGGATCCACCGCATCGAACCGTCCGGCCGCAGGATGCGATATTCCGCGTCCGTCTCCTCGCCGTGCTTCTGCTGTTGCAGCCGGGCGACCGCCTGGTCGCGATCATCTGGGTGGATGGAGTCGGCGAACGACGTGGGCCGGTCATACAAGCTCTGGCAGGTCCGGCCCCAGACTTTTTCATACGCCGGGCTGATGTAGAGCATCCGGGTGATGTCCTTGTCGGTCATCCAGAACACCTGGTTGATGTTCTCCGCGAGCTGGCGGAACCGTTCCTCGCTCTCGCGCAGCTCCGCCTCCGCCCATTTTCGCTCGGTGACGTCCGTGAACATGGAGACCAGCACGGGTTCCTTCGCGGTGGCGAGGTCAATGAGTTCCAGCGAGACTAGCGTGTCCCGCACCTTGCCATTTTTACGCCGGAAACGGATTTCCCGTTCCCGGACGGAGCCGGTGGCCCGTAGTGCCTCCATGAGCAGCGTGCGATCCGCCGGATTCTGAAAGAGGCCCAGTTCTGCGATGGTCTTGCCGAGCATCTCCTCCCGCGTGAAGCCGAACAGCTCGCAGAAGCGATCATTGGCCGCGAGGATGCGGCCTTCCCGCACCGTGTTGATGCCCATCGCCGCCGGGTTGGCCGCGAACGCCTTGGCGAAGCGCGCCTCGCTTTCGCGCAGGCTCCGGCCGGCCTGTTGCTCGTCTTCGAGCACGCTCAGGAGGGCGCTGCGGGATTTCTCCGCCAGCGCCAGCAGCCGGCCGGTCTCCTGTTCACTGCGCTCCAGGTCCGAGTTTTGCTCGCGGAGCTGGACTTCGACGCGCTGGCGTTCCGCGACTTCCTCCCGCAGCTTCCGGCCTTGGCGGCGGAGTTCCAACTGGGTGACGACATGGCGGCTGAGGGCGCGCAGGGAGGCGCTTTGCTCGGCGCTCAGCACACGCGGCGTGCGGTCCAGCACGCACAGTGCGCCCAAGGCGTGGCCTCCGGGTGTGACCAGCGGCGCACCCGCGTAGAAGCGGATGTGCGGCTCAGTGGTCACCAGCGTGCTGTCGGCAAAGCGCGGGTCGGCCTCGGCGTCCCGCACTTCCAGCACCTCGTCCTTGAGCAGGATGGTGTGCGCGCAGAAGGCAATGTCCCGCGCGGTCTCCGTCGCGGTCACCCCGATTTTGGACTTGAACCACTGCCGGTGCTCGTCCACGAGCGAGACCATGGCGATGGGCGTCTGGCAGATCTGCGCGGCCAGCAGGGTGAGGTCGTCGAACTCCGTCTCGGGGGCGGTGTCGAGGATGTGGTATTCGCGGAGGCTGGCGAGCCGCTGCGTTTCGTCGGGAGGAAGGGCGGCTTTCATGGCTGGGAAGGGCGGGCGTAGCGGGGCGGTTCACCTTGCTTCACCAGTTGTTCGTTGACTTCGGTCTTGAGCTGCTGGACCCGGTCTTCGCGGTTGACCATCACATGCTGCCAGCGGAGCAGTTCGCCAAGTTGCACGCGCACCGTGTCCTCCGACAGTTTGCGCTCGATGCCCAGGGCGATCCCATCCGCCACCGAACCTAGGGCGGCGAGCGTCGCTTCCGCCAGAGGATGCCGGGCAAACAGCGCCACGACTCCGACGAGCCGGTCCTCGACCAGCAGGGGATAGCCGGCAAAGGCGACCATGCCTTCGCGGCTGGCCCATGCCTGATCGCTCACCCGCGGATCGCCCACCACCGAGTTGGTCAGATGGGGTTTCCGTTCCTGGGCGATCTGTCCGATCTTGAACTTGCCCACGGGCACGCGCCCATGCGGGCCGTCGAGATGCACATACATCCCCGCGCTGGCCTGCAGTTCCAGCACTGGCTCCAGTTCCTTCAGGACCCAGATGCGGGCGAAGGCGGCGTCCAGGTGCTTCACCATCGCTTCGGCGCAGTGCCGCAGCACGTCCGGCAACAATCCTTTCCGGGTGAGTGCGACGCCGATATCAGCGCCCAGTGCGGCGTGTGCGGCTCGCTGCGCGAGCGACTCCTCCGCCTGCTTGCGCTCGGAGATGTCGCGGGAGATGCCGATGGTGCCGGTGATGTTGCCCTGGCCGTCGCGGTAGGGCGCCTTGGTGGCCAGGTAGGTGCGCGTCACGCCGGCGGCGGTGAGCCGTTCCTCCTTGGTATGGGTCAGTCCGGAGTCGCGCACGGCGCGGTCATTGGCCATCACTTGTTTCGCACTTTCAGGATCGAACAGCGCGGTGTCATCCTGCCCGATCGCCTCCGCGGCGGGACGGCCCACAAACCGGGCGGCCGCCTCATTGAACAGCAGATAACGGCCGGCGCTGTCCTTCACAAACACCGCGTCGGTAGTCCCGGCAGCCACGGCGTTTAGCAGGTCCGCCGTCCGCCGCAGTTCCTCCCCCGCCCGTTTGCGTTCGGTCACGTCCTCGCCGAGGCTCGCGAGTCCGGTGATATTTCCAGCGGCGTCCCGCAGGATCGTGTTGTTCCAGACAATCTCCCGCCGTTCACCGGCCCGGGTCCTGATGGGATTCTCGTAGTGAGGCGGAAGAGCGCCCTCCTTGAGGGTGTCGAAGACCTGCTTCATCACCGTCTCGTCAGTTCCCGGAATGAATTTGGAGAAATAATCCGCGCCCAGCACCTCCTCCCGCCGCCAGCCCGTCAGCCGCAGCATGTAATCATTGGCAAACGTCACCTTGCCGTTCAGATCGAGCGTCAGCGCGATCAGCTCGACGTTCTCCAGCATTTCCCGGAAGCGACGCTCGGATTCGCTCAGCGCCTGCTCCGCCTGCCTGCGTTCGGTGATGTCCAGCAGCGTCCCCAAGATGGCGGGCCGGCCGTTGTATTCGGTCCGCCCGCCGAGCACCTCAGCCTCCAGCACCCGGCCGCTCCGATGAAGCATGCGCAATGTGTAGTGGGCGCTGCTCGTCACGTTCGTCAGCCGCTTCAGCACGTTCTCCTGCACCAGCGACCGGTCTGCCTCGTGGACGAAATCAAGCATCGGAACGGCGGTGATCTCCGCCGCCGACCTGCCCAGGAGGTCCGCCAGCTTCGGGTTCACATACGCGAACCGGTCCTCCTGGATGATGTAGATCCCCGTGAGCGATTGTTCCACCAACTGGCGGAACTTGGCCTCCGCAGCGGTCAGCGCGGCCTCCGCCCGCTGGCGCTCGGCGATCTCGGCCCGGAGGGCCTCATTCGTCCTGGACAGTTCGGCCGTCTGTTGCCGCACCTGCCGGTCCAGTTCATCATGCAAGACGCGCAAGGCTTCCGCGATGTGCCTTTGCGAAGTGGTGTCGCCTGCGCTTTCCTGCCATCGCCGATAGGAGAAAACCATCAGCCCAAGGCCCAAAAACAACAGCGCGCCGAACAGCTCGTCCCCCAGCGGGAATTTCTTTTCATCGGCAATGAATGCGAAAACTTCCTCGAACAGGCTGAAGTGATATGACAGGGCAAACGCCACGCCCGCAAGGCCGAGCAGCACGAACAGTTCCCGGCGGATCGTCATCTTCCGCTGGTCGGATTCCTCCATCGCGCCGCCGCGCAGGATTTCCTCCGCTCGTTTGCGCTCGGTGATGTCCGCCCAGACGCCGACGATTTCCTTGGGGTGGCGGGATGAATCGCGGATCAGCCGCCGTTTGTCTTCCACCCAGCGGTAGCTGCCATCGTGGTGGCGAAGGCGGTATTCCGTGGCGCTCGCGCCGCGGGTCATGGTTTCTGCCAGGCTGGCGACCGTCCGGTCGCGGTCCTCCGGATGAAGCTGTCCCAGCCACCATTCGTAGTGCAGCGATTCCGGCACGGTGAACCCCAGCAGTTCGGTGATGTTTTCACTCACCAAGTAGGGAACAAGGTTTTGTCCTGCCACCTTCAGCGCGTAAATCACCGCCGGACTGTGTTCCAGCAACTGACGCAACTGGGCGTGCGCGGCCTGCAATTCATCCTCCGCCCGCTTGCGCTCGCCGAAGGCCGTGACCCGGTCCAGCACCACCGCCAGGTGACTGGCCAGCGCGGCAAAGAAGTCGCGCTCTGCCGGGGTCAGTTTGCGGATTCCCTCGCCGCCGAACGTGCCTGCGCCGATGCAGCCCAGGTTTTTCCCCGCGAGCACGATCGGCATGTTCACGATGGTCCGGTTGCCGAGTTTCTCGACGATCGCCTTGTTGGTGCGCGGGTCCGTGCGTGCGTCTTCCACCACGACCAGTTCTTTGGCTGCGGCAATCTCCTCCAGCATGGGATCGCCGGCGATCAGGAGCCGTTCGCCCTCGCCGGGCCAGTCGCGCGCTCCGGTTCCGTCATCCGACGCGATGAGCTTCAGGTGTTTCCCGTCGGCCGCGAGGACATAGAGCCACATGACCCGGAAACCCAATGCGGGTTCCACCACTTCCCGCGTGGCCTTGAAAATGTCGGCCTGGGTGAGCGCCCGTTCGAGCTGACGGGCGAGTTTCAACAACGACCGGGCATGTTGTTCTTCGATCCGGAGTTCCTCCATCGTCCGTCGGGCCTCCTGACGCAACCGGTTGCTTTCCAGTTCATGCGCCACCGCCGTGCCCAGCCGTCCCAGCCGGTCTTTGAGCAGGTAGTCGTTTGCCCCGGCTTTCAGCATCTCCACGGCGAGATCCTCACCCACCGTGCCGGAAACGACGATGAACGGGAGGTCCAGCCCGCTGGCCTTGACCAGTTTCAGCGCCGCCGGGCCGCTGAAGTCCGGCATCCGGTAGTCGGCGATCACCACATCCCAAGCCTGACGCTGGAGTGCGGCTGTCAAGGCCGGGGCCGTCTCCACCCGTTCGAAGACCGGTGCGTAGCCGCTGCGTCGCAGTTCATCCAGAACGAGCTGGGCATCGTCCTCGGAATCCTCAACGATCAGGACGTTGACAGGTGTCTTCATGGAAACGGGGGCAACCTCTTGCTGGGTCCAAGTTTGAACGGATACCTCCCCGTGAATTCAGGCTATTAAGCCGGGCTCCGTTTTGCAAGTCGCCGTGCAGGGAACGGAACGGAGGTAGTTCATCCCGACGTTGACGAGGAAGCCAGGCCGGCCGGGATGCCGGCAATACGGGCGGCGGGACACGGCTGCATGGCATCGGCCTTCGGCGGGACGCGTCGCAAGCACTCTCGCCTGCCGGGTTGGGCGGGACCGAGAGCACCGCTGCACCGGGCTTCAATGGCGCAGGCTGCCTCTGGCCTGGGCAAAGCCACGCTTTGGCAGTTTCGAGGGACGAGCGATGGGGCAGGGGATAGCTACAGGTATAGCGCGGGCAGAAAGTCTCCCCCAACCCCTCGCCAAACGTCTTCCCCAGGCACGCAGACATATTACATCCCTCTCAATGAGCTGCTGATTGATGCTGACCCTAGCATTGCCCTCAACAGACTCCGAGTGACATTCCGCCTTGGACCTGGAATGAGGAAGAGCAGTGGAAAAGGCTGGGGCGCGTCCAGCAGGGTTGCCGCAACAGCCCGGGCGGTGGGCCGCGAGGGCTCGCGGCGCGGACCAGCTGGTCACTTCCTGAGTCTGGCCATGAAGCCCGGCTCGGTCCCCGCCAGATCCCGCTTCCGCTGCTCCGCCAGCAGTGCGCCATAGACACGCACATCGCGGGCGAACATCTGGACCCGTTGCCGGAAGGCATCGCCCGCCACCGCGCCGTCGCGCACATCCTCCTTGTCGGCGAAGGTCAAGCCGTAGGGCAGGGGCCAGGCGTAGCATTGCCGGGCCACCGTGCGGATCTGGTCGTGGACGGTGAGGCCCTTGTCAAAGGAACCGACGACGCTGGCGAAGAGTTTGCCGGTGTATTCCTTCCAGAAGTGGTCGAGGAAATTCTTGAGCGCGCTGCTCATGCTGCCGTGATAGTCGGGCGTGAGGAGCACGAGGGCATCGGCACGGTCCACGCGGGCCTTGACGGGCGGGAAGTCCGAGCCGGTCCAGGAGCTTTCCGCGTTGAACAAGGACAGCGGGGTCTCCTCGTAATCAAAGACGTCCACGGTGCAGCCGGAGGCCTGGAGCTGTTCCGCCACATACTGGCCGACGACGCGGGTGGAACCTTTCCGGCTGGTGGTGCCGATGACGACGAGGACGTGGAGTGAAGACATGGGGGAAGGTGTAGCGGGAAACGGGTGGCGCGGCAATCACGGGCCGGAGATCAGTAATCAGTAATCAGTGGTCAGTTGCGGGGCGTCGGGGCTTCCCTTCGTGCCGCAGCTTCCCTTTTTGGATTGCTTCGCGTGTTTCGCGGGCTCCTCTGACTTTCAAGTTCAGCGATTTCTCCAGACGAACGCCCCGGACTGCCATTCCTTTTCCACTTCGGTGGCGATGAGGCGCAGGCCGGCTTGCAGGTAGGCGCGCTTCACCTTCGCAAACTGAGTTTGCAGGATGCCGGCGAGCACCAGCACGCCAGCAGGCTGCACCCGGTTGAGGATGCGGTCCCGCTCGGCGATCAAGAGATCGTAAATCAAGTTCGCACAGACGACGTCGTAGCGGGTGGCGCTGGCGAGCGGCAGGCGGGTGAGGTCCTGGCGCACGGGCTTGACGCGGCCGACGACTTCGTTTTGGGCGGCGTTGGCCTTCGCCACGCGAACGGATTCGGGATCAAAGTCAAAGCAGCGCACGGGTGCATAGCCCAGCTTGGCCGCAGCGATGGCGAGGATGCCGGAGCCCGTGCCGATATCGAGGAAGGAGCGGGGAGAGGGATTAGGATTAGGAGTAAGAGGGGAGGGGGCGGCGGCTCGCTTATCTTCTCTTACTCCTACTCCTACTCTTAATCTTAATCCCGCTCCTGCTCCTTCCCTCGCCGCGACAATCTGCCGGAGACAAAACGACGTGGTTGCATGGTGGCCGGTGCCGAAGCTCAGGCCGGGATCAAGCACGACGACGGACTGGCCTGGTCGGAGCCGCCGTTTGATCCAGCTGGGCTTGATGAGGAGGGCGTCGCCGATCTCGAGCGGCTGGAAGTGCCGTTTCCAGGATTCGGCCCAGTCCTCGCGCCGGACCTGGCGGGTGGAGATGGTTCCCGGACCGAGGGCTAGACCGCAATCTGCAATGACCTGCAACCCTGCCTGCAGCCGCCGTTTCACCGCTGGATTCCACTGGGAGCGCTTTTCCAGATAGGTGGAGACGGTCGTCTCGCCGGTTTCGGCGTCGAAGTAAGTGGAGGGCGTCTGGCCAAGCAGTTCCAGGAGCAGCGCGGCGACGGCTTCCTCGGCTTCAGCGGAGGTGGCGATGGAAATCCGGGTCAGGGCGTCGGCTTTCATCTTACTTGGCATCCGAAGTGAATCAGCGGCGGTGGCAGCACGGCCGGGAATTACACCCGACCCGGTGAACCAAAGCAATTGTGCTCGTCGCCGTCGGGCTGCGCTGGGTGCAACTTGACACTGCCCCCGCCCTCGCCCCGTGTCGCCGGCGTCCGCGCCGGCTCGGCTTCGGGGGCGGTATCAAGATGCGCCCGGCTGCGCTTCGGTGCGGTAATCCGCGTGGCCATCCGCGCGGGACTCCTTGCGTCCGCTCGGCGCGTTCTGCTCAAATCCCGCGCGACGCATGAGCGCAGCGCAGCCAAACAACGACGCCAACCAGCCCGAATTGCCGATGGACGACACCCCGCAGCCACCCGCCAAGACCAAGTCGGCGGAAGAAAAGCCCGCCCCCGTCAAGCCTGCCGCCACCCCGAACGGCAACGGCGGCACGCACATCGTCGCCGAGGAGACGGGAATCGCGCACCGCACGTTTGCGCCGGAGAAGATCGAGCTGGCGCTGCACCGGCGCGTGGACAAGAGCTTTCTGGAATACGCCTCCTACGTCATCCGTGACCGGGCGATTCCGAATCTGGAGGACGGCTTGAAGCCCGTGCAGCGGCGCATCCTGTGGGCGTTGCATCGCGCGGATGACGGGCGGTTCACGAAGGTCGCCAATGTGACGGGTGACACGATGAAGTTCCACCCGCACGGCAACGCGTCCATTGACGACGCCATCGTGGTGCTGGCGAACAAGCGCTACCTGATCGAGGGCCAGGGCAACTACGGCAACATTTTCACGGGCGATCCCGCGGCCGCCTCGCGTTACATCGAGTGCCGGCTGACCGAACTGGCGCGCGAAGAGCTGTTCAATGACGAGATCACGCAGCTCGTGCCCAGCTACGACGGGCGCAACAAGGAGCCGGTGGTGCTGCCCTGCAAGCTGCCGCTCACGCTGATGCTCGGGGCGGAGGGCATTGCGGTCGGGTTGTCGTGCAAGATTCTGCCGCACAATTTCCCCGAGCTGCTGGAGGCGCAGATCGCCATCCTGCGGAAGCTGCCGTTCCGCTGCCTGCCGGACTTCCCCACCGGCGGCCAGATGGACGCGCGCGAGTATCAGGATGGCAAGGGCAGCGTGAAGGTGCGCGCCAAGATCAAGGAGAAGGACGAGCAGACGGTCGTGGTGAAGGAGCTGCCGCCGGGCACCACCACGGAGTCGCTCACGGCCTCCATCGAGGACGCGGTGGCCAAGGGCAAGCTCAAGGTGAAGTCCATCAACGACTACACTTCCGAGGACGTGGAGATCGAGATCAAGGCCCCGGCGGGCGTGAGCGCGCAGCAGTTGATTGACGCGCTCTACGCCTTCACTAGCTGCGAGGTCACGATCAACAGCCGCATCACCGTCATCAAGGACAACCGGCCGGTGGAGCTGACGGTGAGCGAGGTGCTGCGCGAGAACACCGAGCAGCTTGTGCGGCTGCTGGAGCAGGAGCTGCGGCTCAAGCAGAGCCAGCTCGAGAATGAAATGCACTTCCGCACGCTGGAGCGCATCTTCATCGAGGAACGCATCTACAAGGAGATCGAGAAGTGCAAGAC
>CAZOCL010000062.1:0-23267 GCA_964578245.1 uncultured Klebsiella sp. | reverse complement strand
GACCTGCTGTTTACGAAACAGCTGCTCTGCCACTGAGCTACACTGGCGGCGTCCAGAACGCAGCGGGACAATAGAAAGGCTCCGCGGGGAAACGCAAGAGCGGAAGTGCGTGCGGTAACGGCTGAACCATGTGTCGGCGGCTTGCAGCCGCCGGGTTGCGAGTGGATTGCTGGAAGCCGGCTCGTCCTGCTGCGGCCCACGGTCGGTGGCTACGAGCCACCGGCACGGAGTCAGGAGAGGCCGACGTTACGGAGTGCTGGCGATCCAGGCCAGGACTTGCGCGGCGGCCTTGGCGGTGCCGGTGCCGAGGACGTTATGGTCGGCAGTCCAGACGATGTGGTCGGCGCGCCAGCCGGGGCATTCGCGGCGGAGCCAGCGTTGGACCGGGAGCCAGGGGACGACGGGGTCGAGCACGCCGGTGAGGTTGAAGACGGGCAGGGTGGCGGTGCGGGCGACGGCGCGCGGGTCGTTGGCCGCGATCAGGCGGAGGCGATGCACGGCGGCCTGGCGGAGGGGTTCGTTCCAGCGGGCCTTGAAAGCACGGAGGGCGGCGAGGACTTCAGGGTTCTGCTTGAAACGCCAGCGGGCGAGGACGGCGTAGGTGCTCACGATGGCGGTCAGCCAGGGCAGGGGAGACCGGCGGCAGAGCCACTCCGTGACCCGCACGCCGCTGAGCCAGGGGTGATGCACGAAGCCGCCAGCGAGGATGAGGCCGTCGGCGTGGAATGGAGGTAACCGCCGAGGTGACGAGGCGGATGGAGTGTGCGTCGGGTCCGCCTCCTCACGTCGTTGGCTACGGGACAGGAGGGGCCAGGCGACTTGCGAGCCGAAGGATTCCGCCAGGAGCCAGCCGTGCCCGATGCCGTGTTCTTGCAACTTCGCTTCGACCGCGGCTGCGAAGTCCTCCAGCGACCAGGTCAGCGTGTTTGGGTAGGTGAACTCTACAAAACGCACATGTCCGGCCACCGCGAGGCGGAAGCGCGTCACCAGCAGCCAGTCACCGTGCAGGCCGGGCAGGTAGATGAGCGTTGGCAGCGCGGCGTCACCGTGGACGCGGATTTGAAGCGGGTCGGTCACCGATTCACTCCCGTTCGAGTTTGCGTCACCGTTCAAACCTGATAGCTTGTGCGACATCACCATGAGCAAGCCAGCGGAACCGCTCTATCCCAGCCTGCCGGTGTGCTTTGTGGCAATCCCTTTCATCTGGAATTTCTTCACGCTCATGGGCGGATTGCTGGTTGGAAAACTGACAGGATGGAAGGACAGTTCGCCGCTGGTTTGCGGTCTGTTAGGAGCCACCGCGTATCTCGTCGTGATCTTCTACCTGCCTTCGCGTCGCCATTATGACGTTGCGGTGTTCTTCTCGGCGGGAAGGGTGTCGGCAGGCGGGCTACGGTCCGTGCTCTGCTCGACGATCGGGGTGGTGCTCGCGTTCGCCTCGGTCTTCGCGCTGGCAACCTTGATGCTGGCAGCCTGTGGTTACGATTTCCGCTCGCCGCCTGCGGAGTATGAGGTGTGGGACTCGCATTGGTCAGACTGGCTCTTGATGGTGCTGGTGATCCCCTTCACTGATGAACTGCTCCTGCGGGTCATCGGGCTCCGGGGGCTGTTGCGCTACTATTCGCCGTGGGTTGCGGTCCTTTTGTCGGCCAGCATCTTTGTGCTCGCGCGCTGGTTCATGATGGCACCGCTGGCCATCTTCCTGTTGGGGCTGTTTCTGGGCTGGTTGTTTATTCGGAGTCGCTCGCTTTGGGCGGTGAGCATGGCCAGTTCGATTGCTTACCTCATCGACTTCGGCTTGAAGCTGCTGCGCTGGAACATGGGGACCGAGGATTATCTGGTTCAAGCGGGGTTAAACGGGGCCTTTGGTTTGCCGGCTTTAGGATTGTTGCTGTTTGGCTTGGCGGCCGGTCTGCTGGGTTACGTGGGCTGGGGGGAGGTGTGCCGGTATTTTCCAAGTCCCGCTGATGACGGGCCTGAGACTGGACTCCAGTCGGAACCAGTCGAAGCAGATTGCTTCACCCCGAAATCAGCGAATTAAGAGGGGCAGGTCGGGGGAAGGCTGCTCATCGCACTATAAGCTTGGAATGTTGGAACACCTCCGTAGGCACACCGAGCGCCTGCTTCAATTCGACATCGCGGTCCCATGGGTTCTCAATCGCCGCGATGCGGGAGCGTTCATCACTCGTGAGCTGTAGCGGGTAGCAATGCGGGGAGCAGAGGGCGGTGTTGATGAGCGGGAAGTCGGTGCCGAAGAGGAGGCGGCCCTGCCACTCGGGGCGGGTGAGGGCCTCCTTGAGATAGCCGAGCTTGTTGACCTGGGTGAGCGAGGAGATTTCGGAGAAGAGGTTGGTGTATTGCGCCATCATGGACGCGAGGCGGTCGGTGTCCCGCTGGCCGCCGTTCGCGCCGGTGGAGGCGATGTGGGCGACGATGACGGTGACGCCGAGCTTGAGCGGCAGATGGAGGCGCTGCGGGTCGCAGAGTTCATCGCGGGCGCTGGTGAAGGAACGCTCCTGCCCGGCGTGCGTGAGCAGGGGCAGCTTTAGTTCGACCATCTTCTGATAGAACGGGGTGAGTCGCTCATCGGCGGGATCGAACTGCATGACGCTGGGAATCCACTTCACGAGCTTCGCGTTGTTGGTTGCGGCCCAGTCGAGGCGGGCGAGCGCGTCCTTGCGCAGGGGGTTGATGCTCGCGCCAAAGAGGAGGTTGGTGGTCTTCGCCGTCTCCTTCGCAACGAACTCGTTGGGCACATAAATCTCGGTGCGGGTGCGGTCGAGTTCGCCATTCGCATCCACCACGCCGTCCATCGCGAGCAGAATGGCCTGGCCGACGTGCCGGCTCTGCGCGAGCTGCTGGGAGATGAGCTGCACGACGTGCGCGTCGCCCTTCGCGATCAGTTCTTCGCGAGTGGTGCCAAAGCTTTTGAGGTAGATGCGCAGCTTCCAGCTCGACTCCATCTGCTTGGAGATGAAGCACCCGCTGTCGCCCGCTCCGATGCCGGCGGTGTGGCAATGGATGTCGAGGAGCTTGGCCTCCGGCAATGGCTCGGTCGGGCGATAGGGGCCGGTGTGGAAGACCTGGCACGCGATGCAGCCACCGAGGGAAAGCGTGAGCAGGGTGAGGGCGAGCAGGCGTGGCCAGCGGCGCTTCTGTGGCGGGGTGGAGGCCGTGGGAGCGGTTTCGGTGCTCATGCCGGAAGGGAGTCTGCCCGCGAAACACGCGAAATGACGCGAAGGGGAAGACGGCGAAATGAGGGGCTCAGGTCCGTGGCTTGATTCGCGTCTATTCGCATGATGCGCGGGGAAGCTGCCGGGGCAGTCTCATTGGAGCGAGCGCCGGTTGAACCGTCCTTGCGAAACGAACGTTGCGGCCTGCTCGCAGACTTTGCGGTGGCAGATCATGAAGCTGTGGCGAAGGGGCAGCACGAGATGATCGGTCATGCCGGGCAGTTTGGTGGACTCGACGGCGACACGGCCGTCACCGGGGTGCTCGGGATCGAACCATTGGCTCAGGAGCGAGCCGCTGCCAGAGATGACGCCGAACTCGCAGGTCAACGGACCGGCCCGCTGCGGGAGGTCGTCCGGTGTCGTGCCGAGCCGGGCCAGGTTTGGCCCCATCACCCAGCGCGCTACGGCGCTGTGTTTGAAGGGGTGCGCCATCCGGCTGCCCTGGTTGGGCGGGGCCAGCATGACCACGCGACCCAGATTGGTGACGGCGTGGTGAGCAAGGTAATGGCGCAGCGCGATCCCGCCCATGGAGTGGGTGACGAAGTGGACTTTCTCCGTGCTGGCGGGAAGCTTCGTCTGGAGCGCGTGATGCAGGTGCGTTTCCACCGCCTCCTCCAGCGGAGTGCGCCAGGTCGGATAAGCGAGGTTGAGGATGTGGTAGCCCTGGCGCTTGAACGTCCACTCGAGCCGCTTCATGGCCAGCGGAGCGCCGTAGATGCCATGCAGCAGGACGACGGTCTCGTATGTCCGGGCGGCAGTCGTCGCGTGATCTGCAGCGCTGGCCATCATGTGGCAACCGAAAAACAAGCCGCAGAGACATGGGCTCAGTAGTTTGGTCTTCATGTCAAGAATCGTGAGCGGCAGTATGGTTCGGGGCTGGATTTAGTGCGCCTGCCCGCGCATGGCCTCGGCGTAAGGTTTGCCATCGATGAAGACTTGCTTGATGACGGCCTTACCATCGGTGCTGACCGCCACCGCCACCGTCAGTTTGCCGCGCGGGTTGCCCGTGCCTTCCTGCACGTAGTAGCGCTCCAAGCCGTATTCCACGCGCACTTGATGGTCGTTCCCCGAGCCAACCATGCGGCCCTGAAGCACGACGCGGTTCGGTGCCGGCGCGGGGGACCTGGGAGAAAGCAGCACCGCCTCGTGGAACTGCCCGCGCTGCTCCAGGGAGACATAGACCGATGCCCCTGCCTCTGACTCGTGGGCCGGAGATACGCTCCAGAAGCGGCTGGGAATGGTGCTAATCTTGTAATTCAGGATGACGTAATCGCCCCGGAGCAGGTCGCGCGGGTCCACCGGGGCGGTTTCCAGGAGAACCGTGGTGGTGCTGGCCAGGCGAAATTCCTGCTGGCCGATGAGCGCGAGCAGCAGCGCCGTTTGCGTGCCCAGGACGGCGAGGAAGTGTTTCAGGTTCATGGCTGGGAGGCGGTGGAGCGTTCGGCCAGTTGACGCAGCAAAGTGCGACGGCGCTTTCCGATGAAGATACCCAGCACAATCAGGCCGACACCGGAGACGATGAACATCGCGCCCGTGACCGCCATCGTGCCAAAGAGCCGGAAGTAGGCGATGACGACATCCACTGCCAGCAGAGACAGCCCGAGGTTGATGAAGAAGCGCGAGCCCAGCAGCAGGCCGAGGTTCACCATCACCAGGCAATGCCCGAACAATGCGAGTGAGGCGAGCCAGGCCACCCAGTCGTCCTGATGGCGGTAATACCAAGGGCCCGAACTCTCGCCGAAGACACACACCGCACCCAGCAGCACCAGCCAGAAGATCAGCATCCCGAACCAGATCCCCCGCCAGACCACTGGCAACCGCTGCTCTCGCCGCAGGGCGGCCCCCAGCCCGGCGGCCACCACCGTGGCGAACGGCAGGTAGCTTCCCCACACTAGCGAGGACAATTCGCGGCCGCCGTTCCAGCCGAACGTCAGCGGCAGCAGGCATACGCTCAAGCCAAGCAGTCCGAAACGCTGGGTCACGCTGCTGAACTCGCGGGTTGCCGTGCGGTCCATCCCGACTCCTGCCGCATACAGCGCGGTGAAAATCGCGAGGAAAAACAGCAGGGCCGCCTCGTCACCGTGGGAGTGAAACCAGCCTTCGTCTTGCAGGAACTCCATCCCCAGCCAGAGCAGGAAGGCACACAGGGACAGGACATATTGCGGCTTCGAGCGAAGAATCCACGCGAGCGGAGCCACCCCGATCCACCAGAGGAGGATGGCGTTCGGCGGTCGGGAGCTTAGGTGATAGACTTGGCCGATGAGTGCGATGTTGGCGAGGAGCAGCACCGAGCCGACCAAGTTGAAGGCCTCCGCTGTTTTGCTGAAATCAGGATGTCGGCTGCGCGTCCACCAGCCGCCGGCGTGACTGCCCAGCATTAACGCGAGGCCGGAGATCAGCTTCACGCCGCGCGGGATGATGTCCCAGTTAGCCGAGATGAGCAGGATGATGCCACTGGCCACGAGCAGGCCACCGATGGCCGACACGATGGCGATGAACCGGTTCGGCGCATCCTGCAGTTTGTAGTGCGCGATGATCCGGTCGCGCAACTCGGCGGCGAGGAAACCGTCGGCATGAAGGCGTTGGATGTCCTGGAGGTTCACGGTGTCCTTTCATTTCACCACTAATGCCTGCAACTCGCGATGATTCACTTTGCCCGTGCCGAGTTTGGGGATTTCCTTCACTACGACGATTTCGCGGGGGACACAGAGGTTGGAGAGGCCCTTGCCTTTGATGGCGTCGCGGATCTCGGCAGCAGTGAGCTTGGGTTCGGTGGTGCAGCAAATGAGGGCTTCGCCTTTGTCGGCGTCGGGGCGGGTGATGACGGCGGTCTGGCAGCGGAGGCCGTATTGAGGAAACGCGCCAGCCAGCGCGTCCTCGACGGCGGTGAGGCTGACCATCTCGCCGCTGATCTTGGCAAAGCGCTTCATGCGCCCACGGATGCTCACGAAGCCCTCGGTATCCACGCTCACGATGTCACCCGTGTCATACCAGCCGCCGCCAGCTTGAAACTTCGCGTTGGCGTCGGTGTTCAGGTAACCCTTCATGATGTTCGGGCCACGCACGAAGAGGCGGCCCGTGGCGACGGGACGGGCGGCCAGGGCTTCCGGCGTAGGCGGGGTAGCAGGGGCGGGGCTCGCGGCGGCAGGCGGCGCGCTGGTTGTGGCTGGCTGGGCCAGGGCCGGCTCGGGTGCGGGTGTGGCGGGGGCAGCAGCGGCATCGCCCACACCTTCCACGGGTTCGACGCGCCACTCGACGCCCGGCAGGAAACGGCCGGCGGTGCCGTGCTTCGGCTCCAAGGGCGTGGTCGCGCTGATGCACGGGCTGCACTCGGTGGCGCCGTAGCCCTCGAAGACGCGCACGCCGAACTTCTGCGACCACAGTTCGGCCGTGGCCTGCTGGAGCTTCTCCGCGCCAGCAAAGAGGTAGCGCAGGCTGCGGAAGTCGTAGGGGTGCGCCTTGCGGCCGTAGCCGTTGAGGAAGGTGTTGGTGCCGAAGAGCACGGTGCAGTCGCGATCATAAAAGACCGTGGGCACGACGCGGTAGTGGAGCGGCGAGGGGTAGATGAAGATGTAGTTGCCGCGCACGAGCGGCAGCACCAGCCCGGCGGTGAGACCGAAGCTGTGGAAGAGCGGCATCGCGTTGAAGAAGCGGTCGCCGTCGAGGAGGTCGCACTTGGCAAGGAGCTGGCGAACGTTGGCCAGGAGGTTGCGGTGGGTGAGTTCGACGCCCTTCGGGACGCCCTCGGAGCCACTGGTGAAGAGGATGGCGGCGGTGTCGGTGGGTTGAGAGTTGAGAGTTGAGGGTTGAGAGTGGAAGAAGCTGCCGGCGAGCGCGGTGAACTTGTCGAGGGTGGTGATGCGTTCGCGAAGGTCTTCCAGATAGATCAGTTTCACGCCGGCTTTTTCGAAAGGCTCGGATTCGAGCTTGGCGCGCTTGATGAAGGCGCGGGAGGTGATGATGTGCTTGAGGCCGGCGAGTTCGGTGCAGGCAAGCATCGTGGCGGTGCCGGTGGAGTAGTTCAGGATGGCGGGGATTTTGCCGTGCTGCCAGAGCGCGAGCAGGACGACGGGCGTGGCGTTGACGTTGGGCAGCAGGACGCCGATGCGCGTGGAGCGTGCTTCCGTCGCGCCGCAGGCCTGCTCGATACGCTCGCCCATCAACCGCGCGCCGATGAAGAGCTTGCGATAGGTGAGTTCCGCCTGCGTGGCGTCTTCGAGGATGATCTTGCCCGGTTCGTCCGAGGCGGCCTGGGCGATGGCGCCGGGCACCGTCTTCGCGCCGAACTCCATCTCCGCGTTAAACTGCTGGGTGACCATCTGGTCGCGCAGCCACCGGGTGTAGAGGGAGCGGCTCTGCGAGGTGCTGAGGTGCTCTTCACGCGGCGGAGTGAGGAGGTCGCTGAAGTGCGTGGTGACCGGGGGAAAGCAGCGTTTCCAGCCGCTATTCGGCGAGTAGGGCAGGCGGCTCGCGCCGCGCACGTAGGCGGTGATGACCTTCGCATGCGTCTTGTGGATGAGGAAGCCCGTGCCGTCGAAGAGCTTCATCAGCGTGCCGGTGCGGGAGAGGCGGCCTTCGGCGAAGAGGACGAGCTTGCCGCCCTTCGAGAGGAATTCCGCCATGTGCTTCACGGCGTAGGGCGAGGCGTTGTCGATGGGGAAGGTGCGGGAGTTCACCATCACGAACTTGTGGAGCCATGACTTCTGGGCGGTGGTGCTGGAGGTGACGAATTTCCAGTCGCTGTCCAGGCACACGCCGATGAAGAGCCAGTCGAACCACGAGGTGTGGTTGGGGATGAGCAGCACCGGGCCGGGCGTGCGGAGCGCGGCCTCGTTGAACGCACGAAAGCGGAAGAGCAGCCAGATCAGGAAGCGGAGGAAAGATGTCATGGGGCGGGGAAGATTTAGATTGGGAGCAGGATTACGATTTTGAGGCGGTGGGGGAAGGCTGTTTCCTGCCTCGGTAGATTAACACTGCAACCCAGCCGAGCAACGCCCAACTGGTCCCGGCACATAGCCGACCCAGCCAGCGGTCGGGGGGAATGCGACCAGTCTCACCGACCTTGAGTGTGCCATTGAGCATGGCGAGGTCTCCGGGGAAGGGTGCGGTGGCCGTGATGCGACCGTCGCGCTCGATGAGTTGGGAGATGCCGGAGCTGGCGACGCGCAGCACGGGCAACCGGTGTTCGGCCGCCCGCACTGGCGCGATGCGCGCATGGAGGCGGTGCTCATAGGCACCCCACTCGATCTCATCGGCTGTGGGCACGATGATTGCCTGTGCGCCGAGACGCACCAGTTCATCGGTCACGCTGGTGAAACTCTTGTCGTAGCAGATGCAGAAGCCGAGCCGGCCCCACGGTGAATCCCATAGCTTCTGTTTGGGCGCGGGCAGGCCGTCGGCCATGAGTTGGATCGGAATGGTCTTGGCCTGCTTGTGCAGGACGTTGCCATCGGGCCCGATCACAAAGACGGAGTTGTAGAACACTTTGCCGTCGGCGCTCACCGGGTCCTTGCCACCGGCGACCAGGTGGATTTCCTCTTGTTCGCACCACTTGCGGACACGCGAGGTCACGAGGCCGTCGAAGGCGAGTTCGCTCAAGACGAGCACTTGCGCTTCCGGCTGCTTGGCGCGGAGGAGTTTCAGGGCTTCGAGGGCTTCGAGGTCGTGTTTGTGCTCGATTTGAATGGCGGCAATGCGCAGGGGCTTCGCTCCGACGGATTCATTGACTGGCGAGAGCAGAGGCACGTTGCAAACCAAGGCCAGGAGTGCAAGCCCGGTTGCGGTGGCCCCGAGCCTTTGCTGGCGAGGCAGAGTGGAGAGCCAGACGCCTGATGCCATGAGCAGGAAACCGACGCCATAGACGCCCGGCCAGTATATCAGTTTGAGGTTCGGTCCCTCGGCGAAGGCGTAACCTGCGCTCAGCCAGGTGAAGCGGAGGAAGTAGAGTTCGCTGCGGAAAAACTCGAAGCCCATCCATAATACGGGCGCGAGCCACAACGCGGGCTGCACGCCGAAACGGGCGCGGACGAGTTGCTGGGTCATCACATACATGCCCAGCCAGAAGGCCAGCACCGCCCACAATGCAACGGCCGAGAAACCGAAGATGGTGTAGAAGAAGCCGAGTTGGGGACCAAAACACAGCAGACCGACGGTGATGCCTGCCCACATGGCACGACGTGGGGTGGAGACTTCCGACAACCGGAAGACGGCGAAGAGATAGACGGCGGTGAGGAAGGCGAGCGGCGGGAACAGGAAGGCGAGATGGAAACTCACGACCCCAGTCGCACCCCAGGCAACGATCGTCCGCCAGCCGGATTGGGCCGACATGCCGTGAGGGGGACACTCTTGTCCCCTATCCGGCATTTCGGCAGCGCGGGCTGGGCTGGCCGGCAAAGGGGACAGGAGTGTCCCCTTCACGGGAGGCGTCGCTCCGATGGGGTCGGGATCGTTGGTTTTCATTCGCGTCCTTTCGCGCGTTTCGCGGGCAGAAAATCTGCTTACACCTTGGCCTCCTCTTTCGCCGGAGCCGGGAATTTCAGCCAGGCAAGCAGGGCCGCCACCATCACGGCGAGGACAAGGAAAACTTGCGAGGCGGAGAGGTGGGCCTTCACGCACACGAAGACCAGCAGGCCGGCCAGCACCATGCCGAGATTGTCGCAGAAGTTTTGCACGGCGATGGTCTTGCCGAGCTTGTTCGGGTCGGACTCGGCTTGGAGCGCGGCGTTGAGGGGAATGAGGAAGAGGCCGGCGGCAAAGCCCGCGCCAATGAGCAGGCCCATCACGACGGGCAGGATGACCAGCACGGTCTTCTGCACGCCATCCGGCCCGGCCTTCTGGATGAGCTGCTGCCCGATGTGCTGCAAGCCCAGCGGCTCCACGGCGAAGACAGCGAGCAGCATGCCTGCGAGCAAGACACCGTAGCGGCGCGTGCGGCTGAGGTCGCTGACGGCCAGGAGCTTGCCGGCGGTGAGGCTGCCGGCCATCACGCCGACGCTCAGCCACAGGCCGAGCAGGGCGATCTGCGTGTTGTCGGGGAGCTTGAGCACGTCGAGGCCCCAGGCCTGGAAGTTGATCTTCATGGTCGCACCGCAGACCCAGAAGAGCGCGGTGCCAACGAGCACTTTGCCCAGGCGCGGCCCGGCGAAGAGCGCGCCGAAGTGGCCGAAGAATTCGCCGACGCTCTGGCCGACGCGGACGGTGATGTCCGAGGGCGTGCGCTCCATGAAGAAGTTCAGCACGAGGGATGCCCCGAAGATGCCCGCGACGATGACGTAACAGATGCCGACGGGAAGCTGGTCCACCATTACGGAGCCGACGATGGCCCCCATCAGGATGGCGAGGAGCGTGAGCAGTTCGACCATGCCGTTGGCCTTCACGAGGCGTTCGCGCGGGAGGATCTCCGGGAGGATGCCATATTTGGCCGGGCCATACACAGTCGCGCCGATGCCGACGAGGAAGTAGCCCGGGGCCTGCCAGATGTAGCCGAACCAGATGCTCAGCGCGCACAGGCCGGTGCCGAGAAGTTTTAGGAAGTTGCCGCCCGCGAGCCAGGTGGTCTTAGCGTAGCGGTCGTTCAAGTAGCCGGCCAGCGGGGCGAGCAGGATGTAGGGGATGAACAGGATGCTCGTGTAGATGGTGCTGCGGGTGCGCAGCTCGTCGGAGGTGATCGCGCCCGTCTTCGCCAACAGGGTGAGCTGGCCGACGATGACGGCGAGGATGGCGTTGTCGCCCAGCGCACCGAGGAACTGGCTGGCGAGGAGCAGGGGGTAATTGCGGGAGGGTTTCATGGGTTCAGGCGTTGGCTTGGGCGGCGCGGGTGGCGTTTTCGCTGATGACGGCGAGTTCGGTGACGAGCTTTTCGGCGCGGTCGGCGGGGAGGGTGCCCCAGACCTGCTCGGCGGCGTGGTAGTAGTGGGGATAAATCTCGGCGAGGAGAGTGCGTGCAGCGGGGGTAAGGACCACGAGCCAGGCACGGCGGTCGGTGGTGCTCGCCTGTCGGGCGACGAGGCCGCGCTCCTCGAGGCGGTCCACGAGGCCGGTGACGTTCGAGCGGTGCATGATGAGCTGGCGGCTGAGGTCGGACTGCGTGCAGCCGTCGGGGAAATCGGTGAGAACGTTGAGGAGATTGAACTGGCTGGGGCTGAGATCCCAGCGGGCGAAGAAGACGCGGCTGGCGTTCCACAACTCTTCCGCCGTGCGCAGCAACTGGATCAAGGCCTGGTAGCGGGGACCGGGCGAGGTGGTTTTTCGTTTCATCGGCGCATTGTTTAGCAGGATATTGTTTAGATGTCATCATTAAGAAATTTATGGGTGGGCATTGAAGAAACCGGGGGAGATGAAAGGGCGGGACGCTGCACGGGGCGGAAAATGTTCCGCCCTTTCAGGGCGGGCCTGCTTCACTGGCCAAGCTACCCGGGGCTTCACCCCCGGGCTGTCCCCGGGCGGGCTTTCAGCCCTGATTGGTCGAAAGCGATTCCTGAACGGTGAACCGATGATAGCGCGCAGGATGAGCACGCCGGTTCGGAGACCGGCGCTCCGGGTGAGCACTCCATTTCCGGCGGGGAAATGTAGTGTCCTTCAACCGGGAGGGTTTGCTAGAACCACCGCCCATGAACGACTTCGCTCCGTGGCTGCCGGTGATCGGCTGCGTGCTGGGCTTGCTCTGCCTGCTGGGGGCGATGGGGGCTGGGCGTCGGCGTCGGCTGGTGGACAACCTGCCCACATCGAAATCCACGGGCGTGTTCATCGGTCTGGTCGAGTTGAAGGGCACGGTGGAGATTGACGCGCCGCTGACGAGCTATCTGGCGGAGTGCCGGTGCGTGCAATACTCGTGGGGCGTGGAGGAGCATTGGTCGCGGACGGTGGTGGAGACCTACACGGACAGTGATGGCAAATCGCAGACGCGCACGCGCACGGAGAGCGGGTGGACTACGGTGGCGAGTGGCGGGGAGCTGGTCCCGTTTTACTTGAATGACGATTGTGGTTCCGTGCTGGTGCGGCCAGAGGGCGCGGATATCGAGGCGTTGTCGGTTTTCGACCAGACCTGCACGAGCTGGGATGCACTCTACTACGGCAAGGGGCCGGCGGGTGGCATCATGAACTCGACCGGGCGACGCCGGTTCCATGAGCACGCGCTGCCGCTGCATACGCCTGTCTATGTGTTCGGTCAGGCGCGCGAGCGACAGGATGCAGTGGCGCCGGAGATTGCGGCGGACAAGAGCGCGCCGATGTTCCTGATCTCGACGCGCAGCGAGCAGCAAATCAGCTCGGGGTTCGCCTGGGCGTATTGGGCGTGGCTGATCTTTGGGCTCCTGCTGGTGGTGGGCGGGTTTATCTGGCGCGATGCGGTGCGGGGCCGGGATCTGGCGCAGCAGTGGCCGATCTATCTGCTGCCGGCCTTTGGTTTTGGTTTCGCGATCGTGCTGGGCTGGGTGTGGATGGTGTTCAACAGCCTGATCGACCTGCGGCAGCGGGTGCGGCAGGGCTGGGCGCAGGTGGACGTGCAATTGAAACGCCGGTTCGACCTGATCCCGAACTTGGTGGCCACGGTCACCGGCTTGCGCGATCACGAGTCCAAACTACAGGAGCAAGTCGCGCTGCTGCGTGCGCAGCAGGGGGCCACGCCGCCGGGGGTGGCCGGTCCGGAATATGAGTCGTGTGCGAAGATACTGGTCGCGGTGCGGGAGGCGTATCCGCAGCTCACAGCGCAACCGTCGTTTCTCGAACTGCAAAAATCCCTCGTGGATACCGAGCACCGGATCGCGCTGGCCCGGGGGTATTTCAACGAGATTGCCACCTATTATAACACGCGGCTGGAGCAGATCCCGGATCGATTTGTTGCGGCCATGGGAGGCTTGAAGCCGCAGCCGCTGATGCTGGCGAATGATTTTGAGCGGGAGGCGGTGGCGGTGGACTTTGCGGCTTGAGAAATCCTCGGGCAACGCGGCTTGGCGTTCGAACGTTGCTGCGGCTGATCCCGCGCCGAGCGGGATACAGCTGCGCTCCGGGGGACGGGGCGCACGTGCACCCGGTTGTTCCCAATCCGTAACCGCTGCAAATCCCTTCAGCTCTGAGCGGGCGGGGACGATGGCGGAGTGCAGATGCGGTTGATGAGATCAAGGAGTTCGCGCATCTCGAAGGGCTTGGTGCGGTAGTAAAGATTGTTCTGCGGTTCGTCGCGCGGGATCTTCTCAGGAATCCACTTGCCGCTGATGACAACGCAGGGGAAGCCACGACGGCGGCCTTGGATGAACATCACCAGGTCCAGGCCGGTCTGGGCTCCGTCAAACTGATAGTCCGTGACCACGGCATCGATGTGTTTCTGGTTGGCCTCCCAGAGCTTCATGGCCGTCGCGATGTTGTCCGCCTCCAGCAGGTGCCAGCCCTGGCGCTGGAAGAGCATGCGCAGGGTGAGGAGCACGGAGGCGTCGTCATCTACCAGCAACAGCGTGCGGGTGGGGGCGGACCCTTGCCCCGAGGCGGAGCCGGACGACCCGGGCCGGTTGATGTTCAATGCCATAGACTGCCCGGTGGTTTCTTTTCGCTTTCCGCTGCCTGCGGTCAAACGTATGACTCGCGGGCGCTGATTGCCTGGCTGCGGGTTATGCCACCGGAAACCCACGCGTCCTGCCCGGACAATCGGCAGATATGACGGAAAGGTGAAGCATTTGTTACAGAGAATCCGCCGACACTGGCGGGCGGCCCTGGCCAGCCTGCTGGTCGCCGGGCTGGCTGGGGTGAACCTCGTTGCCTGGCGGCATGCCCAGGCGATGTCGCATTTTGTGCGGAGCGGGGAACGGACGGTCTCGCCGGAGAAGCTCGGCGTGCTGGCCAAGCTCCGGGTGCTACTGACGGGCGTGACGCTGCCGCGACCGGAGAACCAGCGGACACCGAAGGACGCGGGGCTGGACTTTCAGGCCGTGCGTTTTCCCGGAGCCAAGGGCATCGAATTGGAAGCATGGCTGGTGCCTGCTGGGGCGGCTGCGACCAATGGAGTGGTTTTGCTGTTCCACGGCTATGGCGCGAGCAAGGAGTCGTTGTTGCCGGTGGCGGGCGAGTTCCACACCTTGGGCTGGGACGTGATGCTGGTGGACTTTTACGGCAGCGGTGGCTCCGCCGGGGATACGACGAGCATCGGCTGGCATGAGGCGGAGGATGTCGCGGCGGCGTTTCAGGAAGCGGGCCGGCTGACACCAGGCAAGCCACGCGTGCTCTATGCGGTATCGATGGGGGCGGTGGCCTGCCTGCGTGCGATTCATGTGCATGGGGTGAAGCCGGACGCGCTGATTCTCGAATGCCCGTTCGATCGGATGCTGACCACGGTGCGGCATCGCTTCGAGGCGATGCGTGTCCCGGCCTGGCCATTGGCCGAACTGCTGGCGTTCTGGGGCGGGCAGGCGGGCGAATTCGATGCCTTCGCACACAATCCGATGGACTACGCCCCGTCCGTGCATTGTCCGACGTTGTTGATGCACGGCGGGAAGGACCCACGGGTGTCGGTGGCGGAGGTCACCCGAATTCACGACGCCATGGTCGGCGCGAAAACGCTGAAGCTCTTCTCCGCGCTGGGGCACCAGTCCTACTTGGAGGCGGAGCGGGACGCCTGGCGTGCTGCGGTCACTGGGTTTCTGCGCGAGCGGGCAAAGTAGAGCGCCCCGCGCACTGCCCTTCCCCACGACACGCCGGGCAAGCGAGGACGCTTGCAGCACGACCGGCCAGAGGCCGGCGCCACGTGGCGTCGGTGTCCTCGCCGGCCCTGCTTAGGGGGCAGTGGCAAGATACGCCGGGCGAAGTAGAGCGCTTGGATTGACGCTGCCGGGTTCCGTGGTTACAAGTGTGTCACGATGTTGTCCGCGCCCAACGATCCTTGTCCCGTCCTCTGGCGCAATTTGTCCCTCTGAAATTCTTCCCCACTGATACCCATGCCGACCCGCGCCAAAGCCCAGCCGAAGTTCAAACGCGTGCTCCTCAAACTCAGCGGGGAGGCCCTCGGGGGCGAGGCGGGGTCCGGCATTTCGCCCGAGGTCATCAAGGACATGGCCGAGCAGATCGCCGAGATTCACGCGCTGGGCGTGCAGCTCGTCATTGTGGTTGGCGGCGGGAACATCTTTCGCGGCGTGTCCGGCAGCGAGCGGGGCATTGAACGGGCGACGGGCGACTACATGGGCATGCTGGCCACGGTCATCAATGCACTGGCGTTGCAGGATGCGCTCGAAAAGCAGCGCGTCCCCACGCGCGTGCAGAGCGCGATCAGCATGACGCAGGTAGCGGAGCCGTTCATCCGCCGTCGCGCGGTGCGGCATCTGGAAAAGAACCGCGTCGTCATCTTCGCCGGCGGCACGGGCAATCCTTTCTTCTCCACCGACACCGCGGCCGCGCTGCGGGCGAACGAGATGGGCGCACAGGTGATTCTAAAGGCCACAAAGGTGGACGGCATCTATGACAGCGATCCGAAGAAGAACCCGGCGGCGAAGCGCTACTCGCAGGTGAGCTATCACGACGCGCTCTCGCAGCAGCTCAAGGTGATGGACGCCGCCGCCTTCGCGCTGTGCATGGACAACCAGATGCCGATCATCGTGTTCGACCTCTTCAAGCCGCACAATATCAAGCGCGTGGTGATGGGGGAGAAGGTCGGGACGCTGGTCACGAACTGATGCGGGGTGCGGAGGTGCCCGCGAAATACGCGAAAGGGCGCGAAACCAGACAGGCATGCCGGAGACGCGGCGGTCGTTGGCTAAGCGCGGCGTTTGGTCGCTTCGAGGTTCGAACTGTCAGGCGGGTCGGAACCCTAAAGAGCGCCACCGTGCAAAGCGGCTAAATGCCGCGCGCCGCGGATGGCGTGAAGGCCGATCAGGCGAAGCATCACCTTGGCCGACGCTGGCGGATGGCGAGATAGGCGTCCAGCTCCTCGATGCTTTTGAAGAGCGCGATGCCCGGAAGCGCCTTGATGATTTCAAAGACCTCCTGGATCTGCGGTTGCAGGCGGACGAACGAGGCCTGGCCACCCTGTTCCTTCAGCCGCTTGCGGGCGTTGGCGAAGACGCGGAGCCCGGCGCTGCTGATGAAGTTCAACTTCGCCAGATCGAAAACCAGGTCCGAGAGCTGGGTTTCAAGGATCGGGGCCAACTGGCGTTCCAGTTCCGGGGCGGTCGAACCGTCGAGGCTGCCTGAGAGTTCCACGGTCACGGCACCGTAGCGCGGGCCGTCGGGGCTGTTCTTGAATTGAATTTCGAGTGGCATGCTGGCTTGGAATGTTGTTCTGCTGGCCGGGAAACACAAGTCCGAACAAGCGTTTCCCAGGTTCAAGCGGCGCGCGGCGCGAGCCGCTTGAGCATCCGCAAGATGTTCTCGTCCCCGGCACGGGTGTATTTGATTTCATCCATGTAATGGCGGACCAGCGGAATGCCCCAGCCGCCGGGCGGACGGGCTTCATCGGGGGCCAGGTCGCGGATGACCGCGCTCGTGGGATCGAAGGCCGGACCATGGTCGCAGACCTCGAGGACGACCGCCTCGGCAGTCCGCTCAAAGGTGACGCGAAACCGTTCCTGAGCCTGGTCCTGGTAGGCGTAATGGATGATGTTCATGCCGCATTCTTCCAGCGCCAGCGCGAGGCCGAAGAGCGCCTTTTCCTCCACCTGATGCGCATGGCAGAACAGGCGCAACTGCTCCACCCCGTGGGCGACCGCTTCGGGCACGGTCTGAAGCTCCAGGGTCATGAGGCGGCCGGGCGGCTCGGTGTGGACGGGCCGGTCCTTCGCGCGGAGAACCAGCATGGCGATGTCATCCGACTGGCGCGCGCCAGCGGCGAAGGTCCGGATGTGGTGCAGCATGCCCGACGTCACCGCCGTGGCCGGCTGCTGGCGGAATGTCGCCAGGTCGCGGAGGAGGCGTTCGTTGCCGTAGCACTCGGCCTGGGGATTGAACGCCTCGTTCACGCCGTCGGTGTAGATCACGAGCGTATCGCCCGGCTGGAGGATGAACTCCGTCAGCTCGAAGGTCAGGCCGGGCTCGAAGCCCAGGGCGGTGCCCAGGCGTTCCACGGCCCAGCGCGGGGCTTCGCCATCCCGCAAGATCACCGGGCGGTTGTGCCCGGCATTGGCCAGCGCGATCCGGCCCGAAGCGGGATCGAACACCGCGCACAGCATGGTCACGAACATGCCGGACGGGTTGTCGGCGGAAAGCTCGTCATTGAGCCGCGCGAGGATGCGCTCCGGCCCGGCGATATCGCGCCCCAGCAGCCGGGCCAGGCTGCTGGCGCGCACCATGAACAACGATGCCGGGATGCCCTTGCCGGAGACGTCGCCGACAAACAGCACGAGTCCGCCCGCCGCGCCGTGGAAGGCTCCATACAGGTCCCCGCCTACTTCGCGGGCCGGCTCCAGCACGCCCGCCAGCTCCACGGCGAAGTCCTTTTCGAGACCAGAGAAATCGCGCGGGATCATCCCCATCTGGATGTCGCGCGCGACGCGGAGATCCGCCGTCAGTTGTTCTTTGACGGAGTCGCTGTAGGCCTTGGCCTTGAGCAGGGCGCGCACGCGCGCGCGCACTTCCAGCAGGTCGAAGGGCTTGGTGACGTAGTCGTTCGCTCCGGCCTCGAACCCGCGCGACTTGTTCTGCACGTCCTCAAGCGAGGAGAGGAAAATGATCGGCACCTCGGCCGTCTCCGGCATTTCGCGCAGGCGGCGGCAGACCTCGTAGCCATCCAGGCCCGGCATCACAATGTCGAGCAGCACCAGGTCAGGCGGTGTGCGGGCGGCGAGCTGCAGCGCCATCTCGCCGCTGAGCGCGAGGCTGAGCTTATGATCGGCCTTCAAGCCCGCCACGAGGATGTCGAGGTTGGCCTTGGCGTCGTCCACCAGGAGCAGACGGCAGTCGGAAAGCTGTTTCAAGCGGTGGGCGCGTTCAGGAAATAAGTCTGCATCGGGCCACAGCCTTTGAGTTCAATGGTTCCCCGGGCCTCGAAAGTGAAGCGACCCTGCAGCCGCTGGAACACGACATCGCTGACATGGATGCGGCCGGGCGCACCGTGCGATTCCAAGCGGCTGGCGGTGTTCACCGTGTCGCCCCAGATGTCGTAGATGAACTTGCGGATGCCGATCACGCCGGCGATGGCGCTGCCGGCGTGCAGGCCGATGCGCAGGCTCAATCCGCCCGACGCGCCGTTCATCTGGCGCACATTCTCGTGCATGGCCAGGGCCATGGCCGCCATCGCCGCGAGATGGTGGGGATTCGGTTCGATCAACCCGCCGGCCACCATGTAGGCATCGCCGATGGTCTTGATTTTTTCCAGTCCATGCCGGCCAGCGAGTTCATCGAATCCGGAGAACACGCGGTTCAGCAGCTCGACCAGTTCGGCGGGGGAGAGCCGGGCCGAGAGCGGCGTGAAGCCGACAATGTCCGCGAAGAGCACCGAGACATCGTCGAACCGCTCCGCGATGATCCCGGTCTGCTGCTTGAGCTTCTCGGCGATCGAGGCGGGCAGCACGTTGAGGAGGAGACGCTGGTTCTCGCGATGGAGGTGGTCGAGGGTGAGGTGCGTTTTCACGCGGGCGAGCAGCTCGTGGGCATTGAACGGCTTGCCCACATAGTCCACTGCACCTAGCTCGAAGCCGCGCACGATGTCGGCGGTCTCGGTCTTGGCCGTGAGAAAGATGATGGGGATCTCGCGCCAGGCGGTGTTGGCCTTGATGCGCTGGCAGGTTTCAAAGCCGTCCATCTCGGGCATCATGATGTCGAGGAGGATCAGGTCGGGCCGGATCCGCCCCAGCACTTCAAGCGCCTGCCGGCCGTTGGTGGCGATGCTGATCTGATAGCCCCGCTCCTTGAGGATAGCGGTGATGGTCTGGATGTTGGCCGGCGTGTCTTCGATGACCAGGATCCGTGAACTCATGGGCAAGGTTGCTTAAATACCACGATCGCGCGCGGCCTGCACCAGTTGCGCCTGCGCTTCGCCGAACGCGTAACCTTGCACGTGCTGCTCAAACTGCGCAAACGCTTCGGTCGAAAACAGGGAGGCAAATGCGTCGCGATTGGCCTCCAAGCAGTCGGAAGCGGCGGAGTCGAAGTCGGCCAGTTGCTTGTCCATCTGCGCGACGAGGAGCTTCAATCGCGCGGGATCAACCGCGACGGCGACAGGGGCGGCCGGGGCCGCTGGGGCCTCGCCCAATGCGGCGCGGAGGCGGTCCACAAACGGAGCCAGCACCGCCGCGAATTGCTGACGCAACGTCTCCAGTCGGGCGGCATCTGCGTCCCCGTGGAGCGCCTGTTCCAGTTCACCCGCCGATGCCTGCACCGCCTTGGCCCCCAGGTTGGCGGCCACGCCTTTGACGGTGTGCGCGGTCCGCTCCGCCGTGGCCCGGTCACCGGACTTGAGCTGGTCGGCGATCTGCGCCGGTGCGTCCGCCTGCTGCACCGAGAACTGGCGCAACAGTTTCAGATACAACTGGCGGTTGCCGGCCACGCGCAGGAGGCCTTCGGTGGCATTGAGCCCGTCCACGGGCGGGATTTCCAATGGGTCCGTGCGTGGCGGTTCCGCAGCGCGACTAGAAACGGCGGGCACCAGCCCTGCGGCTGGGTGGTAGAAACGTCCGACAGTTTCAAACAGCACGGCGGGATCAATCGGTTTGGAGATGTGCTCGTTCATGCCGGAGTCCAGGCACTTCCGCTTCTCATCGAGCGTGGCGTGGGCGGTCATGGCGATGATGGGCAGCGTGGCAAAGCGCGCATCCGAGCGGATTTCCACCGTGGCTTCATAGCCGCCCATCACCGGCATCTGCAAATCCATGAGGACCAGGTCGTAGCCGTCCGGCTCTGCCTGCAAGCACGCCACGGCCTCCCGCCCATTGCCGGCCACGGTCACCTGGGCGCCGACGCCTTCGAGCAGTTCCACCGCAATCTGCTGGTTGATGTCGTTGTCCTCGGCCAGAAGGATCCGCGCTCCGGTAAGCCGGGCCGGGCGGGAGTCGCTCGCCACGGCCTGGGCGGTCTCGGCGGCTGCGGGGGCAAACAGCGTCACCAAGGTGTCCACGAGCATGGATTTGGTGACCGGCTTGACCAGGAAGAAGTTGATGCCCAGTTCTTCCGCCTCCTCGCGCACTTCCTCGCGGCCAAAGGCCGTCACCATGACGACGGCCGGCTGGTTCTGCAGTCCGCTGTCCTGCTTGATCTGGCGCGTGGCCTGCAACCCATCCATGCCGGGCATCCGCCAGTCCATGAACACCAGATCATAGGGAGTGGACTGGTCGTGCTGCTTCACGGCGGCCACGGCCTCGGCGCCAGAACTGACCACGTCCACGTTCGTGGTCAGCCCTTTGAGTGCTTCCGCAAGGATTTCCCGCGCCGCCGAGTTATCGTCCGCGACCAGCACATGCAGGCTGGGGAGTTGCCGGGGCACGGTCTGGCCGGCTCCCCGGGCCATGCCCACGCCCAGCCACACGGTGAAGAGAAAAGTGCTGCCCACGCCGGCCTCGCTCTCGATCCAGATATGGCCGCCCATCAGTTCGACCATCCGTCGGCTGATGGTGAGGCCCAGCCCGGTGCCGCCGTGCTTGCGCGTGGTGGACATGTCGGCCTGGGTAAAGGCCTGGAACAATTTCGCCGTTTGTTCCGGGGTCATGCCGATGCCCGTGTCGCGCACGGAGAACTTGAGTTCCACCCGCCCGTCTGCCTGGTCCAGCAGTTCGATCTTCAGGCGGATTTCACCTTGTTCCGTGAATTTGACCGCATTGTTGACCAGGTTGGTCAGCACCTGGCCGAGCCGGAGTGGGTCGCCGCGCAGGTATTGCGGGATCGCTCCGGAGACGTCGGCGAGGAATTCGAGGCCCTTGTCGTGCGCCTTTTGGGCGGTGAGCGTGGTGACGGAGCTGAGGACCTCGTCAATCTGGAAGTCGGTGGTTTCGAGGTCGAGCTTGCCGGCCTCGATTTTCGAGAAATCGAGGATGTCGTTGATGATGGTCAGGAGCGAGGTCCCGGCGGTGTGGACTTTGCTGATGTAGTCCCGCTGTTTGGCGTTGAGGGAGGTCTTTAGCGCGAGGTGCGAAAGGCCGATGATGGCGTTCATCGGCGTGCGGATTTCATGGCTCATGTTCGCGAGGAACATGGACTTCATCTCGGTGGCCTCCTCGGCCTTGGCCTTGGCCTGCTGGAGGGCGGCTTCCTGCTCCTTGCGCTCGGTGATGTCGGTGAAGCTGATGACGGCGCCCACGATGGCCCCGTCCTTCTTGATCGGCGTTGCGCCATACTCCACCGGCAGGCCCGTGCCGTCCTTGCGCCACAGGAATTCGTTGTCAATGCGGCTGGGCACGCCGCGCTGGTAGGCGGCCCGCATCGGGCTTTGCTCGACCGGGTATTCGGTGTAATCAGCACGATGGTGATGAATGAGCGGGTGCGAGGGCTGGCCGACGAGTTCCGCCGCGGTGAAGTCGAGCATCCGGCAGGCGGCGGGGTTGACAAAGCTGAAGCGTCCCTCGGTATCGAGGCCGAAGATGCCTTCAGAACTTGAATCCAGAATCAGCCGGGTGCGCTCCTCGGCCTGGGCCAGCTCCGCGGTGCGCTGGGCGACGGTCCGCTCGAGGTTCTGGTTCCACTCCGCGAGGCGCTGCTCGCGCACCTGAATCTCCGCGGCCATCTTCTGAAAGCCGCGCGCCAGTTCGCCGAGTTCATCGCGCCGAAGGGGGAGTTCCCCGAGCAGTTCGGCGCGGAAGTTGCCCTGCTCGATGGCCGTGGAGGTGTGGGTGAGCGCCTGCAACGGCCGGGCCAGCCGCTGGGCCAGGAACGTGACGATGCCGATCATGGCCAGCAAGCCCAGCCCGCCGATCAAGGTCGAGCGAAGGGCCAGTTGCCGCACGGGAGCCAGCATGGCGTTCTCCGAGATGGAGAGCGCGAGCTTCCAGCCTGTCAGCGGTGATTCCGCCCAGTAAATACGCCGCGGTTCGCCATTGATCATGATGGACGTCAGTCCCTCACGCTGGGCAGCGATCGCCGGTCCGCCGGGCAGGGCGACGAGGTCGGCGCCAGCAAAACCTTTGCGCATCATTAGCTGTTCATCCTGATGGGCGACGATCTTCCCGGCGCGGCTGACCAGGAAGGCGTGTTCGTCCGTGGTGTCCCGCTGGCCGGCGTCCAGGGAGGTGCGCAACCGGATCGCATGCACCATTTCGCGGATGCGCTCGATGGCCAGATCGGCACCGGCCACCCCGACGAAGTTGGAGGCGGAGTCGAAGACCGGGACGGTCAGGCTGACCATGTTGATGTCAGAGCCGCCTTCATCGAAGTAGGGTTCGGTGACGTGAAATTTGCGGGAGAGCTTCGGGCCGTTATACCACTCCTGCTTGGCCTCATGGTAGTCGTATTTCACGCGCGTCGTGCCCGGCCAGCTTTTGCGGTCCACCCACGGCATCGAATCCGCCTCCTGCCAGTCCTTGTGTTCGTAGGCAATGTAGTTGCCATACAGCTCGGCCGTGGGCATCTGGGTGAGCATCTCCCGCAAATACGGAACCAGGCCCGGATCAGGCTCGCGTCCGATGGACCGCTGGCGGCTGGCAATGCTGCGGGGCACCATGCCGATGCGCGCGATCAAATCATCCAACTGGCGCGAGTCGTCGCGCAGCTCTTCGAGAGCCTGCGCGTTCGTATGCTCCTCGAGTTGAGCGCGGTTGGCGCGGTAGTTCATCCAGACGGTCAGGGCGAGGACCAGGCCTGCCGCCAGGCCCACGCCGAGCTGGAGTTTGCGCGCGATGCTGTAGTTGGAGAACAGTCGTTGCATGTCAGGACAATTCAGCGCCACCCAGCCGGGCCAGCGGCGGGCGGGTGATCCTAGTTCCGATGAGCACAAGCATTGGCAAGGCCCGCAGGATGAACGAGTGCGCAGGGGACGTCATGACTTTTTCATCCTCCACCAATGATCGGGGCGCAGGCGGGCACCGCTCCGGAGGGCCGCTCGCCGGGCCGCTTCGCTGCTGAGTGCGCAAGGCAGGGTTCGTCCCGTTTCGGCGGTCGCCCGCGCAAAGCGGGCGAGGACGCCCGCGCTCCACGCCT
>CAZOCL010000061.1:0-23442 GCA_964578245.1 uncultured Klebsiella sp. | reverse complement strand
ACGAGAAGCAGAAGACCGTGCCCATCGAGGTGCGGCTGGTGAAGCTCTCCGACTCGATCAACGAGGACGTGGACCTGCTCAAGCTCGACATCGAGGGCGGCGAGTGGGAGGTCTTCGCGGACCTGGTGGCGAGCGGCAAGCTCTCACGCATCCACCGCATGGCCATCGAGTATCACCATCGCTACGGCACCACCGAGGTGAAGATGAGCCGCTTCCTGAAAATTCTGGAGGATGCCGGCTACACCTACTCCGTGGGCGTGGATATCCGCGCCGAGCGCCGCTTCATGGGCGTGTTCCAGGACGTAATGATCTACGCGGTGAAGCTGGGGATGGAGGACAAGGCGGCTTAGACTGCCTCGGCGGGACCGGTATGTATCACTACCAACCGCCAAAATCCTCCACCTGGGGCCATTCACTCGGCAAGATGGATCCCCGACGCGAACGAGAGTTGTGCGGCAAATTTCTAGCGACCGCTGTAGCCGAATATAAAGACGGCGGTAGCAGCCTCACATTCGTTGGCCCACTGGCTCAAATGGCCTCGCGGTTGGAGCAAATGCTGGGCAAGCCTCTAGGCGGTGTCCTCAACGCGCTCGCGTTCGAGGAGTGTGAAAGGTGCCGGGAAGAAATGGATCGAGCCGGGAACGAGCTTGATGCCGCGCTGGCGGCGGGGGGTATTGCAGCGTTTTGAGCGGCTGCTCGGCAAGCCAGCCCTGACTCGCTCCTTTCAGTCATTAACTTTTCAACAGTGTGATCAATGCCTGAATGAACTGCTTGGCGACACCGCATCGCCCCCCGCTGTGTTGAGCCAGACTCTGCTGCTGCAAGGTGTAATCGTTACCAAGTGGCTTGTCGGCGAACAGGAAGTCTCCACAAATTCGCACATCACCTTCTGTTACGGACAGCGCTCAGTTATTTCGACCTTTCTCCAATTTGATACGGTCGATCAATTCCATCATATCAGGCGCGTGTTGGAAGATTTGGGCCTGTGCAAACTCAATGAGAAGCATCTGAAGCAAGTCAGGTTAAAGAAGCCGAAGCCCAAGGCCTGAACGCAGGTATCTGATTGCCGGCCCCAGCGGGGCCAAACGTGAGTAGCCGGGGGTGAAGCGAGCCACGCGAGCGCAACCCCCGGAACCGGTTGTAAGTTGGCGAACCGCGTAGCGGTTCAACTGGAACTCCGAAGCTGAACTTTCACGAGGGGAGGAGGAGTTGACGCGAATTGCGCGAATTACCGCGAATCTTCAAACCGAACTCTGAAGCCAGCGGGACACTGGATGTCGCAAGCCGTGCACGGAGCGCGGCGTTCACGCCGCAGAAAGGCGCGAGCGGAAAGGCCCATTCGATCCACCATCGGCGTGCTCACGTTCCTGCGGCCTGAAGGCGCGCTCCTCCCATCGTCGCTCTTGCCCGACTGCGGGCAGGCGTGCCAGCCCAAAGCGTCACTACAACAACCGCGCGAGATGACGCAGTTCGTCATCCACCTCGGCGGGGTTCACCACCGTGTCCGCCACGGCGCGGCGGAGTTCGGTGCGGAAGTCGGCGCGCAGACGTTTCACGGCGGCGGCGATGGTGTTCTCCGAACGCCCCAGCCGGGCTCCGATTTCGGCATAGCTCGGTGCGTCGGCGCTGGGGGTGAGGAAGACTTGCAGCGCATCGAACTCGGCGGCCTTGCCCCGTTGAGTGAAGTCCGCGCGGCAGGCGGCCAGCGTGCGTTGCAGGACGGCCAGCGCCCATTGGCGGTCGAAGAGCGCCTCCTGGTCCGGCTCCACCGCGAAGGCGCGCTGGAACTGCCGCTCGGCCGAGGCGAAGTCCAGGCTGAACTGTTCGCTCTGCCCGCCGCGTCGCTGGGCCTGCGCCTGCTTCGCGGCGTCCGCGAGGTGGTAACGGAAAGCGGCCTTGATGAAGGAGCGCAGCCGGCCCTTTTCCTGTGAGACATCGCCCAGCCCGCCGCGCGCACAGATCTCCGCGAGGAAGGTCTGCGTCAAATCCTCCGCATCTGCCGGGCTGTGGCCGCGTCCCCGCGCGAGCGCGTAGAGCGGACGCCAGTAGGTCTGGCACAGGTCCGCCAGCGCCGCCGCCCGGACCGCCTCCTCCGAGGCCGAGAGGCGCTGGATGACGGTCCAGTGCGTGTCAGGAAACGCGCCGGGGCGGGTGTTCAGGTCAGCCATGCAGGCGGAGTTTTGGGGGAATGCAGCGGGGAGGCAAGATCGTGATGAGACGAGAGAAGTGGGAGAGCAGGATTAGGATTAAGATTAGGAGTAGGAAGCGAACGGGAATTCGGCTCTTGCTCGTAATCCTGATCCTAATCCTGTTCCGTCGCCTGTCCCGGCGGCCTGCAATGCACGCGGTCACACCGAACTCTCCGCCGAAATCCGGTCGGCGTCTTGGATGGAATCGGTGTCACCCCGCCGAACTGCTTCGGCCCGGCCCTCGACGAGACACGCCTCGGCCTGTTCGATCTGGCCCAACTCGTAGAGGCGTTGAGCCATGCACAACAAAATGCTGTGCGCCTGATCGGACAGCCGCCGGGCTTCAGACAACGCACGACGATAGTAAACCAGCGAGGCTGCCGCATCAGGCGTGAAGTCTCCCACGGACTCCGTGAAGAATGGATGCCAGAAACCGGCGGCAACCTGCTCGTCGTAGAAGCTCACCAAGTTTTGATAAGCCACCTCCCGGAGCACCTCGTCATCCATCGCACCGGCGTTGCAAATCTCGGCACCCAAGTGCCGGAGTTGCGGGCTGATGACCTCCAAGTAGTATTGGTGACGCTCGTTGTGAGTCATGGCGAGAGACACTTTCGGGCTACTTGTTCTTCCCTTTGCCCTTCTTCTTCGGCTCGTCTCCTTCACCGCCTTGGGTGGCGGGCAGTTCGGGGGCGTTGTCCTTGGGCTGGAGCTTCGCCAGTGCGGCCTTCTGGGCGGCGAAGGCGGGATCGTTCGCGAGGTTGGTCCATTCGTATTCGTCCTTGGTGTGGTCGTAGAGTTCCTCGTCGCCGTTCGCGTAGCGGATGTAGCGGAACTGCTCCGTGCGGACGGCGTGGTTGTTCAGATGGAAGGTGGTGACGCCCGGCAGGTCCCACTTCGCCGCCGGGTCCGCGAGCAGGGGGCGGAGGTCGGCGCCCTTCGCGTGCGCGGGGACGGGCAGGCCGGCGAGGTGGCAGAGCGTCGGGTAGATGCCCATGAAGTCCACCGTGCGATCGCAGCGCCCGCCGGGCTTCGTCATGCCAGGGACGACCCAGATGAAAGGCGCGCGGGTGGACTCCTCCCAGAGCGCGAACTTCCGCCAGTGGTGCTTTTCCCCAAGATGCCAGCCGTGGTCGCCCCAGAAGCAGATGATTGTGTTGTCCCGCTGTGGGGACTTCTCGTAGGCATCCAGCAGCCGGCCGATCTGCGCGTCGCAGAACGAGATCGCGGCGAGGTAGCCTTGCACCGCTTCCTTCCAGCGGCCGGACGCCAGCATTTCAGCGTGGTCACCCTGGGGTTTCGCCATCTTGATGCCGGCCGGAGGAACGTCTTTCAAGTCATCCTCCAGATAGGGCGGCAACTGGATTTTGTCGAGCGGGTGGAGGTCGTAATACTTCTGCGGCACGTTCCACGGCAGGTGTGGTTTGTGCAGGCCCACGGCGAGGAAGAAGGGCTTGGTGTGCTGTTTGCCGAGCTGCTCGATGCCGTAGGTGACGGTGCGGTAATCGGCCATGTCCTTGTCCTCGCAGTCCAGCGGGGCGAATTTGATGCCGCCCACGCCGTCGTTCTTCGCGGACGCGGCAAGCTTCTTGGGATCAGCGCCTTCGCGCTCGGCGTATTCCGTCCACTCGCCGTCGCGATGCGCGCTGGCGTGGTAGATCTTGCCCGCGCCAAAGACCTGGTAGCCGGCCTTGAGGAACTGCGTGGTGAGGGTCTGCTCCTTGGGCACGACCGGCATCCAGTTCTGGCCGTTGTCATACACGCCTGTCTCACCGGGCCGACGGCCCGACATGAGCGCGGCCCGCGAGGGATTGCAGACCGGCGCGGCGCAATAGGCGCGGGTGAAGGTGACGCCCAGCTTCGCGAGCCGGTCCATGTTCGGCGTCCTGGTCTGCGGGTTGCGCCCGAGGTGACCGACCCAGTGGTTCAAGTCATCCACGGCGATGAAAAGCACATTCGGCCGCTTCGGCTCGGCGGCAGGGAGCGCGAACGTCAGGCCGAGAAGACCGGTGAGCAACAAGGGGAGCAGGCGAGGCGGGGTCATAAGCATGCGCATGGTGCAAGGATCAGGACGCGCGGGAAAGGGAATTGGTTAGCAGCGGGGGCGGGGAAATCTCCGGCTTGCCAAGGGAGGCCATGAGCCTACATTGCCGGCCGTGGTGTTGAGCGACTGATTGTTTATGCGCACACACGAAGCCCCCTCCTGTCCGGTTCGGCGGCAATTTTCCACGCCGGCTTTTACCCTGATCGAACTGCTCGTCGTCATCGCCATCATCGCGATCCTGGCGGGGATGCTGCTGCCCGCGCTGGCCAACGCGAAGAAGAAGGCGACCGCCACGCTGACCCTGAACAACCTCAAACAGCTCGGCATGGCGTGGCAGCTTTATCTCTCGGAATTCGACGACCGGCTGGTCCAGGTGCATCTCTATTACAACCCCTCGCCGCCGTGGGGCGGCGCGGACAAGAATCCCGAGGCGTGGGTCATCGGGGACATGAACGACAACGCGTTGTATGAGATGACCGGCCTCCTTCCAGCGGACGCTGCCAAAACTGATCCCGGTGGCATGACCTACCCGATCAACACCTACGGGATCACCCGGACGACTTTCAATCGATACATGGCGGGTAACTTCAAGGCCTACAAATGTCCGGCGGACAAATATCAGAACCCCACCGGGCCGACCGCCGGCAAGGACCGCGTGCGCAGCTACTCGGCGAACAACTTCATGGCGGGCCGGGACAACTTCGCGACTGGCGCCAAGGTCTTCTTCCGCTCGGCAGAGATTGACCAGACGGCCAACCGCTATGTCTTCCTGGATGAAAACGAGCGCAGCATCAACGACGGCTTCTTCCTCACGCACATGACCACGCAGACTAGCCAGAACGATGTGCCGGCCTCGCACCATGATGGCTCCTATCCGCTCAGCTTCAGCGATGCCCATGTGGAGATGGTCAAAGTGCTTGACGGGCGCACCCGCTCCTGGAATGGCACCGGCACCGGACCGTTCGCCACCGCAGGGCTGAACGCGGACTGGCAGTATCTCACGAACAAGGCGACGTATTTCTAAGCGGCGGTGCGGCGGGCAACGCGACTCCTGAACCCACTCGATTCATGCGCTGGCTTCTGATTCTGCTGATTGCCTTCACTGGCTGCCGCCGGAAATCCAAGCCCGCACCGGTGCAGCCGGTCGTGGCGGAGCAGGCTCCCGCTGCCATCGGGGAGGCGGTGGGGCAGCCCTCGTCCAGCGCACCTCAAAACAGCTCCGCCCCGCGTCCGGCCAGGACGCGTGCGGGACACCCCGGCGAGCCGGCTGATCCCGCTTCGCTGCGTGGCCTCCCGGAGAAATACTTCGCCCAGATCGGCAGCTTCCCCAACTCCTGGCAGGAGATGATCAACCGGAAATACCTGGCCGCCGTGCCCATGGGCAAGAACGGCAAACCGCTGGATTTCCGGCTCTATACGGAGTGGCTGGCCCTGCCTCCGTAAGCGGAGGGCAAGCGAGCTAGGGCAGGGCCACGCCCGTGCGCTGGAGCCAGGCCAGGAAGTGCGCCGTCCTCAACCCGCGCGTGAGAATGAGCTGGTAGCGATTATCCCAGAAGACGCCGGACCCGGCCTCGCCCAGCCGCCGTAGCGTAGCTTCGACTTTGGGACGGTCCACGTAGTTCCAGATGGGATCGCTGGCGGGGTGACGCTCCAGAAACGCTTGCATGGTGGGCCGGCAGGCGGTCAGGCGTTGCTGATAGTCCGGGGCAAACCAGCCTTTGCCGGTGCGGCGCAGGATGGGTTCGGGGAGCACGTCGTGCAGTGCGCGGCGGTAGAGGCTTCGTGGCATGCCATCGCGCACAAACTCCCCGAGCGGCACCCGGTGGCACCACTCCCAGATGCGCCGGTCCATCAGCGGCTGGGGGCTTTCCATGTGCGGGCAATGGGACCGGGCCCAGCTCCCGCCGCCGCCAATGCGGCCGGTGTTCGCCAGGGCAATCTGGAGCCGGCGAAAATCCTGTGGCTGATCCCATTCTGGCGGGTCGCAGATCCCGATTCGGGCGGCGAATTCCGGATGAATCGGCACGAAATCACCCTCGTTTTCCCGATCGTGACGCAGGCGGTCATTCCAGCGGCGAAGCCATTCGGGGGTGAGCGGGCGGAACACTTCGCGGCGAAAGATCCCTGCAGCCCTCATTTCTCGGACGCGTGCTTGCTGCCGCACTTCGGTGACCAGCTCCAGCCACCGGCCCCGGCGCATCAGTTGTTCGAGGTGGCCGGTGCCCCGGAACGAGGCGGCCATGTCGCCACCCAGGCCGCCGAGGGTGACGCGGGCACCCTGCTGCTCGGCCAGAAAAAACAGCTCGCGAGCACGAAACGATTTGGGGTCGCCCTCGGGACTGTCATGCCGCGCGTAGTGGGCGTCATCAAAATCCACCACGGGAAACTGCCGCCCGTGCGCCCAGTGCGCCGCCATGTTGGGATGCCGGTCCAGAACGTTCTGGATGAAGCTGCTCTCTTCACGTTTCCACCCTTCCCCTCGATACTCCTCCGGCAGGACATTGGACACGGTAATAAGCGGTTGCCCATGGGTGGCCAGTTCCTGCGCGGCGAGACAGGCCACCCCGGTGGAGTCCAGCCCGCCGCTCAGCATGGCGGCCACCGGGTGCCGCGTGCGCAGCGCGGAACGGACGGCGCGTTCCAGCATGTCCCGCAGGGCCTCGGCATAGGCGGTCGGCGAGCCGAGCCGGAGTTCCGGCTCCATCGTGAGCTGCCAGTAGGCACGGACACGCGGCTCCATGCCCGGCCGCAGGGTGAGGGTGCTGGCCCCAGGCAGGCTGAGCACGCCCGCGTAGAGCGTGGCGGGACGTGGTGGACCAGCGGGGCGATGACCTAGCGCGGCGGCCAGGGTCTGCTCATCAAGCACCCGGGGCACCCCCGGAGCGGCCAGCACTCCGCCGATCTGGGTCGCGAAGATAAACCGCCGTCCATCGGTGTAATAGTGGAAGCTTCGATGGCCAAAGACATCCCGGGCGCAGAACAGTTCCCGTTGATGGACATCCCACAGCGCGAACGTGAACTCCCCTTCCAGCCGGTTCGCGCACGCTTCGCCCCACTGCTCATGGGCGCGCAGGATCAGTTCCGGGTCGGGTGCGCTCCTTTCCGCCAATGACAGGCCCAAGGCGGCAATCAGGTCGTCACGGTGGTCAAGCCGGCCGTCGAAGACGATCACCCGCTGGCCGTCCCGGCTCAGATGCGGGGAGGTTTCGCCCTGTGATTCGGGCGTGATGCTCAGGCGGAGATGGCCCAGTGCCACGGGGCCTTGCGACCATAATCCGGCCCCGTCTGGCCCCAAGTGCTTCATCCGGTCCAGCGTCCCGGCGAGGCACTGCGCGTCGGCTGGAGTGCCGTCCAGATTCAGCCAGCCGGCAATGGCGCTCACATGAAATGGAAGAAAGCACGCTCCACCGCGCAACTGAAGCGCGATTTGATCGGGGCGTCCAGCAAATCACCGTCACAAAAGTAGCGGTGGAAGGTGTCGAACCGGCCCATTAGACCTGTGCATGAGGTCGGCTCGTCGATGTCATCCTTAATCCCGCTTAATTGCTTGCGTTGGACCGCCATATGACGTTTCCTGCGCGCCGCTTTATGGAAACCCTTCCACCAACTCCCGAATCCAACGTGCAGAAATCCACCTGGAGGGCTCCTGTCCTCCTGCTTTTGGACGTCCGCTCGCAGACGCAGTCCAACGCGGGACCTGGAGGTGACGGTGGTCCGGCCCCGGACGATGGTTTTATGGATGACGGAGCCCAAGGAACCTGAGCGTTACCGCCTGGCTGGGAACGGCAGCGACATGGACCTGTTGCTTCCTCATTTTGAAGCCTGCTTCCGCCGGACATGGTCTCACGCAAGGAAGACCGCCAGTGACCCCGCGGCAAGGTGCCTTGACGATTCGCCCGGTGGTGAGGCTTGATTGTCCTGAACCCCGGTTGTTCAGGGTTGTTTGGTCCAGCGCATTGTTCCATGGTTAATGTCACCGCCACCCCTGATGCACTCTTGGAGGAGACCGAGGCCGGCCTCATGCTGCTCCACGCCGTCACGGAGCATTACTATCGGCTGGACGGCCTGGGCAGGAGCCTATGGCAGCAATTGGTGGTGGAAGGGGCTTCGCTGGAGACCGTGGTGGAACGCATGGCCTCTGAGCATCATGCGGAACCTGAGGTGGTCCGCCGGGACTTGCTGGCCTTCATCGAACAGCTCCGGCTCGCTGGCTTCGTGACGGTCACCTCTGGTGCTGGACCGGTGGGAGAAAGCTGATCTGTTTCGCCCATGCCTCCTCCTACCACGCTGACTGCTGCCCAGTTCCTCGCCCCGATCACGCCCGCGGAGTTCTTCCGCACCTCCTGGGAGCAGCGTCCCTTGGTGCTGTCCCGCAATCAGCCGGGATTCTATGACGCCGTGCTCACCTTGGCGGATCTGGACCGGTATTTTCAGTCCGCGCAGGTGCCGGCACAATACCTTCGCATGGTCAGCCGGGGGGAGGACATCCCCGCCTCCAAGTGGGCCAAATTTGAGCACTTTGAGAATGGTTCCGCTTTGGAGGTGATGGTGCCGGAGAAGCTGCTCGCGCTCTATGCTGGCGGCGCCACCGTCATCATCAATCGCGTCAACGGCAGTCTGCCGCCGATTATTGAGTTCTGCGATGCCCTGACCCGGGAATGGAATCTGCACAGCACCCAGGCCAACCTCTACCTGACCCCGCCGAACGCGCAGGGCTTCGCGGCCCACTTCGACCGGCACTGCGTCTTCATCCTGCAAGTGCATGGGGAGAAAACCTGGCGGCTCTACGAGCACGGCGCGCAGCTCCCGGTGGAGTGCAAGCCCAACCTCTTCAAGCGGGTGACCGAGGCCGGCAAGCTGCAGCAGGAACTGGTGCTCCGACCGGGCGATTTGCTGTATCTCCCGCGCGGCCTGGTGCATGAGGCCTGCACCTCCAGTTCGGCCTCCCTGCACATCACGCTGGGCATGTTCCCGAAATACGCCTTCAACCTGCTGAGCGACCTGGGCAAGGCCGCCATGAACGTGGCCGAACTGCGGCAGGGGGTGGCGTTCGGTCCCGGTTGTGAAGCCAGCCGGCAAATCCTTGGCCAGCAGATGGCCCAATGGCTCGCCGGGATCAAGCTCGAGGACCTGCCGGAAACGTGCCGCGCCAAGCTCGCCATCGAACATCATCCCAGCCCGCGGCAACGCTTCAGTGACGTGGTCCAGGCCCCCATGCTCACCCCGGATTCGCTGGTCGCCCGCCGCCCGGAAGTGGACTACTCCTGCGCACGACAAGGCGACCAGTTGCTGGTGACGGTGCGGGATCAGTCCATCCTTGCTCCCGGCATCGCCGAGGCAGCGCTCAAATGGCTGGCGCGGACGGAGCCGTTCACCCCGCGCGAACTCCCGACCTTGCTGCTGCCCAAGCGCAAAGTCGAACTGGTTGCCGAGCTAGTGAAGATAGGCCTGCTGCAGATCGAGCGGCTGTAGTTGGGAATACCGAAGCGCGCCGTGTCGCGTTCCGCCGCTTCACCCCTGGCCATCCGCTTCGGACACCTTGGCGGCGCTTTCGTAGCGGGTGAAGCCCTTGAGGAAGGTGAGGTGGACGTCACCGGTCGGGCCGTGACGCTGCTTGGCGATGAGCAGGTTCACCGGCACGGCGTCGTAGTTGGGCTGGTCGCCGGGGTCTTCCTCATCGTCCTTGCCCATCTTCGGCTTGTAGAGCAGGCCCACGAGATCGGCGTCCTGCTCGATGGAACCGGATTCGCGGAGGTCGGAGAGCTTGGGTTTCTCGCCCGGGCCGCGTTTCTCAAGTTCCCGGTTGAGCTGGGCCAGCACGATGATGGGCACCTTGAGTTCCTTCGCGAGCGCCTTGATGCCCTGCGAGATGTCGGCGATTTCCTGCTGGCGGTTCTCGGCCTTCTTGGCGGTGCTGCGCAGGAGCTGGAGGTAGTCGATCACGAACAGCTTCACGCCATGCTGCTGGTGCATCCGGCGGGCCTTGGCACGGAGCTGGAGGATCGAGAGGCCGGCGGTGTCATCAATGAACAGCGGCGTGCTGGCCATCTTGCCGGCCACGCTCGTGAGCTTGGGAAAATCGCGCTCGGCCAGAAAGCCCTCGCGGATGTCGCGCAGGTTCACCCGGGCGCGCGAGCAGAGCATGCGCAGCACGAGCGAATCCGCGGACATTTCCAGGCTGAACACGCCCACCGGCAGCTTCATGTCCATCGCCACATGCTCGGCGATGTTCATGGCCAGGGAGGTCTTGCCCATTGAGGGCCGCGCCGCGATGACGATCATTTCGCCGCCATGGAAGCCGGTCGTCATCTTGTCGAGGTCGGCGAAGCCGGTGGGGATGCCGGTGGTCTGCCCCTTGCGCGAATGAAAGTCCTCAATCTGCGCGATGGCTTTGTGGACCAGGTCCTTCATCGCGAGGCTGACGGTTTCCTCGCGCTCCTCGCTGATGTGCAGCACTTCCTTCTCCACCTCGTCGAGCAGGGACTCGACATCGCCCTGCTGTTCCTCGTCGTAGATGCGCCCGATGACGCTGGAGCACGTCTGGATCATGCGCCGGAGCAGGTGCTTCTCCACGACGATGTCCGCGTAGTAGGGCAGGTTCGCGGGCGAGGGCGTGGCGTCCACGAGCGCGGTGAGGTAGGCCACGCCACCAATGGCGTCGAGCTGGCCCTTGTCCTTCAACCGCTGGCGCACGGTGATGAGGTCAATCGCCTCCTTGGCGTCATACATCGTCACCAGCGTCTCGTAGAGCGTCTGGTGGCGCAGGTCGTAGAAAGCGGCGGCGGCTCCGGCGTTCGGATTGGGCGGAGGTGCGTCGCGCCGGGCGGGGGAGGAGTTCGCGCTGTCATCCCGGCGCGATTTGAACTTCTCCACGCAGGTGCCGATGGCGGCGTTGGGATCGAGGAGCATGCAGCCCAGCACGCCCTGCTCGGCTTCCAGCGAGTGGGGCGGCAGGCGGTCAATCTTCGAGAGATCAATCGCCGCATCCTTCCGGCGGCGCGTGCGCTTCAGGTCAGGCGGCGCGGAAGCCGGTTCGGAGACAAGGTCAAAGGACTCGATCACGGGGAGAGGAGACGGGAAATCACAAGATGGGGCACGTTCAAACTGTTGGGAGTTCCTCACAGGCTATTCACAATTGCCAAGCTCGCTGGTTTCGAGCGGAGATGCAGGGGGAGTTTATTCCTCGTCTCACAAGCAGTGGGCCTTTCGGAAGGAGCCGCAGCAGTGTTCATGCGCGCCAATAAGCTGGACAAAAGCCAGTTGCATCGATTTCTTATCTCAAAACTGCCAACGGAGATAGGCACTTCTACGCGTTCTCTTTGAACGAACGATTATGGCACCACGCAAGCCGCGTCCGAAAGTTCACAACACTCCTGCCATCACGATTACGCGCACTGCTTACGCAGCAGCGGAACTCGTCTATATCGCCTACGCCAACCAACCGATTCGCTACGAGCACGGAGACTCACGCATCGCCGACATCGGCGCGACCAAGAACGGTGTTTGGCGCGTCGCTAGTTCCGCAGCCGGCAGGGCAGAGGAGCTTTTCACCCGCAGAGGAGTTCACACCTTGGAGTTTTACCTCGTTGCGGCACCCCGCAAGGGAAAGCACGCCACCTACCGCAAGCTAGAGCGCGCGCTTCTCCTCCGCTTTCGAGAGCGTTACGGCTCCATCCCGTGCGCGAACAAGCAAGGAAAGCGACTCAGGTGGCGAGCCGGCGACAACGTTTTCACCCAAGCGAGCATCAACACAATCATTGAGGATTTCGCGTGACAACCGAAGCGCCACCCATGCGCAGCCTTATGTCGTTAGCCCTATCCCGTCTGTGAAGCATCTCCGTCAGTTCAAAGAGCTTTGTGTCGCGTGCGGCTCACGCACGAACCCAAAGAACAAGGAACACCCGTTCCCTAGATGGCTAATCACGCGCACTGGGACCGACAAGACTTCAATTCGGTGGATGCCGGACAAACGCATTCCCGCGCACCGAGCAACTCTCCCGCTATGCACACGATGCAACCGCGACTTTGGCACCGACTTAGAGGAGCCCATGAGCCGCATCCTAGGCGACATCGAATCCGGGCGGGGCCTGTCAGACAATGAGGCAGAAGTCGTCGTGCGGTGGCTTTGGAAGCTCGAAGGACTCCTCTGGCACATTTCCAACCCGACTCAAAATTATTCGCCTGTTTATACCCTTCGAGAGCGGGTGTTGCGGCCTCTTGATGGCATCAGAGGACATCTCACACTCGCACTGGCACTGTGTCAGGGTCTTGACCCATCTTACGGAGACGCACCGATGGGAATCGATTCCCATGCTCGGCTTGACGGCATCTTCGTGTCCGGTGTCTTCTCACGGACCGCAATGATGGTGGTTTTGTCGCCTCTTGCTGAACTCATACCGGATGGGTTTTCTAGTTACCGCCTCTTACCCACCTGCGGCGCACCGACAGCAAACGCGAAACTGTTTTTCCCACAAGCGAGCTTTCCCACGGATACAGAGCTTGTCGGAGTCACTTGGCAGTGCTCGGCTCGCCTTACAGCAGCCCATGAAGCATATGCAAACCAACTCCACGCAAAAGCCTCGCTGCCGCGAGGGTTGGTTCGCTAACCAAGCGCTGCAAGGGACTGCAACCCCTCTGATTTCAGGATTTGGCGTCGGGTTAAACAGCCCTAGGTATGCCTTGTAACCGCGCACCCCGGCCATGCCCCAAAGGTGCCCGGCAACCCGTTCGCGCGAAACTGTCCTGCCCGCATCCTCCGCCACGACTGCTCCGCTAGACGTTCCATCCGCCACACCCGGCCAAGAGCGAAACCGCATGGTGAATCCTCCCTTTGCCGCGCCTTGTCCGTTCCTAGCTTGTCGCCAAGAAGGGGACATTGGCAGACCTTGCCGGACACCCCTGACAAAATTGGATTTGTTAGCAGTAGGCGTTAGCAGTGGATTTTTTAAACCCTCGAAACCCTTGATTCTTTTGATCGAAACTAGGAGTGGTGGCTGGGGCCGGAATTGAACCGGCGACACGCGGATTTTCAGTCCGCTGCTCTACCAACTGAGCTACCCAGCCAAACCCTCCGTCCAGCTCGTTGCCAGGGGCAATCCGCCGTGTGGCACACGCGATTGGTTCCACCGGGTTACTGACACCCCGCAGCGCGACGGCTCACGAGAGACACATTAAGCGGCGTCAAAATAGGCCGACAAGCAATTTCGCCGGGCCCGACGAAGGAATCGCGATGGTCACAGCATCGTGGCCGGCCCGTGGCCGGCTCAGATCATGCCCGCCCGCTTGCGCAGGCTCCACTCCACCGCCAGCAAGGCGATGACCGCGCCAAACCACCACCAGCTCTGCCAGAGCACCGTCTCCGTCTCCACGATGCGGCCCTGGCTCAAGGGCTTCAGCCGGTCGAGCAGCGCGCCGAGTTCCTCCTCGCGGTAGTAACGGCCACCGGAACTGGCGGCCAGTTCCCGGAGCAACGGCTCATTGCAGTTCAACTCGGCGAGTTCACCGGTTGCCGCGCGGCGAACGGCGAAGCCGGTGCGGGCTTTCATCTCCGCGTCCGGCAGCCCCTCCACGCGCACCCGCACCTCGTAATCGCCGTCAATGAGCGGCGCGGTGCGGCCACGATAGATCCCAGTGTCGCTCTCGTCGGCGGTCAGCGCGATGGTGGCGAACTTGCGTCCTTCACGCAGGAGCCAGGCCTCCGCCTTGGCGCGGGGCAGCGAGCGGCCCTGCGCATCGAGGATGCGGGTGCGGATGTCGGCGGTGGCCCCCGGCTCGTAGCTCAGGGCCCCGCTGTCGAGCGAGACGAACTTGTCCTGCACCGCAAAGGGCGACTCCATCACGAACTTCGCCGCCTGGTTCCAAAACTTTTGGTGGTAGAGATCGCCGACCTTGTAGCGCCACCGCCACGATTCGTCGAACGCGAGGTAGAGCGTCTTGCCCGCTCCGTAGCGCCGGAAGACTGCTGCGGCGCTGTGAGTCTCCGCGGTCACAGCCTCCAGCCAGGTCTCTGCGCCGGGCAGCGCCCGGGCCGGTGCCAGCCAGTGCGGGGAGGGGAGAAACCACCAGAGCTGCGCATTTTCAATGGGGTCGCTGGTGAGGGTCAGGGGCGTGAGCGAACTGCCGGTCGCCTTGAGTTGAAAGTTCATCGGCACGCCATCCAAGGGACGGCCTTCAAAGCTCACCGGAAAGAGCGGAGCCAGTGCCGACGATTGCAGCGATGCCAGCCGCTCCTGTCGTCCATCCACAAAGATCACGCCACCCCCGCGCTGGCCGACGAAGTCACGAATCCATTCGAGTTCGCTCGGACGAAGCTGGTTCGCGGGGAGATCGCCGAAGACGATGAGGTGGTAGGTGAAGAGCGTCTCGCGATCTCCCGGGAACTGGCCGGGCAGCTTGCCACGCGGCCACTGCTTCTGCTCGCCGCCACTGCCGGCGAGCAAGGCATTGACCTCCCAGCGGTCGTCGCGCTCCAGCAGGTTGCGGAGATAGCGGTATTCCCAGCGCGGACGGCCGTCGAGCACGAGAACCTTGGGCCGCTGCGTGGTGGCGTTCACCCAGAGCGCGCCTTCGTTGTTGGTTTTGTCCTTCTCGCCATCGAGCACGGTCACGCTTGCGGCGAAGCGCAGCGGCAGGCTGGCAAAGCGCAGGTCCTTGTCCTGGCGTTTCAACTCGTCCGCCACCACGTCATTCACCGGGAAATCAAACTCCACCGTGCGGAGGTGCTTCGCCTCGGTGGCCAGCTCGCGCTCCCACAGCACGCGGCTTCCCAGCGCGATGCGCAGCGTGAACGGGGTGCCTGCCGGCATGTCGTCCTTCAACTCCACGGAGCCCCGCACCCGTCCGTCGGCGGCCACGGTGTCAGGACCCTTCACTGCCAGCACGGCGAGGTCCGGCGGGGGCTGCCGCATGCCGATGCCGATCGGGAACACCGGCACGCCCCGTGCCCCGAGCAACCGGGCGAGATCGGTGGGCGGCTCACCCAGATTGTGCTGGCCATCGCTGAGGAGGATCACGGCGGTGCGCTCGCCCTCGCGAAGCGATAGCGCGCGCGTCTGCACCGGTCCGGACAGGTCGGTGTTCAAGTTTGTCGCGGCGAGCGGGAAGGTCGTGGGCGGCTTGGGCGGGTCGCCCCGCTTGCGCTCGCCGGGCAGCCAGATGGGCTCCGCCGCGCGGCCGGTGAGGGCGAGAATTTCCAGATTGTGGTTTGCCGCAAGTTTCCTGGCGACCCCTTCGGAACTCCCGAGCAACGCCGCTTCCAGACGCTGCCAGCGGGTCTGGTTGTCGAACCTCTGGAGGGCGGCGAGAATCTCCGCGTCCCGCTTCTCAGCCACCGCGAGGACATGGTTGGTGAACGCGGTGCGGAACTCCGCCTCGAACCGTGCGGCGATGCCGCTGAGCCGCGCCAGTTCGCGCTCAGTGACGTTGGGGTCGCGGCCCACAGCGGCCTCGGCCAGCTTCCGCGCGGGCACGGTCAGTTCGGTGCTGAGCTTGCCGGCCTGCCCGGTGATCTGCGGCCACGCGGCGGCGCTGACCTTGCCCAACGATTCTGTCGCGCTCGCGGTGTTCGTGGCGAAACCGCGCACAAACTCGTGGAACTGGGGGGCGGGGAGGTTCGACTTCGCTCGGGCGGCGGTTTCCTGCGCGTTGGCCAGGGCCGTGGCGGCCGCGCGGAGATCGGGATCGAACTTGTTCGTCGCGAGCCAGCCAAGTTGCTGGGCGATGAAGAGCTTGCGCGGCAGTTCCATCTCCTGGTCCGTGATGCCCATGCTCGCCGAGGCGTCCACAAAGAGCAGGATGCGGGCGACCTCGCCGATGATGTTGCGATGATGCAGCACCGGTCCGGTGAGCATCAGCACGAGCAGCAGGACCGCGAGTGCCCGCAACGTCGGCAGCACCCACCGCACAGCCCCGGCGCGTTTCCGCGTCTCGCGCCAGTAGAGCAGCCACGCCATCAAGGCCAGCGCGAGGCCGACCACCAGGCCGCCCCACAACCGCCAGTCTCCGATGAAGCGCAGGTCAGTCATTGCTTAGCCGCGAAAGGGCCCAGAGCACCCAAGTAGCCCGCGAAACACGCGAAAAGACGCGAATGGGAAGAGGGCACCGCGAAGTCGGCGCGTTCATTTGGACTGCGGCGACAAGCGGGACGCCAAAGCGCCGTCGTCGCTGCACTCTGACGGCGCAGTCCAAGACGCCGTGGCCTCGCCCTGTGTCTTGTCTTCTTTTCGCGACCTTTCGCGTGTTTCGCGGGCAATCCCTCATGGCTTTCCTCCGCGTTGTCGCCCAAACCACTGCACCAGCAGCAACTCACTGAAGCAGAGCGCCAGCACCGCCCAGAGGACCGGCTGCCAGGCTTCGCGGCCGAAGCGGCGGTCCTTGTCCATCTGCTGGTAGTCGGCCACCGAGCCGAGCAGGGTGGCTTGCAATGAGCCAGCGAGAGACTTGCGCTCCGGTTCCGTGAGTTGCCGGAGGTCGGATTCCAGGCGCGAGGTGCTGACGACGAAGGGCGTGGCGCCACCGTCAGGCGCAGTGACCGTGTAGGTGCCTGGGCGGCTGGTCTTCGTGAACTCGACGTAGCCCAGCGCGCCACGTCCGGTGATCTCGACCTCGTTGCGCGCGCCATCCGGTGCGGTGAAGAGCACCTTGCGACCGATCTGCGTGGGGGGCACGAAGGCGGCCAGCGGCTTGCCGACTTCCACGTTGCGCGGCGGCTGGGATTGCGAGGCGAGGTAGGTGACCAGCCGCTGCATGAGCGGGACGAAGACCGGGCGCACCGGGAGATTGCTCCAGTCCGCGTCACAGGGAATGGCGCATTGCAGAACGCGACCGTCGCCGAGCTTCTTCTCCACGAGGAACGGGTCGGCGTTGTTGAGCTGCGCCAGGATGGTGAGGCCGGGATCAGCCTGTTCCTGGCGTGTGCCGAGCTGGAACCACAGCTTCACCTCCACGTCGGCGAGGTTGCCGTTGCGGGCGTCGTTGAAGAGTTCCATGGCCGGGTGGGTGAAGGGCTGGACCACGATCTTGGCACGCGGCTTGCCGTCCTCCAGTCCACCGGCGAGCGCGTTGAAGGGCAGGGGAAGCATTCCGGCGGGGCGCAGGCTGCGCTGATACCAGTCCGTGTTCACGCGGTTGCCCGGGAAGACCAGCAGCCCGCCGCCGCTGGCCACGAAGCCCGCGAGGGCCCGGACTTGCGCTTCGGCAAGCTGGCGGACATTCGCCAGCACCACGACCCGCGCGCGGGAGATGGCATCCGGCGTCAGCTCGCCTGGCTGAATCACGCGCGAGAGGATCAGGTCGCTGCCGCCGGTGGCGGCCTTCATCGCGGGCGAGAGGGCGATGTCGAGATAGTCGGTCTCGCCCTTGAGCGGCTCGGCGCTGGGGTCGCCGTTGACGAGCAAGACGGGGAGTTTCTCCCAGACGGTGACAACGGCGGCGAGCGAGTTGTCGGCCTTGAGCGCGTCGGCGTCGGTCTGCACTTCCAGCGTATGGAAACCCGCCGCCTCGAAGGTGTGGGTGAAGAGCACCTGCCGCTGCTCACCGGGGGCGAGGGCGACCTGCTGCGCGGCGCGCTCTCGACCATCCGCCCGGAAGTAAACGCGCAGGTCGGGCCAGGCGCGCTCGCCGAAGTTGCGCAGCGTGGCGCGGACTTGAAGGGGCTGGTTGACGCCGAGACCGAGTTTGGGCAGGTCCAGCGACTCCACCGCGACGTTGTCGCGCGATTCAGTGCCGACATGGAGGAAGATGAGGCGCGGGGGGGCTGGCAGGCGCTTCAAGGTTTGCAGGGCGCGGCCGCGGGCCGGGGCCTCGCCGTCACTGAAGCTGGCCTTTTGGAAGTCGCTGATCACGACGAATTCCTTCAGCCCATGCTGCATCTGCGCGGCGACGTTGGCGGCCAGCTCCAAGGCCTCGGGAAAGTTGATCGCGCCGAAGTTCGGCTCCACCTGACCGAGCGCCTTCGTGACGCGGACGGCGTCCAGCGTCGGGGCTTCGAGGAGCTGGCGCGGCGTGCCGCCCATGAGCACCACCGCCACGTCCGAGCCGGAGCCGGCCTGTTCGATGAGCTTGGCAGCGGCCTCCCGGGCCTGGGTGAAGTTCGAGGTCGGGCCCGTGCCGGCGGACATGGAGTAGGAGTCATCAATCAGGATGAGGAGCGAGGTCTTCGCGCCGCCGAGCAGGGCGTGCATGCCGGTGAGGACGGGCCGGGCCATGCAGACCGCCAGGAGCACCGGGATGAGGCAGCGCACAAGGAGCAGCAGGAGTTGCTCGAGTTTGAGCCGGCGCGTGTGCGTCTTGAAGGCCGCGTCCAGCAGGTGCATCGCACCCCACTGCACGACGCGCGGGCGCGACCGGTTGAAGAAGTGCAGGAGGACCGGAATCGCCGCCGCCGCCATGCCGCCAAGCAGGAGGATGTTGAGAAACGTCATGAACGGCGGAACTTTCCCCTACCGTGCGTGTGCGCCCCGGTTTTTACAAGATTGCAGCCGGAAAGGGCCGAGCATCGCCACTTCGCCTCCGAGTGGGGGAGGGCGGCCCAGCTTGGGCTTCACTGCTCCCTTCCGCGTGAACGAGCAGAGTATTTTCGGACAAACTTCGTCCAACCTTGGTCGCATGAAATCTCAGCTCACGCTCTGCCTTCTGCTCGCTGCTGCGGTCAACGGCCTGGCCTTGGCGGGAACCCTGAAGGAGCCCGGGATTGCCTTTGCTCAAGATTATCCCGAAGCCGCGCGCCAGCAGGTCATGGCCGTGCTGAACCGGCCCGGCAGCAAATTCCTCAAAGGCAGCTTCGTCAACTGGCGCACCAGCCTTCTCTACGCGGGCGAGACGAAGGAGTTGAATCTCTTCCTCGGTGACCTCGCCAAGTGCCCCGGTGTCACCCTGCACGTCAGCTTCGTGGCCGACCCGATTCCGGGTGAACCTTGCGACTGGGTCGTCGCGCACGATTCGACCCGGAACACTTTCCACGTCCGCGTGAACCTCAAGTCCGAACGCATCAAGCTGCCCGACCTCTCGCTCCCAGAAGTCAAAGGCCCCGCTGTGAAGACCGTGGCGGCACTGACCAGGGACGAACTGGTTGCCGAATGGAGCGGTCCCTGCATCGGGTTCAAGCTCGCCGCGGATGGTGCCGGGGCGTGGCTGGTTAAAGGACCGGAAGGCCCGCTGCCCAAGCCGGAGCCGTTCCAGTGGGAACTGAGCGGCGCGACGCTCTTGCTGCGCGAGGCGACGGGCGAGCGGAAGGTGGCGGTGGCGCGCGGCGAAGACGGATCGCTCGAACTCCAGTTTCCAGAAGGCGGTTCGGCGGGAGTTTGGAAGGTCGTGTCCAAGGTGGAAGCGGCCAGCCCGCCGCATCCGTCGGAAGCCTCCACAGCCAAGCGCCTCCCGGTCACCTTCGACATCATGGCGCGGGACGCCGTGCTGGTCGTGCACTGCCGTGCCGAGGTGGTGCAGGGTCGCACGCTCGGCAAGGTGCTCGAGGTGTGGCGGGGAGCCTACGCCCCGCTGGATTTCGAGCGGCAGCCGCCGACTGGCTTTGTGGACGTGAACATGGGCAAGGCCAAGCCCGGGGACCCGATGGCGCTGCGCGAGGGCACGGAGTTCATCGTGTTCTGGCACCGGCTCAACCAGGTCGGCGGCGGGCTGCGGCAGTTCTACCTCGTGCCGGTGAAGGACGGCAAAGTCGCGCAGGAAATCCATCGCTCCGGACTGCGCGAGGAGCTGACCTTGGCGGAGTTGAAGCAGCGCGTCAGCACCGTCCCGGCCAGCCCGCGACGCTGAAGCGGTTCCCGGAGCGCGGGCGTCCTGCCCGCTTTGCGCGTCCTGCTGCCACAAGGGTGCGTGGGCGCATCCGCGCACTGCCGCCGGTCTCGCCCCGCCGGGCAAGCGAGGACGCTTGCGGCACGGCCGGCCGGAGGCCGGCGCTACGTAGCGCCCGCGTCCCGCGGGCCGTGTCGCCGGCGTCCGCGCCGGCTCGGCTTCGGGGGCGGCGTCGGGATGCGCGCCGGGTGCCCGCGTCTGGATGGACTTGAAGCCCCATCCGCTCAGCGCATAATCCGCATTCAAACCGAAGCTGATGCCCTTGCGTTCCATCTCTACCCGCCCCGCATGAACTTCAAAACGCTGCTTATCCCGCTCCTTGCCCTCACCGTGCTGGGCGTCGTCACCTCTGCTGCCGAGGCGAAGAAGAAAGCCGCAGCCGGTCAGGGCAACAGTGACGATATGTGGGTCGCGAAGCCCCTGCCCGCGAGTTTCCCCGCCAACGTCACGCATCACACCTATCGCAGCGCCGCGATGAAGCGCGACGTGGGTTACTGCCTCTATCTGCCGCCCGGTTACGCGAAGGACCCCGCGCGCCGCTACCCTGTCCTCTACAACCTTCACGGTGCGGGCGGCAACGAGACGCGCGCACTCTTCTCCGCCGAGGTGCTGCACGCCGGCATCCTTGTGGGGCGCTGGCCGGAAATGATCATGGTCTTCCCGAACGGTGGCCGCTCCACCATGTATCAGGACTCGGCGGATGGCCGCTTCCCCGCCGAGACGACCTTCGTGAAAGAGCTGATGCCGCACATTGATGCGACGTATCGCACGATTGCTGATCGCAAAGGCCGGTGCATTGAAGGCTTCTCCATGGGCGGACGCGGCTCGACGCATCTGGCTATGAAGCACCCGCAGCTCTTCTGCTCGCTCTTCAACCAGTCCGGCAATGTCTATCACGCCTCGGAACTCGCGAAGACCGTCGCCCCGACAGACTGGCCGGTGAACTATCTCGGCACGGACCCCGCGCACCTGCTGGCCAACGACCCCTTCGCCAACCTCACCAGGAACCTCGCTGCGATCAAAAGCAGCCTCCGCATCCAGGTCGCCTGCGGCACGGCGGACGACGGGCATCTCCCGTCCGTCCGCGACTACCACGCCGCGCTCACCCAGGCCGGCGTCGAGCACACCTACTTCGAGGTCGAGGGCCTGGACCACAACCAGCGCAAGATGATCGAAGGCCGCCGCGACACCTGGTTCAACTTCCACGTCGAGTCGCTGCGCAAGGCGGGGGCGGAACTCCATTACGTGGGCAAGCCCTGACGGAGCTGGCCCGGCTCGCGACCGTGTGCCTCAGCCAGCCATCTGCAACCTCGCCGTGGCCGGATGTCACGGCACCGCGGTGGGAATTCCCGGAACGAAAGCCGCGTGCTGGGAACCCCGAACCCCGTGCCGGCGGCTTGCCGCCACCGCGTTGCGGGTGGATAGCTTGAAGCCGGTTCGGCCTGCTGCGGCCAACGGTCGGCGGCTGCAAGCCGCCGGCACAGGCTCAAGGGGAGGAGTGGCGATCCTTGGGATTGGGCACTAGCCGCCTGAGCGGCCCGCCCCGTGAGCGAAGCCTTTTACGCGGTGCGGCTTTTGCCGATACGCCATTGAGCCACCTTGGGCAGGGCAAACGAAACCACAATGCGACTGGACAGGCCGAAATCCGTCAATACACTGCCGTCATGACCTCCCCAACCGCAGTATTGCTAGACCGCAATACTGCGGACGAATCCCTGTTAGGCTACATTGTGCGTTATGAATCGCTATATCACGTTTTGCCTCATTGTGATCCTGGGCACGCTTGCTGCACGCGCTGAACCCGATTATGACAAAGCTCGATACGATCAGATTCAGACAGTGATCAACAACAGCACGAACAAGCTGCTAGGGAAGTCGCTCGATGAGGTTTCCGGCCTGCTTTCCTTAAAGGGCGTGCATTGGGATGAGGCTTACACCAATTATCCTTTGGGCGAAGCGCGTATCTATCACTTCCGAGGCTTCTATCTATCTTTGCACCTTGAAATACTCCCACGCGGTATTACGCCGTCCAAACGTGAGGGCTTCAGCTACATCGAGCCGGAGCTACACAAAACCGGCGTTCGATGGCTCGCGGCGGTTAACCCTTTTGTTCGCATCGACGGACTCACAGAACCTGCGAAGCGCATGACTAATCACTGGGAATCGGTTGATGCGGGTTTCAAAAAGCGTAACGAGGAGATGAAGCGATTCCGGAGTCAGACAAATAAATGACGAAGTCGCCTAACCAGGCATCTAACCCGGCCGGCGCGTCCGGGTTGCAATCGACGTGTCCCGTGGGCCGGGTGTTAGGCATCAGAGCGCACGCTTATGCGATCGCTAAAAGTCTCGGCTTACTTCTCGCATCCTCTGCGATCCTCTTGGCCGTCGTTGCCGTTGCTGTTGTGGTCTGGTTTCATGGAGGACGCGGTGTTCCGCAGATCCCATTTGACAGTTCGTCATGGAAGCAGGCCCGCGAAATAGGCGACCACCGAACTGTGCGCAGTCAGATGATAGTTGATTTGCTTCGGCATCAGCCTTTGAAAGGCAAGAGCGCAGATGACATTTCGGCGCTGCTTGGCAAGCCGGATGTGGTGGCGTGGGATGGATGGGATTTTGGTTATCGGCTTGGTTTGGAGCGAGGCAATCCATTCGGCAATTTGGACGGCGAGTTTTTGGTGTTTCAGCTCGACAAGTCCATGCACGTTAAGACATGTCTCCTCACAACGGACTGATGCGCGGATGTGCCGGGTCGTTGAGCCCCGGCCGGTAGGCGGCTTCCCACGCATGTGCTTACAAATTTGAATCTTCCTATGTTCAAAATGACGCACCCGATCTTAGGCACGCGCGATATTAAGCGCGCCATCGAGTTCTACACCCAGCGACTTGGCTTTCAACTCGCGTTTGGGGACAAAACCGATCCACCGAATTACGTCGGGTTTCGGCGCGACGCCGTCGAGCTGCACATGCAGTTTCAGTTCGCGCACGAGATGGGCACGATTCGCCTGCGGTTTCTCGTGGAGGATCCGGACGCACTCTTCAACGAATACCGGGAACGCGGCGTCGAGTGCAGTGCCAGCGGCATCCGCGACACCCCTTGGGGGACGCGTGAGTTCGCCCTCTACGACCTGGATCGGAATGCACTCACGTTCTACCGCGACTTGAGGAGCGCCGAGCAGGAGCACCGACAGCCTTGAGCGTGCGCGCGAGCTTGCTGACGACGCAGTGAGATGTTCAGGATATGACGGCTGACTGGGGGAACGCCGTCGGGGAGAGTGGCGGCAAGCATCCTGCCTGCCGTAGAGGGCGGCGTCCCGCCGCCCGGAAAGAACGCCACTTCATGCAGGAGAGCCAAAAGCCATTCGTAGCCTGCCCTGCCCTCGGCGCCTTTTGTCCGCCGGGCGGGAC
>CAZOCL010000060.1:0-23500 GCA_964578245.1 uncultured Klebsiella sp. | reverse complement strand
GCATCCAGGAGCGCAACGACTCTTACAATGTCGAACAGGCGCTCATCTCGGTCGGCTCCGGCGGACTGACGGGGAAGGGCTGGCGGCAGGGCACCCAGAACGTATTGGGCTACCTGCCGCGCGCCGTGGCACACAACGACTTCATCTTCTCCGTGCTTGCCGAGGAGAGTGGATTCGTCGGGAGCATGGTCGTGCTCTCGCTCTATGCGGTGGTTCTATTCGCCGGAATCAGAATCGCCGGCCAGGCGCGCGACCGCCTTGGCAAAATGATGGCGGCAGGAGTGGTAGCACTCCTGTTCAGCCACATGTTCATCAATATCGGCATGAACATCCGTTTGATGCCCGTGACGGGCGTGCCACTGCCGCTGCTATCCTATGGCGGGACTTCAGTGATCTGCACCCTGGTCGCCGCGGGCCTCCTCCAAAACATCTACCTGCACCGCAGGTCTTACTAACCCACATGAGCAACCGTTTCTCCAACCGCCGCGGCACGCACCGCTTCCGTCCGCCCGGCGGCCTTAATCCCAACGCCAAGCCTGATCGCGCGGCCCTCCAGGCCCGCATCGCCGCCACCGGTGGCGAGAAGGTCAGCGGGGACGAATCCGTCTTCGCGCGCGGCCGCGAGCATGAAATCCGCCGCTCCGAGAACATCGCCGCCGGCCTGCCCGCGGAAGGCGACACCCACATCTCTCCCAAGCCCGCCGGCCGCCACGACTACCGCGAGCCGAACCTGGAGACGCCCGAGGAGGTCAACGCCGAGGATGACCACTCCGAGGAGGGCGAGTTCAAGCCCGTCGAGGTCAAGGAACACCCCAAGGGCATCATGGCCACCCTCAAGCACGCCGCGCAGCGCGTCGTGACGAAGGTGAAGAAGATGATGAAGCCCGAGAAGAAGGTCCACAAGGAGGTCATCATCAACGCCGAGTCCCTCGAGACCCGCGTGGCGGTGAGCGAGGACGGCCGGCTCGAGGAGTTCACCATCGAGCGCACCACCGAGGAGCGTCTCGTCGGGAGCATCTACAAGGGCAAGATTCGCAACTTGGAAGACGGCTTGAAGGCCGCCTTCGTGGACATCGGCTTCGAGAAGAACGCCTTCCTCCACTACTGGGACATCGTGCCCAGCAACCTCGACAGCGGTGTCGAGATCGTCGAACGCGAGAAGAAGGGCCCGCCCAAGGAGAAGGGGCCGGAGAAGCCCAAGGTCACGCAGAAGGACATCCCCAAGTTCTACCCCAAGGGCACGGACATCATCATCCAGGTCACCAAGGGTCCCATCGGCACCAAGGGGCCGCGCGTCACCACGCACCTCGCGCTGCCGGGCCGCTACCTCGTCCTGCTGCCCAACTCCGAGCAGTCCGGCATCTCGCGCAAGATTGACGACCACGAGGAGCGCCAGCGCCTCAAGAAGATCCTGCGTGAACTGGACATCCCGGACGGCATGGGCGTCATCATCCGCACCGCGGGCGAGGGGCAGCAAAAGCGCTACTTCATCCGTGATCTGGCCTTCCTCATCGAGGAGTGGCGCGCCGTGCAGGAGCGCATCGAGAAGCAGAACTCCGCCACGTGCGTCTTCCAGGAGCCCGACCTCATCGAGCGCACGGTGCGGGACTTCCTCACCGAGGATGTGGAGCGCATCGTCATTGACGACAGCCGGCAGTTCGAGCGGATGCAGACGATGATCGGCAAAATTTCGAAGCGTTCCATCGGCAAGGTGAAGCTCTATAACGAGCCTCAGCCTGTCTTCGACCGGTTCGGCATTTCGCGCCAGCTTGAAGCTGCCTTCACCCGGCAGGTGCACCTCAAGAGCGGCGGCTACCTCGTCGTGGATGAGACGGAGGCGCTCGTGGCCATTGACGTCAACACCGGCAGCCACAAGGGCAACGAGAAGGACAAGGAACAGACCATCACCAAGGTGAACCTCGAGGCCGCCGAGGAAATCGCCCGCCTGCTGCGCCTGCGCAACCTGGGCGGGCTCATCGTGCTGGACTTCATCGACATGCGCCACCGCCGCGACCAGCAGGCGGTCTATCAGCGCGTGAAGGACGGCCTCAAGCGCGACAAGGCCAAGACGCACATCCTGCCCATCTCCCAGCTCGGTCTGATGGAGATGACCCGGCAGCGCCACACCGAGAGCGTGCGCTCGACCGTGTATCAGGACTGCCCGTATTGCAAAGGCCGCGCGAAGGTGAAGAGCGCCCTGACGATGAGCGTGGAGATCCAGCGCAAGCTCCAGGAAATCCTCAAGAAGCGTCCGCGCGACGAGAGCGACTTCCAGCTCCGCATCATCTCGCATCCCACCGTGCTGGACCGGCTGCGCAAGGAGGATGAGAAGATCCTCATCGAGATGGAGAAGAAATTCTTCGGCAAGCTCACCTTTCGCGCCGATCCCGCGTTCCATGCCGAGCAGTTCAAGATCCTCAACGCGGTGACGAATGAGGAGCTGGCGGGCGTGGGCGGGTGAGCTGGTCCCCTCCCTCTCCCTTCACTGGATTGAGGGGAGAGGGCCGGGGGGCGGAACGCAAGCTTCGTGCTGTGAAGCCCTGGAACCCGTGCCGGTGGCTTGCAGCCACCGCGTTGCGGGTGGAGAGCTTGAAGCTGGTCCGTGCTGTTGTGGCCTGCGGTCGGCGGCTGCAAGCCGCCGGCACGGGCTCCACCGGTAGTGTTAGACTCTGTCGAACCCCATCTGCCGGAGTGGGCACGAGCGGAGCAAGCTTCGTGGCCTAGCGCAAATTCCGAAGGGAGAACCGCGGATACCGCGGATGACGCGGATGAAGAACCGGTTGCGCAAGTTCGCCGCCGTCCTGAAAAGCCGAAGGAGAACGAGGCCCTGACGCATAGCTAGCAGGTGCTCCTGTCGTGGCCTTCCTTCACAGGCGTGGCGGAAACTGGCGCTCCCTTCGGTCCGCCATTGCCGTCCCTTTCCGCCGTCGTTACGCTCAAAACATGAAAACTCTCTTTGCCGCTGCGTTCGGTCTGGTTCTTTCACAGTTCCTCACCCCGCTCGCCTCTGCCGCGGATTCGCCGTTTGCCAAGGGGCGGTGGGTGGATCTGACGCATGAGTTTTCGTTCGAGACGCTTTACTGGCCCACGGCGGATGGGTTTGCGCTGGAGGCGGAGTTCAAGGGGCTCACGCCGGGCGGTTACTTCTACTCGGCCAATCGCTATCGCGCGTCGGAACACGGAGGGACGCACCTGGATTCGCCCATTCACTTCGCGCGGGATCGCAAGACGGTGGAGCAGCTTCCGCTCGACCAGCTCACGGGCATGGCGGTGGTGGTGGATGTGTCGGCGAAGGCGCTGAAGGACGCGGACTACCAGATCACCGTCGCGGACTTGCAGGCGTGGGAAGCGGTCCACGGGAAGATTCCGGCGGGCGCGATTCTGCTGCTGAACACCGGGTTCGCACGGCACTGGCCGGATGCGAAGAAGTATCTGGGCACGGCGGAGAAAGGTCCTGAGGCGGTCGCGAAGCTGCACTTCCCCGGCCTGCATCCGGACGCCGCGCGGTGGCTGACGACGGATCGCACCATCAAGGCCATCGGCCTGGACACGGCGAGCATCGACTACGGGCAGTCGAAGCTGTTCGAGAGCCATCGCACGTTGTTCGAGAAGAACGTCCCGGCGTTTGAGAACGTTGCTGGGCTGGCTCAACTGCCCGCCACGGGCGCGTATGTGGTGGCGCTGCCGATGAAGATCAAGGGCGGGACGGGCGCGCCGTTGCGGATTGTGGCGTGGCTGGAGAAATGAACCATGGATGGACACGGATGGATGCGGATGGGGAGAGTTGACGCGAATTGCGCGAATTTACGCGAATTGGGAAAGACAAAAATTAGCGATAATTGGCGCAATTCGCGTCAAAGGGTTTTCATCCGTGTGCATCCGTGGTTTCCAATTTCTGCGGTGGCTTTTGCGTCAGAGGTGGAGCACCGCCAGACCTATGAAAGCTTCAAGATTTGATACCCATTCCAAACGCGAGTCGGGAGCCTGTCGCCCGGTGCCACCCCTCATCCCCACCCTCTCCCCTCCTCCGAGGAAGGGAGAGGGAGCTGAGGTGCGTCGCGGTCCCGCATCAACCATCCCACCGAAAGTCATTGGGAGTTGGAACGCGTCGGTGGTGCTTGTGGCGGCGACTTTGGCGTTTGGTGTAGCCGGGGCGGCTGCCGCGCCGTTCGAATTGCCGCTGAACACTTGGGTGAAGCTCTCGCCGCTGACGAACACACCGCCGTCGCCAAGGCTGGGCTACGAGGGCGCGTGTGTGTGGGATGCGAAACATCAGGTGATGATCCGCTACGGCGGGCACAACCAGGGCGGGGGCGGCGAGCAGCATTCGGAGATGTGGACCTTCGACCCGCGCACGGCGAAGTGGACGCTCAAGGAGCCGAACGTCCAGCCGCCGGGGATTTGCTGTGGGCAGCAGAATGTGTTCGATCCGCAGCAGGGCCGTTACTTGCGTTTCCCATCGTTCAGTGGCAGCCACGGCTGGCAGTGGTGGCGGGAAATCTATCTGAACGACTCATCGGTCTGGAGCTACGACCTCGACGAGAACAAATGGCGGAACCTCCGTCCGGTTCCCACGGCCAGCCCGAAGCCGTTGCGTTGCGCGGCATGGGATTCGGCGCAAAACGTCGTTGTCCTCTTCGGCGGGGAGACAAGCAGCGAGGGGACGCTGGTGTATGACTCGCACCTTAACGCTTGGACCTCCAAGAAGCCCTCGCCACAGCCGGAGTTCCGCAGCGGCGGGAACATGGCTTATGACGCGGCGCGGAAGCTGCACATCCTGTTCGGCGCGCAGATGAACAACGACCCGCACACCTGGGGTTACAGCCTCGCGGAGAACCGATGGACCAGTCTCAAGCCCGCGCTGCTGCCGCCCACGGACAAGAACGACGCGGTGCTGACGTATGATTCAGTGAACGGTGTGGTCATCGCCGTAGTGAAGGTGAGCGAAGGCAAGGAGGACAACGCGAAGTCGCACCTTGAGACGTGGGCGTTCGATGCCGGGACGAATCAGTGGACCAAGATGAATCCGGCGCGTGAGCCGGACCCATCAGGCAATCGCGCGCGGAACAGCCTCTTCGCGCCTGAACTGAACGCGGTGCTGCTGGAGAACCGCACGCATCCGCCGCAGGGGCCGGCGGAGCAGCAGGTGTGGGCGTATCGGTTTGGAATGCGGAATGAGGAACGCGGAGTGCGGAATGAAAATCAGAGCCTCCTTACGTCGGCTCCTACCGGTGCGCCACGCATCGTCGAGGACGTTACTGTCTCAGTCCTCGCCACAAACCGCGTCGAAGTGCGCTGGAAGCGATCAGCGGATAAGACGGTCGCTGGTTACCATGTGGAGCGTGCGCTGGTTGAGGTGGCAACGGAGGACCAGCTTCGGCGGCTCAAGCGGCAGACGGAACCGCTGGCGGAGCCGAGCGTCGGGGCCATTACCAAAATTGGGGCGTTCCAGCGGCTCAACCAGCTTGTGGTTCACGAAACCTCGTTCACCGATACGACCGTGGATTTGAGCAGGCCGGGACCGCTCGCCGGGACGCCGCTCTACGAACGGAAGTTTAACGCGGAGCAGTTTGACCCGACGGGCAGGCCGTATCGTTTCGCCGTGTTCGCCTACCGGGTGCGCGCGGTGAGCGCGGCCAATCAGGAGAGCGGTCCTTCCGCTGCTGAGTTCACGATTCCTTCGCCGCCGCAGTGGCTCTTTTCAAAGGAGGAGGGCACGACGTGCCATCTCAAGTGGACGGCAAGTGCAGAGAAGTCGCTCCGCGGCTACCGGGTCTATCGCATGAACGGTCGCTACGACAAGGACCCCATCCCGCGCCTCACACCGGAGCCGATTACAGGAACGATGTTTAGTGATCCCGAGGCGGGGAAGAATGCGCGCCGCTATTATGTCGTGGCGGTGGATGCGCTGGGGCAGGAGGGTTTTCCGTCGTCGCCGGTGTGGTTTGAGCGGGAGTGGAAGCAGTATTACAAGCCGTTCACGGGGGAATGGCATCAATGACGGGTTGAGAGTCCCCGGAGCGCGGCCCGCCGGGCCGCATTGCGGGTTCATGGAAGGAGTCGCCCTGTTTCGACGGTCACACAAGCCCGGCGGCGCGAGGACGCCCCAGGGCTGCCGCATCAAAAAGAAGAAAGGACTGACGAATAATCGCCAAGGAACCTAACTGCTTTGCCGCCTTGTTTTCATTCGTCAGTCCCCATTCGTCAGTCAAAGTTGGTGCTGGCTGGCCGCTCAGTGCCGCCGCTAGCGGACTGGTCATCAGCTTTCTCCGAAAAGATTTCCTCCAGCTTTTTTATGCGTCAGCCTGGGAGAACGCCTGCGCTCCGGGTTGCACAACCCCCGCAAGCGCGCTTTACTCCTTGGCATGAATCTCCGCGCTCAACTTCTGCTCGCCGCCATGCTATTCGTTGCGGCGGTGCCATCCTTCGCACAGACCGCCGCGCCCGAGGTTGCCGTGCCTTCGCCGCGCGTGCAGACCGTCGTGGACCATGCCGTGGCCGAGGCGCGCCGACAGTTCCCTACGCTCAAGGCCGAGCAGATCGCCGTGACCCTGGTGGACTTGCGTGACCCCGCGAAGCTGGAACGCGGCAGCCATCGCGGCACCGAGCAAATCTACCCCGCCAGTGTCATCAAGCTCTTCTACCTCGCCGCCGCACATCGGTGGATCGAGGACGGCAAGATCAGCGACACCCCGGAGTTGCGCCGCGCGCTGAGCGACATGATCGTGCACAGCTACAACGAGGCGACGCACTACGTGGTGGACGTGCTCACCGGCACGACGAGCGGACCGGAACTGCCGGAGGCGGAGATCAAGGAGTGGTTTGAGAAGCGCAATGCCGTGAACCGCTACTACGCCTCGCTCGGCTACACCGGAGTGAACGCGAACAAGAAGCCGTGGGGCGAAGGCCCCTACGGTCGTGAGACCCAAGCCATGAAGCTCTTCGAGCCCAGGCGCAACATGCTCACCACCGAGGCCACTGCCCGGCTCATGACGGAGATCGTCACCCGCAAGTGCGTCACCGAGAAATGCAGTTGCGTCATGCAGGCGCTGCTCCGCCGCGACCCGTTCAGCAAGGACAAGGACGCCGACGCGCAGAGCAAGTTCACCGGCTCCGCCCTCCCCGATGGCGCGAAGCTTTGGTCCAAGGCCGGGTGGACGAGCCAGACGCGGCATGACTGCGCCTATGTCGAGCTGCCGGACGGCCGCAAGTTCGTGCTCGTGACCTTCACCGTGGACCACGCCAGCGACCGCGGCATCATCCACGCCGTGGCCCGCAAGGTGGTGGACGAGTTGAAATAACGGGGGGGACAATTCGCGGAACGAAGGGTTCGTGCTTTGAGCCCGAACACCGACGCAGGGAATGCCGGAAACGCGCCGACCGCAAGCGAAGCGCGGCGTTCACGCCGCAGAAGGCTGCGACTGGAAAAGTGCGATCGCACCACCCATGGCGTGCTCCTGTTTCTGCGGCCTGAAGGCCGCGCTCCTCGCCGTCAGTGTTCGCCTGCTTCGGCGTTCGGGTTCAGTCCTTGCCGTCACGTATGGAGTCCCGCCTTCAGGCGGCGAGGAGTCCAATTGTCGGTGGGCGTTCAGCGCATCGTCTTGATCGCAGTCGCGTCTGGCCGGCTGAAGCCGGGACCCCAAACGCGGGTTATGATGGAGTGGCTGTTGCTGCTGCCTCGGCAGCGACAGTGGTCTTCCGCCCAAAAAACCTCCGCCACGACAAGGCAAAGCCCGTCCAGACCAGGAACAGGGCCCCGAAGGAGGCGAGGCCGGCGAGGGCCTGGCCGATGGGGCCGAGGGCTTCGCCGGTGTGGAGGAAGCGGGTCCAGGAGCGGACTTGGCGGCCCAGGTTCTGGTCGCTGAATCGCTCCTGCTTGAGCACCTCGCCCGTGAAGGGGTCGAGGGTGAGCTGCGGGGAGTAGAAGAGCGGCCAGCCGCCGCGTTCCTTGAGGCTTACGGTGACCGCTTGCGGGGTGCCCCGGCCTTCGCCGCGCGGAGTCCCGGAAGCAGGCGCGGTGGCGGCGGCAACTTCGTTGGTTGATTTCGCCGGAGCGGCTTTCGCGGCGTCCGCTTTTGCCGCGTCCGCTTCCTCACCTCGGCGGCCGCCCTTTTGAGTGCCTTCGGCGCGTGAGGGGCTGGCGTTAGTTGATCCGGAGGCGCCACCTGCGCCACCACCGCCACCACGCTGGCCGCCACCGCCGATGCGGAAGGTGACTTGCTGCCACGCGGGGGCTTCTTTTTGAACGGCGGCGAGGAGGGCGTCGTAGCCGAGGGGCTGGGTGCCGGGCGGCGGCTTGGGCACTTCCACTGGCGGGCCGCTCATGCCGGGGCCGGCTCCGGGCGGAGGCGGTTCGGTGCCGGTCAGTTTGAAGATGAGGTCGGCGGCCCAGCGGTAGGAGATGGGCATGGCCGTGAGGGTGACCACGATGAGCACGGGCGCGCTCCACAGGCCGATGGCGTTGTGCCAGTTGAAGTCACGCGCCTTGCCGCGCAGCTTGAAGTTCAGCAGCGCCACGGCCCGGACGGCGGCGTTCGTCCAGTTGCGCGGCCACCAGAGGAAGAGGCCGGTGAGCGCGAGCACGAGGAAGGCGATGTTGCACGCGCCGGTGATGGCCTTGCCCGTCGGGCGGTTGTCACCCTGCACGGCGAGGAAGCGGTGCCACTCGATCATCAAGCGCATGAACTCGCGCACACCCGCTGCGCCCTGCGGCTGGACCGTGCCGGTGTAGGGGTTGACGTGGAAGGCGTTCGTCCGGCCCAGGCTTACGAGCACCGCGGCGGCGGGATCGGCCAAGACGGTGATGCCCGAGGGCCGTGCGTCCGGCTGCTGCTCGCGGACGCGGGCGAGCAGGTCTTCGAGCGGCAGGCGCTTCGCGTCGGCAGGCGGCGAGACGCGCCGCACGTCGCGCTCGGCCCACGCGATGATCTCCTTCTCAAACGCCAGCGCCGCCCCGGTGAAGGACATGATGGCGATGATCACCCCGGCCACGACCCCGGCGACGAGGTGGAGCCAGAAAATGACGGGACGCAGTTTGCTCATGGCTGGCGGAAGGAGAGCGTGCAGTTGTGGCCCACCGCTTCATACGGCAGCCCGCCGGCAAACCCGGCGAGTGGCTCGCGATGGGAGCAGATGATCAGATAGAGCCCCGGCTTGGTGGCGACGAACGTGAAGCGTCCCTCGGCATCCGTCTCCAAGGCTGTCTCCGCCGCGCCGCTGTTGCTGTGCGTGGCGAGTTTCGCGCCCGCGAGGGGCTGGCCGCGGAAATAGACGCGGAACGTGCCGGCCTTCGCCTCGGGCACCACATCGAGCGTCAGTCCGGGCGTGCCCGCGCCCGCCTTGGCCGGCTGCCAGCGGGCGTAGAAGTTCGGCTTGCGCGCCGGCTGCCCGCCCCGGCTGGAAACGGCCAGCCCCTGGTCTTCCGCGAGCGTGACCGCCGAGACGGCGGCTTTGGCGAACAGGAAGTGATCCTTCTGCTTCGTCACCTCGAACTGATTCGTCGCCACCGCCCACGCGCGCACGGACTTGAAAGCATCCAGCCGGCCCGGCGACGTTTCGATCACTTCGCCGATCTCGCCGAAGCGGAGGCACAGGCCCTTGTCCGGAGTTTCTTCGATCCAGATGCTATGGCCGCGGGCGGAGTGAAGGCCAGCGCAGCACAAGGCGAGGGCGAGGAGGTGGCGGAGGGGCATTTTCATAGGAAACCAAAATCAGTTGAAACCAACCCTTACATCTCCGCCCACTGGCGCAGGAGGTTATGATACACGCCGGTGAGCTGCACGGCGGAGGGATGGTCGGGGTGATCGGCGCTGAGGCGCTGGATTGCGAGATCGAGATCGAAGAGCAGCGAGCGCTGGCCGTCGTCGCGCACCATGCTCTGCAGCCAGAAGAACGCGCACAGCCGCGTGCCGCGCGTGACCGGCGTCACATGGTGCAGGCTCGTGGCGGGATACAGGATCAGGTGGCCCGGCGGGAGCTTGACCTTCTTCACGCCGTAGGTGTCCTCCACGCACAGTTCGCCGCCGTCGTATTCCTCCGGCCCGGCGAAGAAGAGTGTGGCAGAAAGATCGGTGCGGATGCGCTGGCCATTGGGCATCTGCCGGATGGATCCGTCCACATGCGTGCCGAACTTCTGGCCGCCCGCGTAGCGGTTAAAGAACGGCGGCATCACATGCAAGGGCAGGGCGGCCGACATGAACGGGAGGTTCTGATTCAGTGCGCGCAGGATCATCTCCCCCACCTGCCGGGCGGCGGGATGTTCGGCGGGGATCTGCTGATTGTCCTTCACCCGCGCGCCCTGGTAGCCAGCGGTCACGCGCCCGTCCACCCAGTCGGCGGCGGCGAGGATTTGCCGCGCCTGCGCGACTTGCTCGGCGGTGAGGACGTCGGGGATGCTGATGAGCATGGGTGTTAATTCCCTGACCGGCTCAAAACTTCAAGCTCGCCGTCATCACCGCGGACCGTCCCGCGCCGGGCACGAAATGCCCGCCGCCCACACGGTCAATGTAGTTTTCGTCGGTGAGATTGTAGAGATTCAGGCGCAGGGAGAAGTGCTGGTTCACGTTGTAGGCCAGCATCGCGTCGTAAAGCAGGTAGCCGGGCGCCCAGCGCTGCGTGGTCGTGCTGTTCACACGTTTGTCCGTGAACTGCGCGCCGGCGCCGATCTGGAACTTCGAGGTCACATCGAAGCTGTTCCACAAGGTGAAGGTCTGCTCCGGCGTGTTACTCAACGGCCGGCCGACTTCGAGCGGATTCGCCGATTTCACAACCTCGCTCTTCATCAGCGCGTAGCCGCCGAAGACCTTCCACTGCTCCGTGATGCTGCCCGCTGCGCTCAGTTCGATGCCGTCCACGCGCTGCACGCCGTCCAGCGCGATGAAGTCTCCGGGGTTGGCCGGATCTTCCGTGCGGGTGTTGGTCTTTTCCGTGCGGAACAACGCCGCCCCGAGGGAGAGCTTGTTGTCGAACAGGTCCCATTTCGTCCCCAGCTCAAAGCTGCGGCTCTGTTCCGGGGCGACGTTGATGCTGTTCGCCGCTGTGGCGGTGTTGGCCAGGGTCAGGCCTTCGGCGGACGGATTGAAGGAGGTGCCGTAGGCCGCGTAAAGCGTGCCATTGGGCTTGGGCTTGTAAACCAGCCCAACGCGCCAGGTCGCCATCGTGTCGGTGCGGGCCAGCGGAGTTTCCGCCCCGCTCGCCGCGACGCTCTTGTAATCGATGTGGAAATAATCCCAGCGCAGCCCGCCGGTGAGCTGCCATTGCTCAGTGAGCTTCATCGTGTCAAACGCATAGAGCGCGAACGAATCTGCGGCTGCATCCGTGTAGGCGCCCGTCCGCGTGATGGGGCCGGGATAGGGCTGATACGGGTCGGGGGCAAACAGGTCGGTGGTGGGCGCGACGGGCCCGGTGCGGGCATAGTTGACAGACCCTTCGCGGGAAAACTCCAGGCCGGACACGAGCGTGTGCTCGACCTTCAGGGTCTCGAATCGCAGCGTGAAGTCCGTCTGGTTCGAGAGGATGTCATCATTCTGGTCACGGGACTGAAGTTCACGGGTGATGGTGGTGCTCTGCTGCACCGGGGCACCGGGATTCAGATCCGTGAAGCGGGGCGCAGCGACGACGGAATCGCGACGGTTCCGTCCGTAGCGCACCAGGTCGCGCAGCGACACGGAGTCATTGAACTCATGCTCCACCTTGGCGGTGAAGACGTCTGTGGTCGTCTTCTCAAAGTCGCGGTTCTTAAGCCCGTAAAAGTTGTTGTAGTTCACCGGTGAGGCCTGGTCGATGTAGGGCGTCAGGAGCGTATTGGTCTGGTTCGCCGTGACCCACGGGATGCCATAGTCAGGGGTATTGTCCTGCGCGAGGTGCGTGTAGCTGAAGGTGGTGCGCGTGGGGGTGCCGAGGCCGAACGCCAGCGTCGGCGCGACGCCCCACCGTTGATTCGTCACCACGTCGCGACCCGGAACGTCCGCGTCGTTGAACATGGCATTGATGCGGAAGGCCGCCCCCTTGAGCACCTGTTCCAGCGGCTGGTTGAAGTCCGCCGTGAACCGCTTGAAGTCGTCCGTGCCGTAGCCCGCCGAGCCGCTGTAGGCGGGGGTGAGCGTGGGCGACTTGGTCGAGAGGTTGATGGAGCCGCCGGTCGAGCCGCGGCCGGCATAGGCGGAGGAGGGTCCCTTCGAAACCTCGACCTGCTCGATGTTGAAGGGATCGCGCGAGTAGCCGCCAAAGTCTCGCACGCCGTCAATGAACATGTCCGTGCGCGCGTTGAAGCCACGGATGGAGAGGTTGTCACCGTTCGGGACGCCGCCCTCGCCCGCCTGCATGGAGATGCCGGGCACGTTGCGCAGCACGTCGCGCAGGGAGGTCGCGCCCTGTTCCTCGAAGACTGCCTTCGGGATGACCGTGACCGTCTGCGGCACGTCGCGGAGGGGTTCGGTGTATTTGGGTGAAGAGAGGACTTCGGGCTTGTAAGCCTTGGGCTCCTGCTGGCCCTTCACCACCACGTCCGGAAGTTTGGCCGGCGCGTTCGTGCTCGTGGCGGAGATGGGGGCCTTGTTCGTGCTCTGCGCTTGGAGCGCGCCGGTGAGCATGATGGTGTTCACCAGCGCCAGGGCGGCGGGGGAGAGGCGGCTCGGCAGGCGTGGTGCGTTGACCGTTCGTTCCACTGTCTGCTCGCGGTATTTCAAGTTCAGCTTCGTCATGTTTGAGTTTTTGGGCCTGGGCGACCGCGGCATCCGGCACACACAATTCTGAAGGCAAGAGGAACCTTCGCTCCTGCCGCTGGCCGCTCAAGACGTGACTGTTTTAGAACCGGAAGCGGTCCGGTGCTTCCGTTGGCTTGCCAATAGTGTCCGGCCGGTTGCGAAGGCTTCTGCTCGCTTGCGAAAAGTTTGCGGAGGTTTGCGAAAGGCTTCGTTGGTCCCAGTTCTTCACCGCGTCGGCCACCAAAAGCGGAACCGCCGGAACCTGAGTTCCGGCGGTCGGCGCAATGGGGTTGATGGAGCTTGGCGGTTCCGACCTCAGGGCGCGGGCTTTGCGGTGGCGCCCGATTTTCGCGAGGCTTCGAGATACCGCAGCAGGAGGCTGTCCTCGGCGGGCTCAAGCCGGGACTTCTTGCTCATCTTGGTCATCCATGTCCGCCACTCCGTGTCGTTATAGCCGTTCGGGTCGTAGAACTTGTGACAGCGGGCGCACTTCAGCACATACAAGTCGGCGGCCCGCACAATGTCTCCCGGCGGCATGCCAGCACGTTCGGCCGCGACCGCGGCCTCGGCTGGCGCGGGCACGATTGCGTCCGAGCCGAGCGGTCCGGTGGCACAACCAGCCAGCGCAACCACCGTCGCCCCGCACACCAGAAGAACGCCGGGATGCATCAGAAGCTGAGGCCGAAGATCAGCCGGATATTCAAGCGCTCGTGGCCTTCGAGGTCCAGGGTCTTATTGTTGTCGGGGTTCCCCAGAAAGCTGCGGCCATAGATTTGCGGCAGGACCGTGAGCGTCGCCCACCACTTCTCCTGCCGGAAGTTCACCACCGGGCCGAGAAAGCAGGCCGTGTTCTCCCAGCGACGATAATCCGGCAGTTCGTTGTGATTACGGAACTCCAGGCCCAGCGACCAGTGCTTGCCCAGGTCGCGCGACAGGCCGAACGAAGCCTCCAGCTCGCCCTCGCGGGTGTGCAGGTCATTCTTCCACTCAATGGCGTGGCTCAGGTTGAAGGCCCACTTCCAGTCCCCGTGGCGCTGGCCGATGATGATCTTTTGCTCCAGTTCCGCCTCATCCCCGGAGAAACGGGGCTCGAAGTAGAGCGTGAGGCCCACCGCGTGGTTCGCCGGATTTACCAGCATGTAGCGGTTTTCCAGGGACACGCCGGTGAACTCGGTCTTCGACGTGTTCGCTACCGGCGTGGCACTAAAGTCCTTGAAGCTCTGCGACTGGCCGTTGAGGTAAAGCGACACCGAGTAGCGGTCCGTGACGCCGTATTCCAGCTCCTCGCGCAGCTCCCACTGGTTGTAATTGCCCTGCTGCACGCCGCCGCCCTTGGTGCGCTGGGTGCGGAGGGTCACCCATTGCTCGAATTCCATCGCGCCCTTGGGGAGCACTTCCGGCTCATAAACGTAGGTGAAGCGACGTTCGTCCGCGCGGATTGGGAGGGTGGGCAGGAAGCCCGCGAGCAACAGCAACCAGAGCAGTTTTGATTTCTTCATGCGCCCGGAGGGTAGGGGGTCGCCCCTCGCGATGCTTACGGTGGCTTGCGGAAAGTTTCCGGTGCCTTGCGGTCATTGGGGGAAGGTGCCGCAAGCCTGCTCCACCGGTTGCCCAGGCTGCGAAGGCGAGGTAGGGTTTGCTATGAAACTCACTTCCAAACTGGAACACGCCCTCAACGAGCAGCTCAATCTGGAGTTCGCCTCGTTCTACGCCTATCTCGCCATGGCCGCGCATTTCGAGCAGACGCCCTACACGGGGTTTGCTCAGTGGATGCGGCTGCAAAGCGATGAAGAACACAGTCACGCGCGGAAATTCTTCGACTATCTCGTGCGCCGCAACGGGAAGGTGCGCCTGCTGCCCATCGAGCAGCCCCAACTGGAATTCGCCGCGCCGATCGAGGCCTTCCGTGCGAGTCTCGCGCATGAGCAGAAGGTCTCCAAGTCCATCTGCGCCCTCTACGAACTGGCGGGTGCCGAGCACGACTATCCCACGCAGGCGTTTCTCGGCTGGTTCCTCGATGAACAGGTGGAGGAGGAGAAGCTGGTCGGGGATTTCATCGCGAAGCTCGAACTCATCGGCGCGAACCACAACGGGCTCTTCCATCTCGACAAGCTGGCCGCCAAGCGCGTGTCGGGCGAAGCGGGAAAGAAGTAGCAGCGCTCGCTCGCAGCAACGGGCCGGAACGCAAGGCGGGCCTATTCCTGATCCGCCCGCTGCGCTGGCATCTTCAACGGATACAGCCCCGGGCAGCAGCCGAACGTCTCGTGAAAGGCGGTGCTGAAATGGCCGACGCTGGAGTAGCCCACCTCGAGCGCGGCCTGCGTGACGTTGAACTTGCCGGAGCGCAGCAGCTCGGCGGCGCGCTCCAGCCGGACCTGCCGCAGAAACTGCGAGATCGTCATGCCCATCTGCTCGCTGAAGGTGCGGCTCAGATAGAACGGGCTGCAGCCGACCCGCTGGCCAAGTTCCTCAAGGGTCAGTGGCTCAGCGAGGTGCTCGCGGACGAGGGCGGCCGCTTTCTCCACGCGCTCCTGGGCCACATGCGTCTGCCGTGTGCAGAAGAGCGCCTCCTCCGCCGTGTGGTCAAAGAACAGTTCCGCCGCGACCTCATAGACCTTGGCCGTGAACCACATCGTGCGTGCGGCACCGCTCACCGGTGGCGAGCGCAACGCCGCCACGAGCAGCCGTAGCCGGGGCGTCAAGGGCAGGCTGGCCTCCACGGCAGACGCGGGCTTCTTCGCATCCAGAAGGCGCTGCACGAACGGCCGCACCTGGCCCAGCCCGCGCGGGAGGTTGCGCCGGAGAAAGTCCACGCTGAACTCCGCGGTGAGGAACTGGTGCCGCTGGCCCGCCTCACGCCACGCGCTGACCGGCGTGTCTCCGCAGACGTAGAGCGCCGCCGACTCGGGGGTCACTTCCAATTCGCTCTTTTTCACCACTACCCGCCCGGTGCCGGCGAGGTTCAGGCATACTTCCAGCCCCTGCGGATGAAAGCTCCGGGACCAGTCCACGCGGGTGGCGGCCTCGAAATCGTGCCACTCGAAACTCCACCCCATCTCGCTGAAGCTCCCGCAGAGCGGATGCCACGCGCCCGGCCACGCCTGCCAGAAGGGGCGTTCAGTGAATGGTTCGGTGACGCGGGTGCGCACGCGGTGACTGTAGCCCAGCCGTCAAGCTGGGGACAGCCGGAGATTGACGGCAGCTTTGGATTCAGCCCGAACTCCGAAGTTGAGAGCCCCGGAAGTCATCGGCAGCGATCGGAGCGCGGCGTTCCCGCCGCAGAAGGCTGTGCCGGAGAAAGTGCGCTAGAACCACCCTCGGCGGGCTCACGTTTCTGCGGCCTGAAGGCCGCGTGCCCCGCCGTCGTCGTTCGCCAGCTTCGGAGTTCGGATTCAGCATTTCCCTTGCACTTGCCACCGCCTCTGGCGAAATCCCCGGTCATGCGCCTGCGTCCCGCTCTCACCTTGCTCTTGTTCTGCCTGTCCCTGCCGCTTGTGGCTGCCGACTGGTCGCAATTTCGCGGCCCCGGCGGCGCCGGGGTCAGCGACGCCAAGGGTGCGCCCCTCAAGTGGAGCGACACCGACGGCCTCGCATGGAAGGCCGAGCTGCCTGGCCCTGGTGCGTCCAGCCCGGTGGTGTTTGGCAACAAGATTTTCCTCACCTGCTACACCGGCGTGCAACCTGGACGCGGAGGGAGCCTCGACGAGTTGAAACGCCATGTGCTCTGCCTCGACCGTGCTAATGGGAAGATTCTCTGGAACACACCCGTCCCCGCCGATCTGCCCGAGCAGTCCGGCATCCGCGAGGACCATGGCTACGCCACCAGCACGCCCGTCGTGGATGCCGAACGCGTGTATGTCTTCTTCGGCAAGTCCGGTGTCTTTGCCTTCGATCATGCCGGCAAAAAACTCTGGAACACGAAGGTAGGCGAAAAGCTGAACGGCTGGGGCTCCGCCGCTTCGCCCGTGTTGCGCAAGGACCTCGTCTATGTGAACGCGAGCGTCGAGAGCACCGCGCTCGTCGCGCTGGACAAAACGACGGGCGTCGAGAAGTGGCGCGCGCGTGGCATCAACGAGTCCTGGCACGCGCCGCTGGTCGTGCCCGGGGCCGGTGGCAAGGCCGAGATCATCGCGGCGTGCATCCAGCAGGTGCAGTCCTTCGACGCGGACACCGGCTTGCCTCTGTGGACCTGCAAGACTGGCATCGGCTGGTATATGTGTCCCACGCCGCTGGCGAGCGAGGGCATCATCTACGCCATCGGCGGACGCAATCCGCAGAACGCCCTCGCGATCAAGGCCGGCGGTCGGGGTGACGTGACCGGCACTCATCTCGTCTGGAAAATCAACAAGGGCTCGAACGTCCCCACGCCCGTCCTCTACGAGGGGCACCTCTATTTCGCCCACGAAAACCTCGGTGTGATCTACTGCGCCAATGCCAGGACCGGCGACATCGTTTATGAAGAACGGCTGAACCCGAACCCCGGCCAGATCTATGCCTCGCCCGTGGTGGCGGATGGCAAGCTCTACTACCTGGGCCGGCAGGGCCGCATGGTGGTTGTCGCCGCGAAGCCGAAGTTCGAGGTGCTCGCGGACAACACGCTGGAGAACAACCGCGGGATGTTTAACGCCACGCCCACCTTCGAGGGCAGCCGCCTCCTCATCCGGTCCAACCGCGCGCTCTACGCCATCGGGAAGTAGAGGCGTGCGGCGAACACGCCTGGCCGCTGTTTTCTGGGCAGGAAAATTAGGGGCAGGAAGATTGATTCAACCAAAGCCGCTGGTTCTTCATCCCGCCTTCAATTTTCCTGCCCCTAATCTTCCTGCCAAAACTCTTCGCGTAGCCACCGTGGCCGGCGGACAAGAGTATCCGCTTCACGTCAAAGTTTGCTTGAGCCATTCCGTTCCCGATGCAATATCGGCCTCACACGCATGAACACGCAGCCCCCTTCCTTTCCCGTCACCCGCCGCACCTTTCTCTGCACCGGCGCGGTCATCACCACCGGCCTGGCCGCTCTCTCGCCGCTCGCGCGGGCGCAGACGAACCTCAACAGCAAGCTGCGCCTCTACCAGATCGGCGTCGGCGGCATGGGCGGCGCGGACCGCGGAGCGCTGAAGGGCCATCCCCAGCTCGAGTGGGCTGGCTTCACCGACGTGGATCAGCGCGAGCTGGACCGGATGAAGAAGGAATTCCCCAACGCCTGGAGCACGAAGGACTACCGCGAGGCCTTCGCCAACCGCGTTGGTGACTTCGATGCCGTGCTCGTCGCGACTCCTGACTTCCACCATGCGCCGATGATGGTCACCGCGCTCAAGCACAAGAAGCACCTCTACGGTCAGAAGCCTCTTGTGCATCAGCTCGACGAACTGCGCTTGATGCGCGACACGCTCGCCGCCCGGCCCGGCTCCATCACCCAGATGGGCAACCAACGCTCCTGCAACACGGGCCGCATGCAGGCCGTCGAAATGCTCCGCAAGAACCAGCTCGGCAAGCCCGTTGAGGCGTGGGTCTGGACTGGCAGCGTCGCACGGGGCACTTACTTCGCCGATCCGTGGAGCGACTACACCGCCGCCAAGCCTGTGCCTGATTATCTCGACTGGAACCTCTGGAACGGCCCGCTCGCCAAGCAGCTTCCCTACAGCGACGACCTCGCGCCACGCCGCTGGCGTTCGTTCTGGGAGACCGGCGGCGGCCAGCTTGCGGACTGGGGCTGCCATCTGCTTGACCTGCTCTATTTCGCCTACGACCTCCCGTCGCCCGAGGCCGTCATCACGCACACCCCCAAGCCCTCGAACACCAGTCACACGTCGCACAACCAAAGCACGCTGACCTACGCCGGCCGCAACCAGTTCGCGCGCGAGAAGTTCGTCGTGCATTACAACGACGACGCGCTGCTCCCGTCCTTCGCCGCGCTGGGCCTGCCCCCCATGAAGGTCGGCGCGAACCACACAATGGTGGTCTGCACCGAAGGCACGCTGCTGCTGGAGGCGAACGGCAAGATCACCGTCTTCCGCAAGGGCGAGGTCGTCGCGAATGAGCCGCTGCCGGCCGTCGAGCCGCGCAACCACTGGAAGGACTGGGCCGACAACTGCCTCGGCGCGAAGAAGCCACTGTGGACGCCCCTGACCATCGGCTGGCGCATCACCGAGCCGGCACTGCTGGCGGCGAAAGCCACGCGCTACCCGGGCCAGGAACTCCGCTGGGACGGCGCGAACTTCCGCTTCACGAACCACGACCAGGCGAACAAGGAGATCCTGTCGCGCACTTACCGCGAAGGCTTCGCCCCGCCGTCGATGGCGTGAAGGGGACACTCCTGTCCCATATCCGCAGCTTGCCGACGAACCCGAATTCAGCCACGTTTCCGCCATGAGCACCGTGCTCGAAATCAAGTCCGCGATTGACGCCCTCCCGCTGGCCCAGCGCATCGACCTTGTGCAACTGCTTAACGCCGACGATCGGATTCCGCATCCGCCCGGCGGACTGGATCTCGAAGTGGACAGCCCTGAGCTGGAGGCGGAGTTGCTGAAGGCGGCTGGCCAGCCGTCCGTGCCCTATTCCGCAGAGGAGATGCGCGAGATGTGTGAGCAACTGGCAATCAAACTCCGAGCCAGATAATGAGGCGGCGCGTTGACCGGAAGCCCGACTTCAAGGAAGACCTTGGCCGGCAGTTTGAATGGTATTTCAGGAAAGCTGGCGAGGATGTCGCGTGGCGATTTGTCGTGGCAGTTGACCAAACGCTTGAGGAGCTTCGGCTCCAGCCGTATCTAGGCCGACGTCGCCGCTTCCGGCATCCACTGCTGGCTGGCCTGCGTTCCTTCCGTGTCGAGCCGCCGTTCACCCGGTTCCTCATTTTCTATCGCGCCGACAGCGACGTGGTGGACGCTTGGCGGCTGATGCATGGTGGGCGCAACCTATCTCGGCGGCTGGTCGAGCCGCCCGGCGACGACTGATTCAGATGGCTTATGATTCACGCTGGGGATGACAATTTGTTTGCGATATCGGCGGAAATTATCGAAATCAGGGACGCTTGTATGTTTGGTAGTTTTCGTTTCGTCTTGCACGGAAAAGTCTGTGGCAATTGGAACGACTGGGCGCATTTGGAGAGCTGTTACTCTTGGCTGCGAGAGTTTCATACCAAACCAATGCCTCGATACGAGCCGGAATTGCTTTCGTTGCCTGCTGACGAAGTCTTTGACCGGCTCGTGCGGCCTGTCTTGGTTTCGCCCAGGGATACATCGGCTCCAAGTGTTCCAAAGTATTATCCCGATACCTATGAGCGTTTCCACATTTCGCATTTAGGGATGTCGTCGTTTGATTCGGTAACCGTGCTGCTGATCGAGGGTCCCGAGCTCCAGCGGTGTGTTTGGCAGTCAGTCGATGATAGCGCAGCCCACTCAGAGACCTTTCCACCCCATCACATGCAAAACGTGGCGCGTGACTTTTGCGCCTTGTTTGAGGCGGAAGCATCAGCGCGCGGGTTCGCACTCTGGATGCCCAGCAAAGTGAATCCGACGCGTCAATCATCGCCCGCCTGAGCCAACAATTTTGAGTGCGGGAACCGCTACCCGCTTGCAACCGACCCTCCGGCGGAGTTACCGGCGAACAAGCGGGTTGATTCTGGAGTCGTCGCCCGCAGCAGCGCCCCAGGATCCACTCTCGGCCCGAGTGTTTCGCCCATGAAACTCAAGCTTCTGATTGCCCTGAGCCTGGCCGGCGTCCAGCTCACTTGATACCCCGCTTCACCCAAGCCACTACGCGTTAGTCTTCCAGTTCACCTGTTCCCAACAGGGTGACTGCACGACCCGCCCAACCCGCACTCATCGCTTGTCCCAGAGCGCTTGAGGTTGCCCGGCGGCGAAGTTCAGGCCGATCTCAGCGGTCTTCATTCTTTGCACGTGGCCGTCGGCAAAACCGGCGTTAAGCCGCTTGTCGTGGCGCTCGGTAGTAGCGCCGCCGGAACAGAGCGAAACGCAGGTGTGCGGCGTGCGGAACATGATTGCCGAGATGGAGTTGGTGAGGTTGGTCCTCACCACCATGTTGGTTCCTACCATGTTGGTCGTGAAATAGTTGGTGACGATGAAGGCGGCGGTGGTGCCGACGTCCGCCAGGGCTACCGTCGCACCGGGTTTGGCAATTTCCTGCATCCGCACCGCGCCGTTGCCCCAGACCCCAAGCTCAGCGTGGTTCATGCCGATACCCCAGGTAGCTCGCTGGCCAGGACAGGTAAAGAGCCGGCTGTTGCCGGTGTAACTCTGGAGCAGTTCTGGCCACCAGATGTAGCTGGAGGCGGGCAGGGCGTTGTTTGTGGTCAAAACCTGCGCCCGGCGGGACTTTGCCAGCATCACCAGCAGGTCCTGATGGTCATCGGCATAGAGCGTATTACCAAGCAATATCTGCCGCATCTGGCTGCCGCAGTTGGTGGCCTTCGCCTTCCCCTTGGCTTTGTTCAGCGCGGGCAGCAGCAGTGCAGCCAGAATGGCGATGATGGCAATGGTCACCAGCAACTCCACCAAGGCGAAAGCGATGGCGCGATGGTGGTGCGGGGGACTTCTCACACGATCGGCGGAAAAGGAGTTTTTGGAATTCGAAGACGGTAAATCCCGCGCGCACTTTTGTCAAACGGCGCTCCTCTGTCCGCCGTGAACAGGGCGCATCTCAGTTTCTGGCAATCGGGACCCTAGACAACGGTGACTCCGCCCCGACCAACGGCGGACGTGAGGGCCACCGGCCCCGGCGGCGCGGAGCGTCTGGAGCGCGGCGTGTTCCACCGCCGCTTTGGGTGCGGCACACTGACGGCGGCGCGCCCTAGGCACGGGATAAAGCGGTGCTGAAAGACACCGCACTCCAGACGCTGGCGCGACTTCCATCGGCTCGGACTTTTCTGCACGGAGCAGACTTCCCTTGGTGCAAGAAACTGAGACGCGCCCGGAGGCGACGGGCTTTCGTCTCCCGCGTTGACCACACCCGCGCGCTAGGCTTCACTCTCGCCCCGATTGTTTCGCCCATGAAAAACAAGTTTCTTATCGCCCTGTTGCTGGCTGGCGTTCACCTCACTTCATACGCCGCCGCGCCCAAGCCGCTCCGCGTGCTGCTCTTCGCCGGAGGCTGCTGCCACGATTATGCGGTGCAGCACCTCATCCTCAAAGAGGGCCTCGAAGCCCGCGCGTTTGTGGAGGTGGATGCGATTCACTCCTTTGACCGCAGCACCAAGGTCACCTTCGCGCCTTACGAAAAGCCCGACTGGGCAAAGGACTACGATGTCATCGTGCACGACGAGTGTTCCGCCGATGTGAAGGACATCGCCTACGTGAACAACATCCTCGCCGCGCACCGGGCTGGCATTCCCGCGGTGAACCTCCACTGCGCGATGCACAGCTACCGCGTGGGCAACATCAGCCAGCCTGTCGTGCCGGGCTCGCCGGATGCGCTGTGGTTTGACCTCATTGGCCTGCAATCCACCGGCCACGGGCCGCAGGAGCCGATTCAGCTTACCATCCTGGCAAAGGACCACCCCATCCTGCAGGGCCAGCCCGAGTGGACCACGATCAAGGAGGAACTCTACAACAACATCAAAATCTTCCCCACCGCCACGCCCCTCATGCGTGGCAAGCAGGTCATCAAGCAGAAGGGCGGCAGTGAGAAGTCTGTCGAGTCGGTTGTCACCTGGGTCAATCAATACGGCAAGGCGCGCGTCTTCAGCAGCACCATCGGCCACAACAACGAGACCGTGGCCGACCCGCGTTATCTCGACCTCGTCACGCGCGGCCTGCTCTGGTCGTGCGACAAGCTGAACGCGACCTACCTCAAACCCGCGCCGGCCACGACTTCCGCGCAGCAAGTCGCCAGCGCCTCAGCGAAGGCGAAGCTGCTCACGCCACCACCACCCGCGCCGAAGCCGGACGCGCCGGCCAAGCCCATCGTGGTTGCGCCGGTTGATGGCCGTCCGAATCTCGCCGTCGCCGGCATCGCGAATGCTTCGAGTGAGGAGTCCAGCAAGGGCAACTTCGCGGGCAATGCGATTGATGGCGACCCGGAAACACGCTGGTGCGCGGCGGGCGGTGGTCCCGGCCATACATGGCAGGTGGACCTAGGCAAGGAACAGAAGATCACCGGCGTGCATATCAATTGGGAGTCGCCGAACAACACTTATCGCTACCGCCTCGAAGCCTCCGCCGACGGCCAGCAATGGCAACCTTTGGCTGACGCGGCGAAGAACGCCAAGGCTGGCGCGACCCAGGACGAATTTCCCGTCACCTCCGCCCGGCATGTGCGTGTGACGTTCCTCGGAACCACCCAGGGCGGCTGGGGCAGCTTCTGGGAGTTCGCCGTGCTGGGTGAAAAGGGCGTGGCCCAACCGCAGCCCGCCGCGCCCGCCGCTGGCAAGAAGGGCAAGGGCAAGCAGGCCGCGAAAGCCGCCGACAAGGAGCCGCCGGTGCTGCCGTCCGTTGCCGAGGTGGAGAAGATGAAGCCGGTCAATGCCGAGAAGGTGGAGGCCATTCTCAAAGAGGTGAAAGTGCCCGCTGGCTTCGAGGCCAGGGTCTTCGCCACGCCGCCCGCCGTGAACTACCCGGTCTTCGTCGCGGCGGCACCGGACGGCACGCTCTATGTCGGCAGCGACGGGAATGGCTCGCTCGGTCGCTTGCCCAACCTCGGCCGCATCCTCCGCGTGCGCGACACAGATGGCGATGGCCAGGCGGATGAAGTGAAGGTGTTCGTCCCGAACGTGGACTCGCCGCGCGGCCTGGTCTGGGACCACGACCGCGTCATCTGCCTCCATCCCCCGCACATCAGCGCCTACA
>CAZOCL010000059.1:0-23643 GCA_964578245.1 uncultured Klebsiella sp. | reverse complement strand
CCTACAGGGAGTAGGCGGGTGCGACTGATCCTTCCTGCTCCCGTGCGGAGAGGATTAGGAGCAGGATTAAGGTTGCGCTTAGGAGAGGGAAAGCGGACAGGAGTGTCCGCTTTACCGCCTACTTCACCGCCGCTGTCTTCTGCGGCTCGGGGGTCGCAGCCTTGGGTGGCTCGAAGGTGGCGATGCTGGTGCCGCTCGTGCCGTTCCACACGCGCAGGATGCCGTCCTGGCCGCCGGCGATCACGATCTTGCCGTCCGGGGTGGCCGCACCGGCATACATGAAGTCGGTCGCGCCGCTGAAGGTGCGGGCGTCGCCGCCGCCTTCGTTGATGAGGCGCACCTTGCCATCGCCGCCGGTGGCGAGGAACTGGTCGCCCACGCCAACGTGGTTGATGGAGGTGGCTTCCTTGCTGAAGCCCTGGATGGTCCGCACGACCTCGCCGGTGACGAGGCTCCAGACCTTCACCGCGTTGTCCGCGCCCGCGCTGGCAATGATGCGGCCATCACGCTTGATCGTGACGCCGAGCACCTGGTGCGTGTGGCCCTCGAAGGATTTCACGAGCTTCGTATCCGCCACGTTCCACACCTTCACGAAGCGGTCCGCCGCGCCGCTGACCATCAGCTTGCCGTCACCGGAGAAGTCCACGCTCTGCACGGTGTCGCTGTGCGCGTTCTTGAATTCCTTCACCAGCGCACCCGTGGTGGCATCCCACAGCTTCAACTCGCCGCTGCGCGAAGGCTCGCCGCTGCCGGTGGCAATGGTCTTGCCGTCGGGGCTGAAGGCAACCGTGTTCACGCGGCCCGTGAGGGGCGAAGCCCCGGTGGCCGAGCCGATGGTGCGCACCAGCTTCCACTCCGGCTGCGTATCCCAGACGATGGTCTTGCCGTCGCTGCCGACGGAGACCACCGTGCTGCCCGCGAACGCCACGGTCTTCACCGCGCCGGCATGGCCCTTGTAGTTCTCCACGCCACTGCCATCCGTCGCACTCCAGATGCGGACGATGCCGTCCTCACCCGCCGTGACGACCTGCCTGCCGTCCGCAGAGTAGGCGAGGGAACGAATCATCTTCTCGTCGGCGGTCTGCGCCTTCTTCGCATCGGCGGCAATCGTCTCGGCCTTCTTCTGCGCCACCTCGGCGGCCTCCAGATCCTTCTTCGCTTTCGCCACTTCATCCACGCCCCGCTTGGCATCGGTCACGGCGCGCTTGGCGGCGTCCTCGGCATCGGTGTATTTGCGCACCTCGGCCGTGGCTTCGGTGAATTTCTTGTTGTCGGCGGTGAACTTGTCAGTGGCTTCCTTGAGCTTTGCGTTCGCGTCGGTGAGCGCCTTCTCGGCGGCGGCCTTGGCTTCGCCAGCGGCCTTGGCCTTGTCAGCCGCCTCCTTGGAAGTCTTCTCAGCAGCGGGCTTGCCGGCGGCATCCGCTTTGGCCAGCGCATCCGCCGCCGTCTTCGCCGCGGCGTCCGCATCGGTGGCGGCTTTGTCGGCGGCGTCCTTGGCATCCATCGCCTTCTTCTGCGGGGCCTCGGCTTCCATCTTCGCCTTCTCGGCCGCGGTCTTGGCGGTCGTGGCCTCGGCAAGCTTCTTCTGGTTCTCTGGATGCGTCTTCTCAAGCTTCGCGCGCTCTTCCTCGGCCTTCTTGGAGGCTTCGTCCGCCTTCTTCAAGTCATCCTCGGCCTTCTTCACGGCGCTCTTCTGGAAGGTGAGTTCATTGTTGGCAAAGGTCAGGTCACGACCCTGCGCGGCGACGCGGTCGGCCACGTAGCGGTCACCGCGAATCTCGCCGAGTGCCTTGCCATCCGCAGCGTTCCAGAGCTTCGCGACCGTGTTGGTGAGTCCGAGGCTGGCGAAAGTCTTGCCATCCGGACTGACCGCGAGCGCGGCGACCGGGCTGCCGTGCGCCGCCGTGCGGCCCGCACTGCCGTTATCCGCGTTGATCACGCGCACCGTGCCATCACTGCCGCTGGCCAGAAGCTGTGCAGGGGGCAGCGCGGCCAGCAGGCTGATGGGGCCGGTCCCGGCGATGACTGCACCAGGCTCGACCTTGCCGCCGGCGGCCTCAGGGAGCTTCCACGTCAGGATGTTTTTGTCGCCGTGCGCGGTGGCGATGCGCTTGCCATCTGGCAGCACGGCCACGGCGAGGACGTCATTGGTCGCGGTCACTTCCGCAAAGAGAGCGCCGTCCGCCACGGTCCAGACGCGGGCGGTCTTGTCCGCGCCGGAGACGAGGCGCGCGGAATTGGTCGAGAAGCCCAAGGACTTCACCGGACTGGTGTGGCCGGTGAGCGTCTTGCCCGGCGTAAGACCAGGCAGGCTCCAGAGCTTGATGTCGTTGCCGGACACAGCCGCGAGCCACTTGCCATCCGGGCTGGTGGCCAGAATCTCCGCCGCGCCGGGCAGCGTCTGCTTCTGCACGTTCACCGGGCGCTGCCAGAGCTTCACCTCACGGTAGCTGCCGGAGGCCAGCGTGTTGCCATCGGGGCTGAACGCCAGCGCGTAGGTCATGTCACGATGCGCCACCCCGGGACGGGCATAGGTTTTGTCGGCAAGCAACGCGGGATCAGTCAGACGACCGATGGCCGAAGCCGTGGGGATGTGGAAGAGGTGAATCTGGTTCGCACGCCCGGCAGCAGCAAACTGGCCGTCCTCGGTAAGTGCGACGGAGTAAATGGGATTCAAGCCCTCGGGCAGCGGCTGCCAGACGATGGGGACGTTGGCGCGAACTTCGCCGGTCGCACCCTGATCAATCCACAGCTTGAGCAGCGCGAGTTCGTCGGGATTAAGATCCTTCGCCCCGGCCTTGTTGCCGGACGGCGGCATGTGCGGCTTGCTCGTGTGCGCGGAGACGCGGAAGATCGAGCTGCTCTCGGCCTTCTTCGGGTCAACAATCTTCCCCGTGTCGCCGCCCTTGGCGATGGTCTGGGGCGTCTCCAGATTCACGCCGTCCTCGCCCTTCTGCGAGTTGTGGCAGGAGAGGCAATTGCGGCGGAGGATGGGCAGGATTTCCTTCTCGAAGTCCACCTTCGTGGTGCGCTTCGACTTGGCCACGGGCAGCGGGCCCTTCTTGGGGTCTTCCTTCGGCGCCTCGGCGGCGGAAGCGAAGAACGGGGCGACAAGAATTCCGGCGGTCAGGAGCGCCAGCGCGCGGTGCGGTTGAAAAGGTTGCATATCAAATCTGGTTGCAGAGGGCAGACGTGACGTTCGCGGAGAGTGTTCAGGAAGATTCTTTCGCCGGACATTTTTGATCTGGAAGTCTGGCAATCAAACCAAAACCTGCTGTTGGTTTGCAGGGTTCCCCAACCGCGTGCACACATGAATCGAGTGGTTGCTACTTTAGGCTGGGCATTCGCCTTCTGGCTGGTGCCAGCATTGTCTTCTCCTTGGTTTTCAGCCCCATGTTTGGGCCAGCGGCCCCGGGAGCGGTGCATACTATCAGCGGTGTTCAGCTCACCCTCCGAATTATTCTGCCGATGGGCAGTGGTGTTCTGGGCATGGGCCTGGGGCTGCTGGGCCTGCTGCCAGGCACCGGACCGGATGACGCTGGCAAAAGCGAGGAGTGAGACGGCTGGCTTCCCGGTCGTTCACCTCGCGTAGCGAGGGTTGGATGGTAGCCGTGGGTTTCAACCCACGGTCAGAGCCGAAGCCAGCGGGCGTCGCGTAGCGACGCTTGACTCGCCCGACCTCCCCTCGCCCTGTGCTGCCAACGCTCAGGCGTCGCTACGCGACGCACCTCGTCTACGCGCTTGTCCGTGGGTTGAAACCCACGGCTACCTTCGGGCGGTCGCTACGCGAGTAGGCGGAAGCTAATCGGTCCAGCCAGACTGCGCCCATAGTCAGGCCTGAAGCGCAGGCTGAAGCCTGCGACTACGGGACTGGACACATCATCAACCCCGTTAAGCCGGTGAATTCGCCCCTTTCATCACGGCTTTGCTTTGAAATCCGTTGACCCGTCTTTGACCGCTACCTAGATTTGCCCCACGATTTTGTAACGACCCACCCCGAAACCCCGAAGCATGAGCACCCCCACGGCACCCGCACCATTCAGCAAAGGCCTCGAAGGCGTCATCGCCGCCCAGACGCGCTTGAGCGATGTCCGAGGTGACATCGGCCAGTTGATCTATTGCGGCTACGACATCAACGAACTGGCCGGCAAGGTCACTTACGAGGAAGTGGTCCACCTGCTGCACCACAACCACCTGCCGAACCCGAAGGAACTGGCCGACATGAAGGCGACGCTCGCGCAGTTCCGCGACATCCCCCAGGGCGTCATTGACATCATTTGCAAGCTGCCCAAGGACACGCCCCCGATGCATGTGCTCCGCACGGCGGTGTCGGCGCTGGGATGTTTCGACACCACCAGCGAGGATGACTCGCAGCATTCGCAGCGGCGCAAGGCGCTCCGGCTCGTCGCGCAGGTGCCGGTGGTCACGGCTTACTTTCATCGCAACCGCCAGGGTCTGCCGCTCGTCCCGCCCGATCACAGCCTCGGCGAGGCCGCAAACTTCCTCTGGATGGTGAACGGCACCCTGCCCACCAAGGATATGGAGGCCACGATGGACGTGTGCTATGTGCTCCACGCCGACCATGGCATGAACGCCTCCACCTTCAGCGCGCGCGTCACCATTGCCACGCTGTCGGACATGTATTCCGCCATCACCACGGCCATCGGCACCCTCAAGGGACCGTTGCACGGCGGCGCGAACGAAGGCGTCATCAAAATGCTCCAGGAGATCGGCTCCTTGGAAAACGTGGACGGCTGGGTGGCCGACGCGCTCGCGCAGAAGAAGAAGATCATGGGCATCGGCCACCGCGTTTACAAAGTGCTCGACCCCCGCGCGCCGCACCTCAAGCGCATGGCGCAGATCCTCAGCAGCCAGCTCGGCGAGCCGAAGTGGATCCAGATGTCCGAGCGCATTGCCGAGCTGATGCTCGCGAAGAAGAAGCTTCACGCGAACGTGGATTTCTACAGCGCCACTGTTTACTACTCGCTCGGCATCCCGACTGACCTCTTCACGCCCCTCTTCGCCATCTCGCGCACCAGCGGCTGGACGGCGCATGTGCTCGAACAGCTCGCCGACAACCGCCTCTACCGCCCGGAGTCGCAATACACCGGCCCGGTCGGGCTGAAGGTCGTGCCGATCGAGCAGCGCTGAGCTGCGGGGAGTTTAAAGTTTAAGGTTCAAAGTTCAAAGTTGTTTCCCTTCCAAGCCATGGCGCGTATTGAACGATTCGAGGACATCGAGGGGTGGAAGAAAGGGCGGGAACTTCGGAAGGCTGTTTACAAGGCGAGCAAACGCGGGGAATTTGCCCGTGATTTCTCGCTAAAGGATCAGATTCGGCGTGCGGCGCAGTCTGTTACCTCGAACTTTGCCGAGGGATTCGAGCGTGATGGGAACCGCGAGTTCATCCAGTTTTTGAGTGACGCCAAGGGGTCTTGTGGCGAGGTTAGGGACCAGCTTTACACCGCTTTGGATGAGAGCTACGTAACGCAGGCTGAGTTCGATCAACTCTACACCCAAGCAGTGGAAACTAGCCGCCTGATCGCAGGCTTCATGAAGTATCTTCAGCAATCTGAATTGCGTTGCACGAAATTCAGAACGCGGGACGCAGCGCAGTGACTTTGAACTTTGAACTTTGAACCTTAAACTTTGAACTAACCAAGTGAACATCCACGAGTATCAAGCCAAGCAGCTTTTGAAACAGTATGGCGTCGCCGTCCCGGACGGTGACGTGTGCAAGACGCCGGCCGAGGCGCTCGCCGCCGCCGAGAAGCTTGTCGCCGCCGGGCACAAGATGCTGGTGGTGAAGTCGCAGATCCACGCCGGCGGACGCGGCAAAGGCACGTTCAAGAGCGGTTTCAAGGGCGGCGTCAAGCTGTGCAAGACCGCCGCCGAGGCTCAGGACCTGGCCACCGCCATGCTCGGCAATGTGCTGGTCACCAAGCAGACCGGGCCGGAAGGCCGGCTCGTCAGCACGCTGCTGGTCGCCGGCGCACCCTACATCAAGAAGGAGCTTTACCTCGCCGTGCTGCTCGACCGCGCCACGAGCCGCCCGCTGGTCATGGCCAGCACCGAGGGCGGTGTGGACATCGAGGAAGTTGCCGAGAAAACGCCCGAGAAGATCGTGAAGGAGCAGATTGATCCGGCGCTGGGCTTTCAACCCTGGCAGGGCCGCAAGATCGCCGCTGCGCTCGGTCTCAAAGGAGACCTCGCGAATCAGTGCGGCAAGCTCCTCGCCGGCGTTTACAAGACCTGGTGGGAGGCCGATGCCTCCATGGTCGAGATCAACCCCCTCTGCATCATCGAAAGCCCCGACGGCAAGGACCAGCTCGTGGCCGTGGACGCCAAGATCGGCCTGGATGACAACGCGCTCTACCGCCACAAGGACATCCAAGCCATGCGCGACCTCGCCGAGGAATCGCCGCTGGAGATCGAGGCCAGCAAGTTCAACCTGAACTATATCAAGCTGGATGGCTCCATCGCCTGCCTCGTCAACGGCGCGGGCCTGGCGATGGCCACCATGGACATCATCCAGCACTACGGCGCCAGCCCGGCGAACTTCTTGGACGTGGGCGGCGGGGCGAGCAAGGACCAGGTCACCGCAGCCTTCAAGATCATCCTCAGCGACCCGGCGGTGAAGGCGATCTTCGTGAACATCTTCGGCGGCATCATGGACTGCAACGTCATCGCCACCGGCATCGTCGCGGCGGTGAAGGAAACCGGCCTGACACTCCCGCTCGTCGTCCGCCTCGAAGGCAACAACGTCGCCGCTGGCAAGAAGACCCTCGCCGAGTCCGGCCTGACGCTCATCACCGGAGACTCGATGGCTGACGCGGCGCAGAAGGTGGTTGCTACGGTCAAGTAGTCAGCAGCCATGCTCAAAGTCGCCGAAATTGCCTTCAGTTGCTACCCTGTCACCGACATGGCTCGGGCACGGAATTTTTATGAAGGTGTGCTGGGGTTGAAACCCACCATGGTCGTCGGCGAGCCGGGCGGGATGCAATGGACCGAATACGACATCGCCAACGGCACGCTCTCGCTCGGCGCAGGCGCGCCTGATTGGAAACCGACTGAGAGCGGCTGCTCCGTCGGCCTCGAAATGGAAGACTTTGACACCGCCATTGCCCATCTGAAAGCCAACGGTGTGAAGTTCAAGATGGAGCCCTTCCCCACGCCCGTCTGCCACATGGCCTTCATCTATGACACCGAAGGCAATCTGCTCTGCATCCACAAGCGCCACCCTGCGCACCATTGATTACTGAACACTGACTACTGACTACTAATTTCCCATGGCCATCCTCGTCACCCCCCAAACCAAACTCCTCGTCCAAGGCATCACCGGTGAATTCGGTGCGCGTCACGCCAAGCTCTCGCTCGACTACGGCACGCAGCTCGTTGCTGGCGTCACGCCCGGCAAGGGCGGCCAGTTCTTCGAGCACGGCAGCCACAAGGTCCCCATCTTCGACACGGTCGCGGACGCCGTGAAGCAGACTGGCGCGACGGCCAGCGCCGTTTTCGTTCCCCCGCCCTTCGCCGTCGACGCGATTCTCGAGGGCGTGGACGCCGGTCTCGAACTGGTCGTCGCCATCACCGAGGGCATTCCCGTCCGCGACATGGTGCGCGCGAAGCAGGCCATGGCCGGCAGCAAGACGCGCCTCATCGGCCCGAACTGCCCGGGCGTCGTCACGCCGGGCGAGGGCAAGGATTCGCATGGCGGCTGCCGTATCGGCATCGCGCCCGGCTACATCCACAAGAAGGGCAACATCGGCGTCGTCTCGCGCAGCGGCACCCTGACTTACGAAGCCGTGTGGCAGCTCACCTCGCGCGGCGTCGGCCAGAGCACCTGCGTGGGCATCGGCGGCGACCCGGTCAACGGCACTTCGCACCTCGATGTCATCAAGCTCTTCATGGCCGACCCCGAGACCACGGGCATCATCATGATCGGCGAGATCGGCGGCAGCGCCGAGGAAGAAGCCGCCGAGTGGATTGCCAAGCACGGCACCAAGCCCGTCGCCGGCTTCATCGCGGGCGCCACCGCTCCTCCGGGACGCCGCATGGGCCACGCGGGGGCGATCGTCAGCGGAGGCAAGGGCACAGCCGAGGCGAAGATTGCCGCCTTCAAGGCCGCCGGCATCGGCATCGCCGCCACGCCCAGCGACATGGCGGACACGCTGTTGAAGCTGATGTGATCGTGGCGCGCGGCGTTCACGCCGCTTCACCGCCCGAGCAAACCAAGGCTGGCGCAGCTTCGCCGCACCGTTGGCGGTCGCGAAGCGCCTGGAGTGCGGCGCGTTTCACCGCCGCTTTGGTTGGGACGACGGAACGCCTGCGAACCTGCCATCTCCTCCCCGGGGAAAAGCGGTGCTGAAAGCCACCGCACTCCAGACGCTCCGCGCAAGTTCGCGCAACGGACGAATTCAACCCGCCGCCACAGTGAGTTTTCCGACCTCCTTTAGCGACGCGCGACATTCACGTTGCTTCAGCTCGCAACCGGCAGCGGCCGCTGCAGGGCCTCGCGCACGGCGGCCAGGAGTTTCTCCGTGGCGAAGGGTTTCGCCAGGAAATCCACCTGCACGCCGGGGGCCGCTGTCGCCACCATCACCTTCTCCCGCTCCACCAGACCGCTCACAGCGAGGAAGCGCACCTGCGCGCCCATCTTGTGGAGTGACCGGATGAGCGCCGCCCCATCCATCACCGGCATCACAATGTCGGTAAGCACGAGCTGGATTTCCTGCCGGTGGCGCATGTAGAGGCTCATGCCTTCCGAGCCATCACAGGCCGTGAGGACACGGTAGCCATACTTCTCCAGCGTGACCTGTGTGATTTCGCGGAAGCCCGCCTCGTCGTCCACGAGCAGCACGCACTCGCCATTGCCGCGCGCATAGGAGCGACGCGGCTGGGGCCGCTCCGGCACGGGATTCCCGCTGGTGGCCGGGAGGTAGATCCGGAACCGGCTGCCGCGCTGCACCTCGCTGTCCACCGTCACGAAGCCGCCGTGGGACCGCGCGATGGCCTGGACGGCCGTCAGGCCCACGCCCACGGACTGCCCATGGTCCTTGGTGGTGAAGAACGGCGTGAAGATCCGCTCCGCGTTCTGCGGCGGAATGCCGCAGCCCGTGTCCGCCACGGTGATGACCACGTGCAGGCCCGGCCGGCTGCCGCTGCGCAGACGGAGGTCGGTGTCCTTGAGGGCCAGGTTTTCCGCGATGACCTCGATCCGCCCTCCCTCTGGCATCGCTTCGCGCGCGTTCACGCACAGGTTCATCACGGCCTGCCGCAGCGCTTCGGGGTCACCCACCACGGCCCATAAGTCTTCCGGCACGGAAGTGGTGACGGCCACTCCGTGGGGCACGGCCTGGCGAACATGCCGGCCCACCTCTTCGATGACCGAACCCACGGCAATTTCCATCCGCTCCGAGCGCGCCGGCCGGGCCATCGCCTCAAGCTGCTCCATCACCTCGGCCATGCGCCGGGGCTGCGCGTCCGGCGCATCCGGCCAGCACGGGGCATCGGCCTGCGTGCGCACGCGCAGTAGTTGGGAGGCGAGGAGCACCGGTTCCACCGCGGCACGCAGTTCCCGGGCCATCACATCGGCCAGCGCGGCGAGGCTGGCGGCCTGCTGCGCGCGGAGGAACTGGGCTTCGTTGAGCTGGAGGTTGCGGGCGTCCGAGTTGACCACGAGCAGGGATTGCGCGCGTCCCGCGTCGTCCCGGAACAGGGTCCAACGGCTGTGCACGACCACTGCCCCACCGTCCTTCCCCGACTGCCGCAGTTCGCCGTGCCATTCACCGCGCTGCTTCACCGCATGGCGGGCTTCGCCAAGCTGCGGCGGCGGCGCGGGATGCAGCAGCGTATGCAGGCTGCGCCCGTGGGCCTCGCTGGCGCTCCAGCCATAGAGCCGTTCCGCGCTCTTGTTCCAGTAGATGATGTCCTCCTCGGCGCCGCAGACGATGATGGCGTCCGTCGCCTTGTCCAGCACCGCCGCCTGCGCCCGCAACTGCTCCTCCGCCTGCTGGCGCTCCGTGATGTCCCGGCAGACCAGGATGATTCCGGTGCGCGCTCCCTTGTCATCGCACACGAGGTTGATCTGCGATTCGATGCTGCGATGCGTGGCCCCGCTGCGCAGCCGGAACTCCACCCGACGCACGGTGCCGGTGCGTATCGCCAGGGAGAATTCGCTCCGCACCCGCGCCGCATCATCCCCATCCAGGTGGCTCCAGAAGTCCGGGCACGGACCTCCGGGGGGCGTGTCACACGCGGCCATGCAGGCAGGATTGGCGTAAGTGCAGCGGCCTTCCGCATCGAAGACCAGGATCCAGTCGCTGACATTCTCCGTGATCTGGCGCAGTTGTTCCTCGCTCTGGCGCAGGCGCGTTTCCGTCTCGCGCAACTGCTGGCGTTCAACCACTTCACGCAACGCGCGGCGCACCGAAGGGATGAGCCGCTCGATGCGCTGCTTGATCACATAGTCCGTGGCTCCGTTCTTGAGACTCTCAATGGCGCGCTCCTCGCCCATCACGCCGGAGATGAAAACGAAGGGCACCTGCGGCCGGCGCTGTTGCGCGAGCGCCAGCGCCGTCATGCCGTCAAAGCCGGGCAGCGAGTAGTCGGACAGGATGACGTCGAAATCGCCCCGTTCCAGGGCCGCCTCAAACGCCACCCGCGTTTCGACGCTCTTGAACTGGCACGCCAGCCCGTCCGCGGCAAACAACTCCTGCACCAGTTCGCGGTCCGTGGGGCTGTCTTCAAGGTGCAGGATGCACAACGGAGGCTTGGGTGAAACAGTGCTCATCGCGTTTTGGTCTGACCGCGTTGCTATCGCAGAACCGCGCCGGGATTGGCAACACTATTTGCCCGGCCGGCGATTCCATTTGGTCGGATGCCGGCCCGACACAGTCTCAAGCCACCGGCTCCGGGTGCAGTTCCGCATGCAGGCCACGCAAGAGGTCTTCCGCCGCGAATGGCTTCTTCAAGAACCGGGGCACACCCAGTTCCCGCAGGTCGGTCACGAACTTTTCATGGCCCATGCCGGAGGCGACGATGATCGGCAGCGTTGCGTTGCGTTTCCGCAGTTCACGGCACAGCTCCACGCCATCCATGAACGGCATCAGAATGTCGGTGATGACCACCTTGATGTCATCGGCGTGCTGCTCGTAAATACCGAGCGCCTGCTCGCCATCACGTGCCGTCAGCACCTTGTAGCCGTGCCACTCCAGGATCTCCGCCGTCACGTCGAGGACGCCCTGCTCGTCATCCGCCAGCATCAGCAGCTCGCCATTCCCGCGCGGCAGTTCCGCCTGCGGTGAACGGACCGCCGTCTCCGCGCCCGCGGCAGGGATATACACCTGAAACTCGGTCCCCTTGTCCTCCTCCGTCTCGACGAGGAAGAAGCCGCCGTGGCTCTGCACCACGCCCAGCGCGGTAGCCAGGCCCAGGCCCACCGATTGTCCCGGTTCCTTGGTGGTGAAGAACGGCTCGAAGATGCGCGGCAGGATTTCGCGCGGGATGCCCGACCCCGAGTCCGTCACGCGGAACAGCACATGGCTCCCCGGCTTGGCTCCCGTGGCCCGGCGCTGCTGGATGAACTTCTCGTCCACCATCACGTTCTCCGCGCTGAACTTGAGCGTGCCGCCGGAGGGCATCGCGTCCCGCGCGTTCACCGCCAGGTTGAGCAGCACCCGGTGAAGCTGGGCGGAATCGGCGGAGATCAGCAGCAGGTCATCCCCGATCTCGCTGCTCACGCGGACATTGCGCGGGAAGGTCTCCTGCACCGACTTCACAATGTCCCGCACCAGCATTTCCGGCGACACCGGCGCGCGCTCGCCATGGAAGCCACGTGCAAACGTCAGCACCTGCTTGACGATGTCCGCCCCGCGCTGGGCGCTGGCCTCGACGCTCTCAACGAGCGTGCGGGACTTGCCACTGACCTGCTTGCGCAGGAGCTGCGCCGCCATGAGCACGGGGGCGAGCACATTGTTCAGCTCATGCGCCATGCCGCCCGCCAGCGTGCTGACTGCCTCGATGCGTTTGTGGCGCAACTGCTCCTCCGCGCGCTGCGACTCGGCGAGTTCCGCCTCCAGTTGCTGGACGACGGTGTTCAAGCCCGCCGTGCGTTCCGAGACGCGCAGCTCCACCTCGCCATGGCTCTGCTGCAAGGCATCTTCCAGCGTGCGACGCTGGATGGCCTCCTGTTCGGCCTGCAGGCGCGCCGCCTCGACATCCCCGGTCACGCGAGCCAGGCGTTTGTTCAGGTCCAGATTGGAACGCTGCAATTCCGCCTGGGCCTCACGGAGGCCCGCCGCTTCCTGCTCCCACCCCTGCCGGGCCGCGTTAAAGGCGGTCAGCCGCTCGGCGACCAGGTGCTCGCTGGCGTCGCGCAACCGATCCAACTCGGCCTCAGCGCGCTCGCGGTGCATGCTCTCTTCGCGCAGCCGGGCCTCGACGGACTCCAGCGTGGTGACGCGCTGGGTGAACTGCCGCTCCAGCATCTCCAGTTCGGCGCGCGTCGTGTTCAACTGCCCCTGCACCGCCGCCGTCGCCTGGCTCGCCTGCGAATGGGCGTGGTCGAGCTTCGCGGCCTGCGCACGCGCCGTGGCCAGCTCGGCGGAAAGCTGCGCCTCCCGCTCGGCCAGCCGGCGAGTCAGTTCCGCGTGCGCCTGCTGCAAGGTCTCGTGCGCGCGCCGCAGCTCGGCGGAATCCTGGCTCGCCTTGGCGTCGGCCGTGCGGAGCGAATTGGTCAAATCCCCCATGCGCCGGTCGAAGTCCTCACGCTGCATTTGCCAGGTCAGCTCCATGCGCAGCCGCTTCTCCATCTCTCCGCGCAGGGCGTTGTTCGCCGATTCGAGATCAATCGCCCGGTCACGCAGCCGCTGTTCCGCGCTCATGGCGGCCAGCCGGAGCTGCTCCTCCTGCCGGTCGTGCTCGACGAGCTGGACCTTCAGCCGGGCGGTGGCCTCCTCGATGGACCGCTGCTGGTCCGCGCGCAGACGCTCCAGTTCAGCCCGGCGCGCCGTCAGTTCGGCCACGGCGGCCGCGTGTTGCTCCCGCTCCTCCTCAAGCTGCTGCCGCGTGACATCCAGCGTGGCGCTGCCCTCGTTGACGCGGGCTTCCAGGGTGACGTTGTTCTGCGAGAGCGACTCCTCGATGCGGCGGCGCTCAATCAATTCGTGCTCCAGCCGGGCACCGGTTTCGCGCAGCACGCTGGCCGTCTCCGCCAGTTGCTGCTCCAGCGTGTCCCGCGTATTCCGCAGTTCCGCCGCCGTCTGTTCGCGTTGGGTGCTCTCCGCCCGCAACTGCTCCTGCAAGGTCTGCACCTCCGACAGCCGTTCCGCGAGCCGCTGCTCGGCGCTGGCCGTGGCCTGCCGGGAGGCTTCCTCCGCCTGGCGCCGGCCCGTTGCCTCGTGATCGAGGCGTGAACGGATGTCGAGGAGTTCCATGTTCGCGTCCGCGAGTTCCCGTTCCAGCTCCTGCTTGGTGTGCTGCAGGTCCGCCTCCGCCTGCGCGCGGCGCATCGCCTCATCCCGCTGCACCTTGCGCGACGTCTCGAATTCGGCCCGGAGGGTCTCCGTGGTGCGCCCGGCATCGGCGAGGGCCTCGCGCAGTTTGCGTTCCGTGTCCAGGCGGGCCGCGGTGGCCTGCTCGAGTTGAGCCTGAACTTCCCGCAACGCGGCGCCTGCCTCGGCAAGCTGCGCGTCCAGTGCCGCTTTGGTGCGTTGGAATTCCACGTTCGCCTGCTCGTGTTGTTGCGCCGCATCGCGCTGCGCCGCACGAACGGATTCCAGTTCGGACTGAAGAGTCTGGCCTGTTCGGCTGGCTTCCCCGACCGCCTGTTCCACCTGCTCGCGCCGCTGCGTCTCCTCGCTCCAGGCCTTGAGGGCCGCGTCGAGATCAGCCTTCAGCGCATCGGTGGTGCGGCCCGCGTCACTCAGGCTCTCACGCAACTCCGCTTCGGTCTGATGGCGCGCGGCGGTCTCCTGCTCCAGCTTCGCCCGTAAGCCTGCCAGCCCGTCATTCGCCTCCGCGAGCTGCTGCTCCAGCGTAGCCCGGGTCTGTTGAAACTCGGTCTCGGTCTGGGCACGGCGTTGAACCTCGACCCGCTGCGCTTCGCGCACGGATTCCAGCTCGGCTTGCAATGCCTGCGCCTCGCGCGCCGCCTCCTCAGCCGACTGCCGGAGGCGTTGCTCCAACTGCTCCCGGGTGCCAGTCTCGACCGCAAGGCGCTGCGTCAGTTCACCCTCCGCGTTGCGTGCGGCGGCTTCCGCCTGCTCGCGCCGCCGGGTTTCTTCGTCCCACGCCTTGAGGGCGGCGTCCAGGTCGTTTTTGAGCGCCACCGTGGTGCGGCTCGCATCGCTCAAGCTCTCGCGGAGTTCCCGCTCGGTTTCGTGGCGGGAGGCGGTTTCCTGCGCCAGCCGGCCACGAACCGTGGCGAGCGTGGCCCCTGCCTCGGCAAGCTGCTGCTCCAGCGTGGCCCGGGCCTGCTGGAATTCCGCCTCGACCCGCTGACGGCTCAGAGCCTCCGCCTGATGCGCGGCCCGGGCCGATTCCAAATCCTCCTGCAGCCCTTGCTCCACCCGCTCGGACTCGGCAGTCGCCTGCAGGAGCTGCAGCTCGAGTTGCGCCCGCGCTTCGGTCTCCGCATGGCGGGCCTTGATCGTCTTGTCCAGATCGGCCGTGAGCGCCTCCGTGGTGCGGCTGGCATCCGCGAGGCTCTCGTGCAATTCCCGTTCGGTCTCGTGGCGCGCGGCGGTTTCCCGGTCGAGGCGTGAACGGATCTCTTCGAGGGCGGCGTTCGCTTCGGCCAGTTGCTGGTCGAAAGCCGTCCTGGCCCGCTGCAATTCCGTCTCCACCGTCTCGCGTTCGGCGGTCCCCTGTGCCAGGGCGCTCTGGGCGGCCTCGAGCGTGCGCCGGCTTTCCGCGCTGGCTTCCTCGGTCTCCGTGCGCAGCTTCTGGAACGCGGCCTCGGCCTCGTCCCGCTTGGCCATGGTGGCGCGCAACTCTTCACGGGCGGCGGCAAGCTGGATCTTCAGTTCGCCGGCGTGTTGCTCGGTGGCGGAATTTGCCAGCCGCCAGGCGGCCTCCACGCGTTCGCGCTCGGCAGACTCAAAGTCCAGGCGGGCCTGCAAGCCGGCCGCCTCGGCTGCCGCCTCGGCCAGCCGCTGCCCGAGTTCGGTCTTGGTCTTCGGCAGCGCGGTTTCCAATTCCTCTCGCCGCGCGGATTCAGCACGCAACGCATGACGGGCGGTCTCCAACTCGGAGGCCAGCAAGGCCACGCGCTCCTCGGAAGAACGGCTGGCCTGCAGCAGGCTCTCCTCGTTCTGCTTGCGTTCGGCCGACTCGCGTTCCGCCTGCTCGCGCAAGCCAGTCAGCGCCGCCACCTGCTGGTCCAATGCGCTCTTCGCCTCGACAAGCTGGCGCTCCAGATCGCTCCGGGTAGAGGCGAGTTGCTGTTCCAGCTTCTCGCGATGGTCGGTTTCCAGAATCAGATTGTCCCAGGTCTTTTTCAGTTCCGCGTCCTGATCGGTGAGCTTCTGCTGCTGGTCCGTGCTGGTCTTCAGCAGCTCCGCCTCCCGCTGGGCACTGGTGGTCGCGGCCTGCTCGGCACGCGTGCGGGCTTCGGCCAACGCGCTCGCCGTCTCCGCGAGCCGGCTCTCCAAATCGGATTTGGACTGGCCCAGAGCGGATTCCGTCTGCGTGCGACGCTCCGTCTCCGCCTGCAACTGCTGGCGCAACGCATCCAATTGTTGCTGCGTCTCGACTGCCTGGCGCTCCAATTCAACCCGCCGGTTCTGCGCATCGGTCTCGACCTGGAGCCGGCTCGACTCCGCGCGCTCCAACTGGCCGCGCAACTCCGTAAGGGCGGCAAGCTGCGCTTCGAGTTCCGTCCGGGTCTGGGCCAGCAATGCGTCCACCTGTTCGCGGCGCTGGGTCTCGCCGACCAACTGCTCGCGCGTCTGCTCCAAGGCCGCGGCCTGTGCAGTGGCCGCTTCGAACTGCCGCCGTGTCTCCGCCAGGGCCGTGTTCGCCTCGGCAAGCTGGCGCTCCGTCTCGGACTTCGACTGGCCCAGGGCCGACTCCGCCTGCGCCCGTCGGTCCGCCTCCGCCTGCAACTGCTGCCCCAGCGCGTCCAGCCGCCGCTGCAGCTCGGCGGCTTGGTGCTCGGAAGCGGCGCGGGTTTCGGAAGCTGCCGTTTCCACCTGCAACCGGTTCGATTCCGCACGCTCCAACTGGCCGCGCAACTCCGTGAGCGTGGCCAGCTGCGCCTCGAGTTCGGTTCGCGTCTGCGCGAGCAGCGCGTCCGCTTGCTCGCGGCGCTGGATCTCGCTGCTCAACTGCTCGCGCGACTGCTGTAGAGCCGCCGCCTGCGCCACGGCCTCGTCCAACTGCCGACGAGTGTCGGCCAGGGCGGTGGTCGTTTCGGCAAGCTGGCGTTCGGTCTCGGACTTGGACTGCCCCAGCGCGCTCTCCGCCTGCGTCCGCCGATTCGTCTCCGCCTGCAACTCCTGGCGCAACGCATCCGCCTGCTGCTGCGCGTCGGCGATCTGCTGTTCTGCCGTGGTGCGCACCTGCCGGACATCGGTCTCGACTTGCAGCCGGCTCGACTCCGCACGTTCCAACTGGGCGCGCAGTTCCGTGAGCGCCGCAAGCTGCGCCTCCAGCTCGGTGCGCGTCTGGGCGAGCAGTGCATCACCCTGTTCGCGACGCTGCGTCTCGCTGGCCAACTGCTCCCGTGCCGCATCCAACGCTGCAGCCTTTGCCGTGGCCTCCTCGAAATGCAGACGTGTATCCGCCAGAGCGGCGGTCGCTTCAGCAAGCTGGCGCTCCGTCTCGGATTTCGACTGCCCTAGCACGCCCTCGGCCTGCGTGCGCCGCTCCGTCTCCGCCTGCAACTGCTCACGGAGCTCAGCGAGCACGGACTCGCTCCGGGCCGCCTGTTCCGCCGCCGCCTGTGCCTCGCGGGCCGCCTGCTCGTAAAGTCGCTGCCGCTCGGCATCCAGTTCGGTGATGCGTTGCTCGAAGCGAGCCTGCGCGTCCCGCAGTTCAGCCTCGTCCGCCTCGATGCGTCCGCTGGCAGCCTGCCCGGCTTCAGCGAGCTGCTGTTCCAAGCCCGCGCGCGCGGCAGCCGCCTCCGCAAGCTGGTCCGCCAGCCGGCTGCGTTCCTCGCTCAGCACGTGAACCGCCTTCCGCTCGTCAGCCAGATCCTTGTCCAGCTGCATCTTGCCTTCCGTCAACGAGGCGATGCGTTCGGCCAGTTCAGGGTCAATTTCACCCGTGCCGCGACCCGCCTCGGCCTGCTCCCGACGGAGGATTTCAGCGGTAAGCTGCTCCCGCGCCTGCTCCAGTTCCGCGCCCAGTTCCATCATCCGCTGCTGGATGCCGGTGTTGGTCTGGACCATCGCCTCTTCCGACAGCTCACGCTCGGCTTCTGCCCGCTCCACCTTCTCATGCTCGGACTGTAGCGCAGCGCGCAGCGACTCCATCTCCGCCTCCAGCCGCGTCGAACGCTCCATCTCGGCGTGCAGACGGCTGTGAATGGATTCAAGCGCGGTGTCGGGGGCATCAGCCGCCGCCTGCAGCTTGTCAAAGTCTTCGCGGACACGGCGCAAGTCGTCCTCCGCAAGCTGACGGCGCGTGCACTCGTCCTGCAGTCGCTTGCGTAAGGCCTCCAGCTCGACGGGTGAACTGGCGGCGCGCTTCTCCAGCTCAGTCTTTTCGGCGCGCACGGTCTTCTCCGCCTGCTCGTGCTCGGCCACGGCCTTCTCCAACCCAGCAATAAGATCGGTCAATCCAGCGGTGCGCTCGGCCACCTGCTTGTCCATCTCGGCCCGCGTCTTGGCCAGCTCGGCCTCGACCTGCTCGCGACCGGAGAGTTCGGCCCAAAGCTGGCGGTTGGCTGACTCCAGCTCGGAATCGCGCTTCTTGAGTTCATCCGCGCGGCGCTCGAGTTCCGTGCCGATTTCCTTCCGGTATGACGCCTCCTGCTGGACCCGGGCGAGAGCGGTGTCGAGTGCGGCCGCCTGGTCAGCGATGCGCGTGTCATCGGCGATCCGACGGTCGTTGACGTCCATGATGGAGCCAATGATGCCCGCCGGCTGCTCGTGATCGTCGAGCAGGCGCGTGGCATGACCGGCGACCCAGCGGGCCACGCCGTCCTTGGTGCGGACGCGGAAATCGAGGCGGAACTCCTTCTCACCGCGCACGCACTTGCGCCATTCCTCGGTGACCTTCTTGTTATCCTCGGGATGCACCGCAAGCAGCCAGCCAAAGCCCTGGCTCTCCGCCTGGGAACGGCCCGTGAGCGCGCTCCAGCGGTTGTTCACAAACAGAATGTCCCCCTGCTGGTTTGCCCGGAAAATGCCGGCCGGAGAGTTTTGGGTCAGGGTTTCAAACGTCTGGCGGGCCTCGTGGTTCTTGGCGTGCGTCTGTTCCCGCTTCTGAATTTCACGGCGGAGCAGGACGAAGACGCCGCCGATGCCGCATCCCAACACGAATGCCGAGAGGCTGAAGAACACCGGGTCGAACTTGCCCTTCAGCAGCCAGTCCGAGGCCGCGAGCGAGACGAGGCCCACAGCAAACAAGGCTGCCAGCAACCGGCGCAACCGCGGGAGGAGTGAATTCATGCCGTGCGTTGACTTCGGACGCAAGCGTGTGACGGGCAGCGGGTAGTGTCAAACCGCGAGTGCGGGCGGAATGGAGGCCAAGCGCAGCCTAACACTGACCAAGGGCACCACCGCGACGGGCTACTCGTTCACTCTTTTCCCCGCCGGTCCTGCGCGCGTTTCCGGGCGAGGCGCAGGGCGTCAAGCTGGCTGGTCGGTCCGGTTCCGTCGGAGGTCGCAGCCTCGCTGGGCTTGGGTTCTGGCTTGCTGGCCTGGCCAGCAGGGCCCGGCGCTCCGGCGGCAGCGGTGGCCGCACTGGCCTTCTTCTGGCGACGCCACACGATGAGGTCGAGGGCGGAGGCGGGTTTGCTCGAGGTGGGAACTGCGCCGGGGGCGGTCGCCAGGTCCGCCTCCTCACGTCGGCGGCTACGGGGGGTCAGCCACCCGGTGCGGCGCTCGAAGATTTCCAGGAGATACACCAGGAGGGAAAGCAGGACCATCCAGACGGCGAGGTCCACAAACTGCGGTTTGCTCGGCAGCACCTTCCAGATGCCCGGCAGGTCCACGCGGGCCTCGCCGCTGGTGGTCGCACTGAGCTTCTCCAGCGTGACGCGACCACGACCCGCCTGCTCGGGGGCGAACTCGGGAGAATACATCAGACACACGGGCGGGAGGGAGACCGGGTTGAGGCCGGGAATCTCCACGGTGTTCAGCGCCGTCTCACGGCCCCGAATCGAGACCACCGCTTCAAGCAAGTCGGCGGACTTCCACTGCATCGAAAGGTTGAGCCTGGCCGGCGGGTTGCCGGGCAGGCCGTGCAGCACCTTGACGCGCGGCGGGGTGGCGAAAGGTTCGTTCGTGCGCTCCGGATCCAGATGGAGTTGCACGAAGCACGCGCCATCCCGCACCTCCTGCGTGAGCAGCATGTTGTCGGGGAGCGTGGGCTGCTCGCCCGCCGTCCAGCGCGCGAGGGTGGCGTGGAAGTCGCCCACGCTGCCCCACTTGGCCAGGTCGCCCGCGTATTTGCCGTCCGCCTCGCCCGTGAAAGCCAGCACCCGACCGCTCCCGACCTGCCACGCGGCGACGGCGGGCGCGGCGAACTCATCCTGCGTCACGAGCGCGAGGTTCGCCTCGGGCTTGAGATAGGTGAGATTGTAGCCGCCAAGCGCGGCCGGCTGCCAGTCCCCCTGCCCTCCCAGCGTGCTGAAGCCACCGGTGACTTTGAGCGGAGTCCTGTCTTCGATGAAGGTGCTGCGCGCGACCGTGAAGGTGTCCTGCGCAAAGATGCGCGGGAATTCCTCGGGCGAGTTGCTGAAGTAAATCTGCCCGCCGCCGCGGGCCGCAATGTCCTTGAGCAGGTTCGCATCCACGTCCGCCTCGGTGCCCATGCCGATCACGCTCACCGTGATGCCCGCCTCGCGGCACTTCTCCAGCAAGGGCACATATTGCCCCGGCTCCTCCGAGTCGGCGGCGTCCGCAAAGAGGATGATGTGCTTCGTCTCCGCCTTGGCCTTCATCACCATCTGCGAACCAGCGGCCAGGCCCTCATAAATGAAGATGCCGCCGCCCATGCTCTCGATGCTCAGTATCTTGCTGCGCTGCCCGCGCACGGAGTCCACCGGTGCGAGTTCCACCATCGTGTGCGAACTCGAATCCACGGCGATGACGCCCAGTTCATCGGTCGGGCCAAGCAGATCAAGCACCTGCACGGTGCCGATGTTGGCCAGATCAATCTTCTTCTTCCCGCCACCGGCCGGCGCGGACATCGAGCCGGAGCGGTCCAGCACCACGACGATCGCCAGTTGCATTTTGCGATGCTCCTTCCGCATCTCCATGGACACGGGGAGAATGCGGTCGAGCGGCGAACCAAAGTAACCACCCGGACCGTAGGACTTGCGCCCGCCCGTGAGCATGAGGCCGCTGCCGGTGGTCTCCACCCACGCGGCCAGCGTCTCCATCCCCGCGCTGCCGACCTGGCTGGCCATGACGTTCTCAATGACCACGGCGGAGTAGCGCGAGAGTTCCTCCAGCGTCCACCGCGTCTCGGCAGGCGTGCGCGCGTCCAGGTCCACGCGGCCTTTGCGCAGCAACTCCACGTAGCCGGACTTCGCGGACTGGGAGAGCACAAGAATCGGCTTGGGGCCGCGCACGCCCACGAGCGCGCGGGCGGTGTTGTTCTCGGGCACGGGATCGGCGGCGGCGGACTTGAGGGTCAACTCGTATTGCGACGTGCCGGGGATGGTGGCGCGGTCGCGGAACAACATGCGCGAGCGCCCGGCGGGAACTTCCTTCTTCCCCGAAGCGATGACGGTGCTGCCCCGCGCAAGCTGATACTCAATGGTCTGCTCCACGGGCGACTGCACCCACGCCGTCATGATGTAGGCCTGTCCGGGCAGGACGGTTTCCGGCGTCTGGAAGGACTGGATGGCGAGGTCATTGACGCCCGGACGCGAGAGGAGGCGATGGTCCATCGCGATGCCGCGACCCGCCGCACGGGCGGCGGCGGCCAGCGGATCACGCCCCGTCCACTTGCCGTCCGAAACAATCAGGATGCGGCCCGGCGCGTCCGGCGGGATGAGCGCGAGCGCGGAGTCCAGCGCGTCGGCCAGATTAGAGGCGTCCGCACCCACCTGCGCGGTGAAGCCCGGAAACTCGCCGCGCTGGGGCGGCTGCTCCACGGCGGTCTGCTGTCCGAAGCTCACCACCGCAAGCTGGTCCCGCGCCCCCATGCCGCGCTGGATTAGGTCCACCGCTTCCTTTGCCTGCGTTGAAGCGCCCGTCGGCATGGAATCGCTGCGGTCCGCCACAACCACGACGGTTCCCGCCCGGTCCGGGAGCTTGATGGCCGGCTGCGCCATCGCCAGCACCAGACCGATGAGTGTGACCGCCCGGAGCACCCGGAGCAGGCGCGTGGGCATCGGCCAGAACGCCCAGAGAATGCCGAGGGGAATCAGCAGGGCGAGCCAGACGGGTTGGGAGAGGATGAACAACGCGGGGAAAGTGATTAGTGATTAGTGAGGAGCGGGCCGACGGCGCAGGCTTTTGGACTGCGCCGGCAGAGCGCAGCGGCGACGACGTTTTGGCTTCCCGCGAAGCGGTCTTGTTGAGCGTCGCTAGAGTGATCGCCGCTCCGCGGGACGGGAAAGCGGCGTCGCGCTGCGCTTGCCGCCGCAGTCCAAGACAACGAGGTGCAGCCGGACGCCAACGCCGCGCTGCTCGCTCGATTCGGCATTGGACATTGATTGCGCATTGGGGCTTGGACACTGGTCATTTCACACCCTTCCTTTGCTGTGCGTCACGAGGAACAGGTGCGAGACCATGACGACGAGTGCGCCAAGGACGAAGAGCCACAGGACACTTGCATACTCGCGCCGGGTCTCTTCCGGGCGTTCCCACTCGCCCCACTTGCCGGTCTTGGCGGTGCTGAGGTCGGACTCCTCGGGAGCCAGCAGGTTCACCGCGAACTCCCACGTGCTCGCGCCCGCAGTGACGGTGTAGAGGCCGGACAATTCCGGCTCGAGCACGAACTCCTCCGTGGTCTTGGTGAGCGTGCGCGTGGTCCGGTTGGGCAAGGCCAGTTGCACGGAGTTCGTGGGTGCGCGCACCACGACCTCGGAGCCGAGGCGGAAGTTGCTTTCCGTCAGGCCCGGCGTTTCCCGGGCGCGCCAGGTGAGCAGGTTCCAGAACAAGATCGGCCAGTTGGGCGTGGCGGTGAGGGTTGAGCGATCCGGGACCAGGCGCAGCGTAATTTGCTGACGACCTAGCGCGTCCTCCGTCGCGGACAACAGCGGCGTGTTGCCAGCGGTCACGATCGGCAGGCCGAACTGGTTCGTGCCCGGCGCGGCAGCGGTCCACACCACGCCATCCAGCGCGAGGCCGCGCGCGAGCGCGTGCGCGGTGTCCACGATGAACGGTCCGGTGTGCGGCGTGGCGCTGTTGGTGCCGGCCAGAATGCGCAGGCCCCAGGCATTCGTGCCAGCGGGCGTAGCGCGGGCATTGTGCAGGATCAGTTCCGGAGCGGCGGAGATGGAACTGCGCAGGCCGGTGGCGTCGAGCGCCCGGTCCACCTGCGTGCGGAGCGATGTGTCTTCGAGTGAGTTCTGGACGCGGATGCGTTTGCGCACGGCCGGCAGCAGGGTCACCCGGTTGTCCGCTGTCAGCGCGTCGGCAGCGAGCGTGGCCTCGATGGCCGGAGTGCCGGCGGGGAGGTTCAGAATCAGCCGCTGCCGGGCGCGTGGCTCCAGGCTGAGCGTGGCGTTGCGCAGGAGGTTGCTGCCGCTCGTGATGCGGTAGGCGGCGCTGGCACTGGCGCTCGCGGAGAAGTTGGCCACTTCGAGGAGCACACGATCCACTTCACCGTGCGTGGTGCGGGTGGCATTGACGAAGGCCAGGTTCGGCAGCGACGCGCCAAAGGCCCACCACTGGATGCGGTTGCCGGTGAACTCCGTGCCGGGCGGCGGGTGGTCCGTGAGCACGAGGAACTGGGACTGCGGACCACCGAGGTCGTTGGCGAGCGCGACCGCCGCGTCGAGCGCGGCGTCGGGCGACTGGCAGGTCCACTGCGCGAGCAACTCGCGGACTTCGGTGGCGGTGGTGACAGCGCTGCCAAGGACACGGGGCTTTTGTCCGGCGAGCACGAGGCGGATGGAGAGGAACTTGCGGGATTTTAGCAAGTCGTCCAGGGCGGCGGCGGCTTTGGTGCGGGGGGAGTTCGCGGGCAAGCTGCCCGGGGAGGCAGGCGAGACGCCTGCCCCGCTGCTCTCACTGGCGAGCATTGAGGCCGAGTCATCAAGGATGACCACGAGCGGACGGGCGTGGGCGGGAAGCTGCCAGCGCGGGCCGGTGGCGGCGGTGACGAGGAGCGCGAGCGCGAGGAGTTCGAGGAAGAAAACGAGGGGAAGCTGGAGCTTGTTGACCTTGGCCCCGCCCTCGCGCGACAGCACGGCAAACTCCCACAGCATCAGGCTCGACACCGTGCGCCGCCGGTAGCGGTTCCGCAGGATGTAGATGGCGGCCAGCGCGGGAATCGCGGCGGCGGCCATGAGCGCGA
>CAZOCL010000058.1:0-23822 GCA_964578245.1 uncultured Klebsiella sp. | reverse complement strand
CCCGAGCTGCCGCGTCTGCGGGCCGATCTTGGCGTCCACGGTGAACTCCGGCTCCACGGGCATCCCGCGGGTGAGCGCCACGTAGGTCTTCACCGGCTTGTTCGAGCCAAACTCGTTGGCCAGCGCCACGAGCGCGGGCTTGGTCTTGGCCAGCAGGAGCACGCCGCTGGTCTCGAAGTCGAGCCGGTGGGCGTTGGCGAGATAGGTCAGGTTGCGTTGCTTCGCCCAAGTCGCCCCATGCTCGATGCCCTCATGCAGCAGGCGCATCAGGTTCGGCCGGTTCGGGTCGTAGCGGTCGGGCGAGGACAGCAGCCGGGACGGCTTGGACACGGCCAGCAACTGCTCGTCCTCGTGGACGACCGGCACCTCCCAAAACTCCTGGGTGGCGGGGTTGGAAAGTTTGATGACGCTGGTCATCGGGAGGAACCTGCAGGAACGCGGCCTTCAGGCCGCAGAAAGCCACGGGTGCAAGAACGGGCCTCAACTGACTGTCCCACAATTCTAAGGCCTGAAGGCCGCAACGGATGGGAGAAGCCGGTCGTGGTCGGCTTCATTCCTCGCTGGGCAGGCCAGCGCTCTTCTTCGACTGCCGCTGGGTGCCCGCCATCACTCCGGAGCGTTCCACTTCGCGGCCCAGCCATTCACGGAAGGCATAGTTGGCGCGATTATCGCGCAGTGACTCGACGTATTTGGGCAGTTCCACCGCCACCAGCGCCTCGGCCACGGGCTGGAACCCGCGCACATAGATCACGAAGCCGCCGTCAGCGGCCGGCTTGAAACCGCCGACCTTGCCGGTTGCGGTCGCAAATGCCTGGTCACGGAACTCATCCACGCCCAGCCCACGGCTTTCGACGATTTCGATGCTCCGCGCGTTCCGGCTGAAGGGCGGCACTTCGAGGGCCACCTGGCCCAGCGCCTTGGCGGTGTCCTTGAAGGTCTTGCCCTTGGTGAGCCCCTCATTCGCGGCCTGCGCGAGCTTGGTGCCTTCATCGAGCGTTAGCTGCTTGGCCTGGAAGCGCTTGTAGTCCTCCACGACCTTTTCCCGCACCTTCTCGTAGGGCGGATCTTCTGCCGGAACCCGGTTCTTGAAGGCGATGAAATACACCCCGTCCGAACCCGGCATCATCTGGCCCAGAGCCTCTTCCGCAGTGAGCTGAAAGGCGGCGTGGCCGAAGTTGCCCGGCGCATTCGTGAATTTGGGCCCCTCGAACTGGGTGAACGGCTCGGTCACCTTCACGGCCAGGCCTTTTTCCTTGGCCAGCTTGTCCAGGCTGGTGGCCTTGTTCTCCAGCTTGAAGAGTTCATTGGCAAATTCCCCGGCCTTGCGGAGGCCGATCTGCCGGGCTGAATCATCGCGAAATTCATTGCGGATTTCTCCTTTGACCAGATCGAAGGGCTTGGCTGTGCGATTGGCGTCCCTGTAGTTGGCGATGTTGGTCTTGTAATATGACTCCATGAGGGCGTTGAGGTTCGTGGTCGCCGTCAGTTCCTTCTCCGCCTCGGCGTTGTAGTTCGTGTAGGGGAAGTAAACGTAGTTCACCACCACGCGTTCCGGGATGCGGTAGGCCCCGAGGCTGTTGGTGTGAAAGGTCCGCAGCGCGGGCTCTTCGAGCTTCACCTTCGGCAGGTTGTTCGAGTTGGCGAGGAAGACGAACTCCGTCAGTGCCTGCTCGTTCTCACGGCGGTAGAAGCCGTCCGCGGCCCGGGCGGTGATAAGCTTGCCGGAGACGCTGAACATCTGGGCCAGCTGCTGCTGGCTCAGCTCACGCTTCAGGAAGCGCTCGAAATCATCCTCCTTGACCCCGGCCGGGGCGAACGTGCGCTTCAGCAGGTCATCATAGCCCTGAAGATTGAATCCGCCGCCGTTCTTCTGGTCGGCGAACATCACCTTGATCTGCTCGGCCACCACGGCATCACCCACGTCGATCCCATACTGTTTCACGAGGTGGTTGAGCAGCAGGCGGCGGCGGGCCTCGGTGTCGAGGTTGAAGCCAGCCATCATGGCGTTCTGCTCGGTCGGCCACCGGCCGCCGCTCATGAAGAAGAAGCCCAGGCGGGCATCCGCATAGGCCTGCGCGAGATCCTCCCGCTTGATCGGCTCGCCGTAGATCGTGCCATAGCTGGGGGTTGTGCTTCCCCGGTCCATGCCGACGTTGGGGCTGAAGAAAATGACGAAGGTGACAATCACCACTGTGATGATGATGCCCCAGAGCCACTGCGAATGTCTGCGTAACGTGCCAATCATAATCGGGCCGAAAAAATCAGGCGGGAACCGTGCCGCCTGTTTTCAAATGGGTCAAACTCCAAATCGCACCAGTATTCTGGCGGGACGCATCCTGGCACCGCCCTGGAGCGCGGTTCTCCGGGCGGCAGCGGCTGGAAGCAGGGGATGATCTCGGAATACATGGAGCATGTTCAGCAAGGTGCCGCTGCGGCCCAGAGGGCCGCAGTGCCAGCCTCAGGCCAGAACATCCTTCACCACGTTGCCAAACACGTCCGTCAGCCGGTAGTCCCGGCCCGCGTGACGGTAGGTCAGGCGCAGGTGGTCGAAGCCCAGCAGATGCAGCATGGTCGCGTGAAAATCATGCACGTGCACGCCGTTGGCGGCCACCGCGTTGCCGTGCTCGTCGCTCTCGCCGTAGCTGAAGCCCGGCTTCACGCCACCGCCCGCCATCCAGCAGGTGAAGGCCTGCGCATGGTGCTCGCGGCCCTTGGCGTCCTTCGCCGTATTGAAGGGGGTGCGCCCAAATTCCGTGGCCCACACGACCAGGGTGTCTTTAAGCAGATCGCGGCTCTTGAGGTCCTTCAGCAGCGCGGCCATCGGCTGGTCCACGTTGCGCGCGAGCGGGCCGTGCGCCGACATGTCGCCGTGTGAATCCCAGTTGCCGGACGCGCCGGTGTCAATCAGCTCGATAAAGCGCACGCCGCGCTCCGCCAGCCGGCGGGCGATGAGGCACTGCCAGGCAAAGCCCTTCGTGCTGCCGCGCGGGAGGCCGTAGAGGTTGTGGGTCGCGTCGGTTTCCTTCGTGAGATCGAACGCCTCAGGCGCGGCGGCCTGCATGCCATAGGCGGTCTCGAAGGCCTTGATGCGGGCGGCGAGCTGCGCGTCGTTGCCATGCGTGGCTAGATGGCGTTTGTTGAACGCCGCGCCAATGCCCAGTTCCATTTCCTGCAGCTCCGGGTCGGTGATGCGCCGGTTGATGTTCGGCACCGGCTCCGGTCCGGGCACCACGCGCGTGCCCTGGTGGCAGCCGGGGAGAAAGTCCGCCGACCACACCTGGCCGCCCGCATAGGGCAGCGCCGGGGCGATGACCATGAAGCTGGGCAGGTTGGCGTTCTCGGTGCCGAGGCCGTAGCTCACCCACGAACCGACGCTGGGCCGGGTGAAAGTGACCGAACCGGTGTGGATGCCCAGTGTGGCCTGCGCGTGATCCGCGTGGTCGTTGAACATCGAGCGGATGAGGCAGAGGTCGTCCGCGCACTCGGCGGTCTTGGGGAAAAGCTCGCTGATCCACAGGCCGGACTGGCCACGCTGTTTGAACTCCCAGCCGGGCTTCTTGTAATATTTGACCTCGCTCCGGTTGTTCAGCGCGAAGGCCTCCAGCATCTTCTTGGGCACCTCGTAAGGCTGGTTGTGATCGGCGATGAGGCGCGGCTTGTAATCCCAAGAATCCACATGCGACGCACCGCCGCTCATGTGCAGGAAGATGACCCGTTTGGCCTTGGGTGTGAAGTGGGGCTGCTTCGGGGCCAGCGGGTCCACGACGGCCGGGGAGGTCTCGGCGCGCTTCGCCTCGACGGCGAGCAGGTCGGAGACAATACCGGGCAGCAGGAGCGAGCTGCCGGCGAGCGAGCGGATGGCGGTGCGGCGGTTCATGCGGCGAAAGTGTTCGGTAATCAGTAATCAGTTTTCAGTCGGGCGCAAGGCCTGAGACCAAGGCGCGTGGTCATGCCCCGCTCGGAGCGCGATCAGCCGCAGCTATTTTCGGACGACGCGCGGGGCTGGAGCATTCTAACGCCCCGAGGCAAAAGCAGCGCCGGAGAGCAGCCGCACCGGGCAGCCACGCACCGGGGCTGCGCACGCGCGGCACCAGGCCTGAAAGGCCGTCCGGTGACAGCCCAGGGTGAAGCGAAGCGAAGTCATGGGTCCACCCGGCCCGAGCCCTACCCACCCTGTAGGGCGGGACTGTCGCGCCCCTACAGGGCGCACTACCATTGGAAGTCTTCTTTCCCGGGGCTTCACCCCGGGCTTTCACAGTGCGCCCTTTCAGGGCTTGGAATGCCGGCACCATCACCTTCCCGCGCAATCAACCATAGGCTGGGTGTGCCCGGAGTGTTCACGGAAACAACTCCATCAAGGCATCCGCAAACATCTTCATCCCGCGCGGGTCGGGGTGGTTGATCGAGTTCAGCATCAGGGTGTTGTAGGGGATGCCCTGCCGCCAGAGGCGGCCGTAGCGCAGCGAGGCATCGGCGAGCGCGACTTCGTGCTTCGTGGTGAACGCCCGCAGGCCCGCGACGTAAGGACGCGGGTCGTTGTCGATGTCCCGCTCGCGGGTCAGGCCCATCCAGTCCGGGCGGACATAGTGCGGCGTGAGGATGATCCACTCCGCGCCGATGCCCGTGAAATCAGCGAGCAGCTTTGTGTAACGCTCCTCCACCCCCGCCGGGCTCAGCCCCGCGTCGTTCACGAACTCGGACACGACGAGGTCCGGCTTCGCGCCGAGCACCTTCTCGCGGTAGTTGTGCAGGCTGCCGGGCGGTTCGTTCAAATAGCTGAAGGTGTTGCGCCCGCCCCAGGCTTCGGTGATGAGTTCGATCTTGGCCATGGGGAAGCGTTCGTGCAGCCGGGCCACAAACTGCTCCTGCCACCGTTCTTTCGCCGGATCGGGCACATAAGTTCCGACCGTCACGCTGTCGCCCCACGCGAGGAGCCGTAGTGGCTCGCCGGAGCGGAGCTTCTTGAGCGCCTTGGGCACGCGCAGTTCGGCGACGGTGGGGCTCGGCTTCTTCGGCTCGGGGTAAGCGGCTTCCAGCACGGGGAAGAGATGTTCCGGGGCGAGCTTAGCGAGGCGTCCGGGCAGCCACACATTCGCGAGCCGCCGTTCACCGGCAGCGAGCGCGGGCGGCACGGGTGCGGCGGCGCGAGGTTCGCCCTGACGCAGTTCGATGCGCCCCTCGCGCGTGAGCACGATGGCATCCAGCCGCAACAGCACATGGCGATAGCTGGCGAAAACCGGCTGGCCTTCCTTGACCCCGCCCATCGCGACCCGGCCCACGGTGCCCCAGTTCAAGTCCGCCTCGTAGTCCGTGCCCTTACGAAATGTCTCGGCATCCGCACCGGGCCCGGCGCGCAGCACGAGGCTCTCTGGGTCCAGCAAGCCGGCGGTAGTGGTCTCCTGCGCGCGGAGCGGACGAAGCTGCGCCCCGCGCACCCAGCCGCCGGCCTTCGGATTGAAGACGGGGAGCGAGTCGTATTTCTCCGCGCTGACGGTCAGCACCTTGGGCGGCGCGATGGTCAAGGTTGCCTCAGCGGGATGAGCCCCCGCCAGGGTGACCTTCACCTGCCAGTCGCCGACGAGCTTCAAGTCGGCGGTAGGCTCTGCCGCGTGGGCGAGCGAGAGCGCTAGGAAGGCAAACACGAAGACGCCCGCAGCGATAAGGCCTGAAAGGCCGCCCGGTGACAGCCCGGGGTGAAGCCCCGGGTGGCTTGGCGGATAAGACCGTCGGCCCTGTAAGGGCGGGACTTCAGTTCGCGCTTCGTCAGGGCGCACTAGAATTTGAGAGTCATTGGGCGAGAGGAATGCGGGCATTATTTGAGGAGTGGTTTGAAGCCGATTGTTCGTAGCGCCTCTCGTGCTGCCACCATGTTAGTCGCAGCCTCGATGGCCATCATTTCGTGGTGGGACGGGAACATTCCGTTATCCGACTCCGCTCGGGACACCTTGTTGGTGTAGAGGTCGGGATACTTTTCTCGCATCTCCTTCTCAGTAGCCTCGGTCTCCTTGAAGCGCGGCCAAAACGATAGACTCCCGCAGAAATGACGGTCGCTTTCAAACCAATTGCCTTCGTTGTCCCTTGCGACAGCGCAAGATGCAAAGAAGCCGCGGTGCATGTCGCGGTAGCGAATCGCAATCCAGCCACCATTGGTCAGATGCATCATTAGTCCGTAATGCCCGACCGATTGAGCGAGTTCATTGGTTCCCTTCGCTTGCGTCAGAATCCTGAGCGACTCGCGTCGTGTCAGTGGATACCAAACCCGCGGGTAGATGAAAAAACCATAAACTGCGAAGCCCAGAAGAAGGAGAAACCCGCTCAACAGGGTGTATTTCAGTGAGCGTTTCATCGGCTTGCGGGCGGGCTCTGGCCGTGCTGGCAACCCCAATGAAAGCTCAATGAACCGAAGAAACAGGAGTCCGGCGGGCGGACGACTTCCGGCGGCGAGCGGCGGTTTTCCGGCGCATAGAGGGAAGCGTGATGCCAAGGCTGCGCGGGTTGCCCAGATAACCGGGGAAGTCATCTTCCACGGCAAAGACCTTCTCCAAGCGCTTCACCAGTTCCGCTTTGGATTCTTTCATGTCGTCAGCATCGGCGAATCTGCGGGATGCTTCAAGGAATCTTCACGCGGGCGTATTCCCGCCGGCAGTGTTCGAGGAGCGGGCCGGTGATCGTGAGGTTGTCCAGCAGGGGAGCGCCCCCAAGCACCTTGCGGTAGAACGAGACGGAGTTGGCCGTTGTTTCGCCCCAGACGAGCGGGACACCGCATCGTCCGGCAATTTCGCACAGGCCGTAGAGAATCCCGGCCCCACGCCTTTGATGATCGGCTGCTGCTGGGCAACAATGCGCGGGTGGACGGAGAGAAAGTCGAGGAAGACGTGGCCGCAACAAGTCCGGCGGCAATGGGCGAGTCCCAGGATGGGGGAACGGGTGCTCCACTCGGCTCGGGCCAGCAGGAGAAAGGCCAGTTCCTCGCTGGACAGGCGGGCACACGCGTCGCGCAGTTCCAAAGCGCGGGTAACGGTGTGTTCGTTCTGACGGTAGTAGCGCCAGCGTTTGGTGGCGAGGCGAGCGAAGTCCACGGCGTCACGGGCGGGTTCGTGACGACGGAGTCTGGGTGGGAGCCGCCATTCGCGCAGGAGGTTCAAGTCGGTTTCACGACCAAACATCAGTTCCACCGGGCGCGGTTCTTTCCCTTCCAGAACACGGAAATGCATGGCGGGAGGCTGCCAAAGCCGGGGCGGTGAAGGGAAGGCGATGACCGCTCACGCTTCAATCCACATACAAAAACTCATTCGCCCCGAGCAGTGCGCGGCTGAGGCTGGGCCAGGCTTGATCAGCGGGGAGCTTCCTCGCGGCGAGTTTCTCCCGGAGCGACGCGAGGTAATCGGTGGCCATGCGCAATTCATCCGGTTGCGGTGGGCGGGCGTAGAGCGCGAGGAAAGCGCGGGCGATCTGGCGGGCTTCATCGGGTTCACCCTGCTGCACGCGCGCGGCAAACTTCGCGGCCTCTTCGTGCGCGAACTTGTCGTTCATCATGAAGAGCGACTGCAGCGGCGTGGTGCTCGGCTCGCGCGTGGCGGTGCTGGAGTTCGGGTCCGCGCCGTCGAAGAGCGCGAGGAAGGGATGCTTCCGCAGGCGCTGCTGCATCTGATAGACCGTGCGCTGACGGTTGTCATACACGGCGAAGAACTGGTTGTGCTGCGTGAAGCCCCAGGTGTGGACCGGCGGGAACGGATGCGCGCCGCCCACTGATTCATCCAAGTCGCCACTGACATAGAGCAGCGCGTCGCGGATGGATTCGGCATCCAGGCGGCGGCGGTCCGCGCGCCACCAGAGCACGTTGTTTGGATCCTTTACCGAGTTCTTCGCGAACAGTTCGGTGGGTGAGACGGAGGTCTTGCCGCCGGAGAACAAGGAAGCCAGCCCGGTGCGTTTTTCAGCGGAGGCAATATTCGCCGGGGCAAACTCGGCCCCGCTCGCAAGCTGCCAGGTGCGGGAGGTGAGCATGAGCCGGTGCATGGCCTTTACCGACCAGCCGCTCGCCATGAATTTCTGCGCGAGGAAGTCCAGCAGCTCGGGATTCGTCGGGGCCTGGCCGCGCGTGCCGAAGTCGTTGGGCGTCGCGACGAGGCCGCGACCAAAATGATGCTGCCAGAGGCGGTTCACGAGCACGCGGGCGGTCAGGGGGTTGGTGGCGTCCGTAATCCAGTTCGCAAGGTCGAGCCGGCCGCTATTGCCGCAATCCTTCGGCAGCGGCTGGCCGCCGAGCACCTGGATGAAGTGGCGCGGGACTTCCTCGCCGAGGCGCGTCGGGTCGCCCCGGACATGCAGGCGGGCATTGGCCGGCTTGCTGTCGGCGACGGCGTAGGCGAGTTCGTAGGGGACGGTCTCGCTGAGCTGTTTCTGCTTGGCCTTGGCGGCGGTGATGGCGGCAGTGGCCTCGGCTCCCTTGGTCTTCTTTTCGGCGGCGTCCGTGAGCTTGTCTGCCGCGGCCTTGGCCTGCTCGGCCTGCTTAATTTCAGCGTCGAGGGCGGCGATCTGGTCTTTCCACTTCTTGGTGGCGGCTTCGAGCTCGGCCTTGGGCGTGAGCGGGATGAGGTCCTTGGGTCGGTTCATGCCTTCGCTGCCGGGGTGCGGGTAGGTGGTGCTGCTGAAGATGCCGTAGAGCGCGTAGTAATCGGTGGCGGGGATGGGGTCGAACTTGTGATCATGACAACGCGCGCAACTGAGCGAGAGGCCGAGGAAGGCACGGCCCATGTTCTCGATGCTGTCCTCAATGGTCAGGTGCGTCTCGCCCTTGCCGCCGCCGAAATGACGCGCGATGGCGAGGTAGCCCGGAGCGATGAGGAGTTCCGGGTTGGGAGTTTCGAGTTTGGCGTTGAGCAAATCACCGGCGAGCTGCTCGCGGATGAAACGGTCGTAAGGCTTGTCCTCGTTGAAGGCCTTGATCACGTAGTTGCGATACTTGTAAGCCTGCGGGACGGGATAGTCGGAAGCATTGCCGCAGGTGTCGGCGTAACGGACCACATCCAGCCAGTGCCGGCCCCAGCGTTCGCCGTAGTGCGGGGAGGCGAGCAGGCGGTCAACGGCATTGCCGATTGCCGATTGTCGATTGCCGGTTGCAGAGCAGTCCTTCACGAACGCCTCCACCTCCGCCGCTGTCGGCGGCAGGCCGATGAGATCGAAGGTGAGGCGGCGAATCACGGTGCGCGGGTCGGCATCAGGCACGGGCGCGACCCCGGCCTTTTCCATCCGGGCGAGCGTGAAATGGTCCAGCTCGTTGCTCGGCCAGGCCTTGTCCTTGAGCTTCGGGAGGGGTTGCGGCTTCACCGGCTGGTAGGCCCAGTGCTTGCGGCCTTCTTCGATGCTGATGCCGTAGGCGGGCTTGGTGGCCGGGGCGGTTGCAAGCACCGGCGCGTTCGTGCGCGGGTCGGGCGCACCGAGCTTCACCCATTCGATCAGATCCGCCACTTGCGCCGGCACGAGCGGCTTCTCGGGCGGCATCTTGAAATCCTTGTCCCAGTGACGGATGCCCTTGATGAAGAGGCTGTCGTCGGGCTTGCCGGGCAGGATGGCCGGACCGGAATCGCCGCCCTTCACCCAGCCTTCACGCGAGTCGAGGCGCAGGCCGCCCTTGGCCTTCTTCGCACTGAAGCTGTGGCATTCGTAGCAATGCTCGACGAGCACCGGGCGCACGCGTTTCTCGAAGAACGCGACACCTTCCTCCGGCGTGGCGGCCGTGGCGATGGACAGCGGTCCAAGGATGCAAAGACCGGCCAGCCAGCTGTGAATTCTCGCGGCTTGTTTCATTTTAAGTCAGCCGGCCGGACGGCGACCGTGCCGACCCAGGCGGGTGATAACGAAACATGGACGCTGCCGGCGCGGCATCCTTCACCGTCCGCGCGATTTCACTTACGTGTGGCCAGACGAGCCTGCAGCTCCGCCACGAACTGCGCCGGGTCATCGGGCGAGAGGACGATGTGGCCCTCGCGCAGCTGGACCACGACGCTGTGGCTCAAGTCAGTGCAATAGGCACGGTAACGACCCAGCCGACGGTTCCAGAACCAGCCGAAGAAGCCGAACAACCCGCCAGAGCCGAAGACCCGCAAGGAGCCGTTCATCGCGGATGGATCTGCCTCGGCGGAGACAATGTCCGCGAAGGGAATGCGGTTGCGCCAGCCGAGGCGAATAATGGTCAGCTCGTGTTCGCCCACGAGGTAGCCCCGCACGACGAAGGGCAGGGTGCCCATCAGGATAAGGCCCGGGGTCAGCCAGAGCATCCAGCGAGCAGACGCTGGTGTTTTTGCGGGCATGAGCCAGCTCCCGACTGTCATGCCGGCCAGGACCATCAGGACGGTCGCTGTGATTACCTTTACCGACCGGGACCAGAGGGCGGCGAAGGCTTGTGATTTGGGCATGATCAAAAATACATGGGCCCGGCGGACCACAGCGGTCCGCCGGGCCGGAGGCTACTTTTCCGTCGGCGTGCCCGGGGGCGTGGCCTGCACGATCAGACCCGGTGGGGGAGCGCCCGCGCCGAAGAACCAGGTCGGATACCGGCCGTCCCAGCGTTCCACGCGCGCCTTCTCGATTTCGAGCTGGCGGATCTGCAGGAGCAGCGGGTTCTGCTGCGCCTCCGCCAGCGCGCGGCTGACTTCGCGGATCGCCTCGGCCTCGCCGGACGCGGCCGTCTTGCGGGCGTCCGCCAGCCCCATGGCCTCGCGCCGGACTTTCTCGGCGGTGGCGTTCGCTTCCAGCTCGATACGTTCGTTCTCTTTTTTCTGCGCGTCGAACTTGGCCTCGGAGACGACTTTGAGCTGCTGCGCGATGAAGGTCTGATCGATGGATTTTTGAATCTCCGGGTTCTCGTAGGTCATGCCGCCGAACATGCCGACGGTGGTGATGGTGACCCCGCGCGTGGTGAAGAAGGTGGTGACGTCTTTTCTCACCGCATCGGCGATCTCCTGTTTCCTGGAGCGGAGCTGGTCGAGCGGGTAGCGCGCGGCGACCTCGGCGGCGACCTGCTGGATGCGGCCGCGAACTTCCTGGTCCATGACGTTGGAGAGCGCCCCGCTGGGATACCAGTAGAGGAATTTTGCGGCATCCTCCTCGGCAATGAAGGCCGTGCAGGTGAAGCCCATGCTAAAGCCCACACTGTCGGCGCTTTCGATCCAGATCGCCCGGTCGGTCCGGTGCGTGCGTCCGCCGACCCCCGCCGTCTCAGCGGTCGTCCATTCCCGGGTGATCGGCGAGCGGTTTACTTTCACCAGGCGCACGGTGGGGATCCAGCGGCCCTCATTTTCATAACGGCCCTCCTGAGACCAGCGGTGGGTGAGCTGCACGCGCTTGGCGGCTACCTTGCGCTCGCGCAGGTAATCCTCGCTCTGGAACTTCTGCTGCGTGGCGGTCTCGCCTTCGAGCGGGATGAGGAAGCCGGTTTCCGAGGTGTCGATCTCCACGTATTCGGGCCGGTCGTAGGTCTTGAGGCAGCCGGTGCCGGCTAGTGCCAAAGTCGTGGCCGCCAGCAGCGCCGCCGTCCGGGTCAGCCGCTCCTGGCCCTTGCTCCAGGCCGTCCGGAGCCAAGGGCCGAAGCAGGCCCAGGCCAGCCCCAGCGTGAGCAGGCCCACGCCAATATGCAGCGCATCCTTTTTGGCCTGGAAGCTTCGCAGCTCCCGTGCCGGCGAGTTGCCACCCGACATTTGGGCGAGGGCGAGCGTGGTGGCCGTGTCGGCCTGCCGCGTGCTGAGCCACCAGTTCTCCACCGTCCACAACGTGGCGGCGGCCATCACAAACACAATGATCCGTTTCATAACAACACACTGCATTGGAGCGCCGCGCCAGGGCAGACGGAGAGGGTTGGGTATGAAGCCGCGGCGACGGAAAGGACTTCGCCGCTCGCAGGCACACGCCGCACCAATCCCCATCGCGCCCCAGCGCGACGCGGGTTTGCTACACGGGGAGTTCGTGGGTGCCGCGACCTGCGGTCCTAGAGGAACGCCCTTCCAATTGCCTGCGAGGTTAGCTGACGGGCTCGGTCCTGGAAGTGACCTGGGCGGCGGTTGTTACCCCGCACGCCGTGCGCCCCGTCCCGGATACCACCGGGAATTTGGGTTCCCCGCGTCGGCCCGCAGGAAGGCGGTCCGACTTCGGCTGCATACTTCAGACGACGGAGCAGTTCGCACACGCCGGCGCGCTTGTCAAGGGGTGCGCATACGATTTCTGCATGCCGGCGCTACGGGGCGTTTTCAAGGCTTCGGCGGCGCCGGCTTGTCCGGCGCGAGGAACTCGCGGATGGTCTGGAAGGGTCGCAGCGGCAGCAGGAGAAACTTCGGGATGTAGCGCGGCTCGCTCTTCGGGTTGCTGAGCGAACCGGTCACCTTGTATTCGAAAACCTTGGTCACCGGCGTGGTGAGGAAGCTCAACAGCGGACCGAGCAGGAAGGTGTCGCGAAACATCTCGGCCTCCACGTTCGCATTCACATGCCCCGCGAAGTCCACCGTGCCGTCATAATGCAGCCGCGCGGGTGGCGAGTGGATTTCCAGATCCTTGGTGTAGATGACGCTGTTGGTCAGGATGAACGTCCCTTTGGCGTCCTTGGCCCGGCTGCTGCCCAGGTCCTTGCTGATGGCGTTCAGCACCGGAGAGAACAGGCCGAAGATTGGAATTTCCCAGAGAAAGCCATCGTTGAGCTTCACGTCGCCGTAACCCTGCCAGCTCTGCCAGTTGGTTGTGTTGGCATTCGTGACGACGACCGTCCCTGCCACGATGCCTTCCAGCTTGTTGGTCTTGCCGCTCAGGTTGGCGATGAAGCCGGGCAGGCTGGCGTTGGTGAAGGCGAGGTTGAAACCAAAGTCCGCGCTGTGCCGGGCCACGAAGTTGAAGTTCAGTCCGCCATGAATCCCGCCGCCATGGAACGCGCCGACCAGGTTCGTGATGATGAGGTGGTTCGTGACCCAGTGGATCGAGCCGCGCACCTGCGGCAGGTGGAAGAACGACCACCGGAACGGCCCGCCCTCGATGTCGAAGTGCAGGTCGGTGCTCTCAGCCTCGCGAAACGGCACCGAGCCGTGGACCCGGACCGCCGGCGCGTTGCTGAACTGATAGGGCAGGATCGCCTTGGCCGTCTGTGGACCGATGATGCGGGTAAAGGCATACGGGTCCAGCGTGCTGTGCGCGTTCGTGACCCACAGCCGCTGGAGCCGTGCGTCGATGCGCACGTCCGGCGTGGTGACCACACCGGTCCCGCATCGCGCATACACGTCCGAGATGGCGAACATGTCGTTGGTGAATCCCACGCTCCCGTTGAGCACGTCCACCTGCTCCCCGCGCAACGTGAAGTTCGTGGCCCACAAGGTCGCGCGGAAACCGGTCTCTTCCCGTGCGCGCCAGCGGCCCCAGACCTCGCCCTCCACCGTGGGGGGGACGGCGGTGAAGGTGAAATTCGTCAGGATGCGCTTTTCCTCAGGCCGCTCCAGCAATGGCTCGATGGCCTGCGGGAAACCCTGCGCGCGCCCGGCCCAGTGATACTGCCGGGTGCGGGGATTGACCATGTAGGCCAGGCGCACTTCGCCCTCCGGCCGACGGGCCCAGAGGTTGGGCAGACGCAGGACACCGTTGGTGAGGGTCAAGTCGGTGTTGCCCTCCTGGAACGTTGCCCCCCGGTAGGAACCACTCCCCGCTTCGAGTCGGGCCGCCAATGAAACGGACTCGCCCACCACTTTCCAGTCGGGTTCGCGGTTCGTCCATGCCGGCAGTTCCACGGCCACTCCGGCCCGGGCCTTCGGCGGCGTGGCGAAGGCAAACCGCGACAGCTCCCGCTGAGTGTTCGTGTGGAACAGGTGCTGGATGCGATACACATCGAAGTCGAGCTGCGCGGTTGCAGCGGTCTGCCGGGTGGCCACGTTCAGGTGGGCGCTGGCATCGAGTGCGCCGCCGTAGAGTTCGGCATGCAGGTTGGTGACGCTGAGCCGCGGGGTCTGCCAGGTTGCGCTCAAGCCAAGTTTGCCGACTTCGATGGGCTTGAAGTCGGACTTTACGCCGTCGAGTGAAACAGTCGTTTCCACCTGCCACGGCGCGAGGTTCGTCCAGAAGCCCCACTCGGCTGAAGCACCGGGCTTCGACCCGGCGTGAACAACTTTCGCCGATACGCGGACCTGTTTCGCCTCGCCCCACTTGGTCTTGGGAGTGGTGACCTGCACCTCGGCATCGGCGGCGAGCAGTTCCTTCCGCGCGGGAGCGAAGTTCACATGGCCAGACAAACGGCCTTCGGCCAGTTGCACCCACTCGGACTTCAAGGCGGTCGTGTGCAGCGTCAGGCTCGCGCGCAGTTCGTCCGGGGCCAGCGGGCGCGGTGCGGTCTGGCCACCGAGCCGGAAGGTGGCCGCTTCCGCCCACTTGGTTTTGCCGTCGCGCAGGGTGACCTCCCAGGCCGCGTCCCAGTCGTTCGTGCCGGCGGAGAGGCGGTTGAGGCGGGCCGTGAGCAGCAGGTGCTCCGCGCTGACGGCGACGTTGGTGGTCCGCAGGCGTTCCGCCTCCAGGCGGAAATCCGCGCTGGCCGCTCCGTTGGTGCCAGGCGGCTGGACGATTTTGGCGGTGAAGGCGGCGTTGCGCCCTCCGCCCCAGGGCGTGCGGACGTCCAGCGCCTTGACCTTCAGGTCGGCCTGCAGGCCGCGTTCCAGCCGGGCATCGGCACGCAGGGCCAGCTCAATTTCCGGAGGCGAGGCGAACTGCACCCGGGCCAGCTCGCTGAGCACCTGGTGGAGAATGGCTTCCCCGCCCGCCTTGTCTGGAGCCGCCGGCGTGGTCGTGGGCCCGGCGGTCTTGGAGGGACGCTTGCGCAGTGCGGTGGCATTGGTCACCACGGCGCTGACCTTCATCTGGATGCCCTGCACGGTGGCCGTGAGCTGGGGCAGTTCCCACACATCGCCCGGCAGGAAGTTCACCGCGGTCGAAAGGTTGGTAATGGTGAGCGTGCGCGGGGGGAGGTTTGAGGGTGCCACGGTCCAGGTGAAATCGGCCTGACGCAAGGCGATGCCACTGACAATAAAGCGGAAGTTGCGCAGCGCTTCCGGGTCAAGCTGCACCTCCACCTCGGCCACGGAGAAATGCGGCCCGCCCGTCTCGCCGGACTTTTCCACGTCAATCCCCTCCGCGACCAGCCCGCGAAACCACTGCCACCGCAGCCGTTGAAATTCGACCTCCAGCCCCCGGGCCTTCAACTCCGCCAGCACCGGGTGCTTGATGAAGTCCGGCACGCCGACCTGGTTGAACCACAGGAACAGGGAGAGCGCCGCCAGCAAGATCAGCCACACCAGGATGCGGACGCAGCGGAAACTGACCCGGCACACGCGCCAGAAGGTCCAGCGTTTTGGCTTGTCGGTCTTGGCATCCACATCGTCGGCAGTTCGCTAGCGGCCCAGATACGGCATAACGTAATCCAGATAGAGCAAACGCGGAAACTCAAACACGAGCGGCTGCCCGCTGCGCGGGTCCGTGATGGCGGCGTAGGGGTTGCGCCGGGCGGGGCTGATGCCGAAGATGATCGAATTGGTTTTCGCGGGGGTCCCGGCCAGTTCAATGGCCACGCGATGACTCTGGTCCGACACGCCATAGATGGGCAGCCGGTCCACGCCGAGATAGGTCCAGCGCTCCGCGCGCAACCGGCCCAGGCGGAACATGGTTTCTTCCATGGCCAGGTTCCGCAGGTCGTCCGCCGCTTCCGCGCCCTCCAGCCAGCGGCCGTTGGCGGACCGGGTCAGCCGGCGCGTCCGGCCATCGAACTCGACGGTGACCGCCGTCACCTGGTTGGAGGTGAAATTCCAGACAGTCCGGTCTTGAATCTCGTGCAACGACCAGGCGAGCCGGTCCACGTCACCACGCGGCACGACATAGACAGAGTTCTCATCCTGCCGGCGCGCAAACACGCGGTCCACCGGACCGGTTCCGAAATCGAGCCGGGCCACGAGCACGTTGGTGAGCAGGCCGCCGGCGTTGGTGAAGGACCGCGACAGGCTGATGCTCCGGGCGGGCGTGGCGAGGCCGTAGGGCGCGAAGTCGGTGACGACCTCCTTCGCCAGTTCCACCGCTTCCAGCGTGACCAGGCTGGCCAGGAAGCCCTGCATCAGCTCCGGATCCATGGTGGTTTTCGCCGGATCGTCCGCGATCCAGACCAGATTGGTGGCTGCGTTGGTCATCTGGCGCAGGGAGAAAGTTTCGCGACCCTGCACGGTGAGCGTGTTCACTGCGTCGGCCGGGAGCGCGTCCAGCAGCCGGTGTTCGGAGAAGTTCCAGTAGTCCGCCCGCAACTGGTCGAGCAGGTCGTGCGGGACCAGCATGATGTTCGTGGTGGCCAGGCTGCGGGCATAGACGAACTCCGGCTGGTTGGTCGGGCTGCGACCGAACTGCACCACCAGCGCGTCGTTGGTGCCCTGGGCGAAGGCCAGCTCCGATTCCGGCGTCAGCAGCCCGAAGGTCTCCAGGTCCGCGCGCGGGTCGTCACTCACAAATTCCTTCACCGGCCACTGCTGGAGGTCGGCCACGAGCCGCTCAATGCGCGGCGTGTTGGCGCGCTTCGGCGGCGTGGGCAACGTGATGCGCCAGAGCTGGTTGGTCGTCTCGCGCTCCAGCAGGAGATCGCGTGTGCCGGTGCGGACGCGCAGGCGGTCAAACTTCACGCCCGTGAGCGAAATCAGCGAGCGGTCCCGCCAGTCGTCCGGGGTGCGCGGCAGGAATTCCAGCAGGTTCGCGTCCGTCACGGCGACCTGGTCGGCCCCCGCCACCTGGACATAGAGCTGGTTGTTGACCGGCGTGCGCGAACCGATGCGCAACTCGATCCGGCTGCCGCCCTGATGGAATATAAACGTGGCCTGGGGCGGCTGGAGGCCGAACTCGGCGGGCGACTTGGACTGCGCGGTGGGAATGAGGAGCTGGGGCCGGAGCCGGGCGCACACGTCGAGGAAGGTTCGCAACAGCAGCGCGTTGGCGGGATACGCCAGCGGTGCGGTAAGCCGCCACTGGTTGGCCACGTAATCGGCGCGGAAGGTCTGGTTGGAGCGGGTGAACTCCACGCGCGTCACCGTGGCAGCGCGCAGGCCCGGCACCAGTTGTCCCGTGGCTGGAGACGGCGGCGGCCCGCCCTGCTGGCGCAGTTCAAAGACCACGATGAACGTCAGCAGCGCGAGCGCGAGCCCGACCAGCCATTTTGTCTGCGAGGAGTTCACGTCATTGACCGGTCACATTTGCCGCCGGAACCAGACTAGCAGGCCGACCGCCAGCACCCCGCCCGGCACGCCCAGCAGCAGTATCCACTGCACGGACTGGAGCTGCGAGTCGGACATCTGGAAAAGATACTCGCGGGCTGGACGGGGCGCGATGCCCACGAGCCGGGGCCGGTCCACTAGCCAGTTGATCGCGTTGCCCGCGAAGTCCCGGTTCACCGAGTTGTCGATCATCAGGTTTCCGAGAAAATACGAGTCCCCCACGATCACCATGCGCGTGGACCCGCCTGCCACGCTGCGCAGGCCGCCGCGCTCGACAGCCACGGCCACCGGAATCTCTCCCTGCCGGTCGCGTTTCAGGTCGAACTGACGGCTGCCCCGGTAATCGGAAATCGCCTGGCCACGCGGGGACGTGCTGACGAGCGGGCGCACCTGGGGAGCGTCGGACCCCGGCCCGATGGCACGGGACGAGACGGAGCGCGGCGGAGCGACCACGAGGCCGTTCTGCGTCGCCCCGAAGGGCTTCACGATCTCGTGATCGCCGAAGTTGTTGAGTGTGAGGTGGCTTTCGGAGCGATCGCCGACGGCGTCGGTGACGACGTTGTCGCCGAGGTCCACGCCCCACTGTTCGAGCAGCGGCTCCAGTTCGTGGTTGCTGCCGGCGTGCAGGAGCAGCAGTGCGCGTCCGCCCTGGTTGAGATAGCGGTTGAGCTTCTCGCGCTGGGTGCCGTTGAAGGGCGTCTTCGGGCCGCCGATGATCAGCAGGCTGCAATCGGACGGCACCTCGTTGGTGCCCAGCAGGGGCAGTTGCATGGTGTCCATGTTGTTCGCCTGGAGCAGCATGGTCAGTTTGCCGTAGCCCGTCTGTGTGGCGGAGACCGACGGGTCATGCTCGTCGTGCCCGACCATGAAATACACCGTTGGGCGGCGGGTCTCGACGAGGCTGTAAATGGCGGAGGTGAAGAATGACTCCCCGCTGAAGGACTTGCGCTTCACGGTTTTGCTCTCTTGAGAGAGCAGTTTGCTCGTGTCGTATTCGGAAAGCTCGCCCTGGCGGACCACCCGGCTGCGACCGTTGAGCGAGAAGATGACGACGTCCTTGGTGCCGGGTGGCAGCTTGTAGGCTGTCTTCACCTGCTCGGCCTTCGCCGGTTCGGTGAGGTAATTGACTGTGGTGATCTTCACCCGTGGGCTGGCGTCGGCGTATTGGCGGAGCGTGAGGAGAATGTGCGAATAGAGCGTTTCGTCCGGGTCGAAAAAGAGGGTGACTTGCAGATCGTTGGTGAGCACGCCCAGCACCTGGAGCGTGACCGTTGCCAGGGGCGGCACGCGGTCCACCGAGAGGGTCCCGCGGGTGAAGTGGCGCGTGCCCAGAAAGTTCACCATCAGCACGATGGCGACAAAGGCGACGACGCCGACCAGCACGCCAAACCCCGTGCCAAACCGGCGCGCGGAGGAAAAGCTGGGCGTGGGATTGTCGGGGTCTTCAGGCATTCAATCGCAGGGTCCAAGGTCCAAAGTCCAAAGTCCAAAGTCCAAAGTCATGCATCGTGACCCGGTGGCTGCGGAGCACCGGTTCGACTTAGGACTTTGGACCATTGGACTTTGGACTCCGCTTTTCATCTCCACCTCCGGCTCTCCACGACCTTCAAGGTCAGGAACAGAAACAACGACGTCAGGCTCACGTAGAAGACCACCTGCCGCGTGTCCACGATGCCGCGGGTGAAGTCCTTCATGTGCTCGATCATTGAGACGTGCTGAAGCACGACCGACTGCCAGCCGGGGTTGGGCGGGATAATGAAGGTGAGGTAGCTCAGGAGGAACAGGCCGAGGCCGATTACAAAGGCGTTCATCGCCGCGACGATCTGGCTGCGCGTGAGCGCCGAGGCGAAACAGCCCAGCGAGATGTAGAGTGCGCCGAAGAGGAAGATGCCGACGAACGTGCCGCCCACCGCGCCGCGGTCCACCACCGAGAGGTCCACGGAAAAGCGCTTGAGCAGGAACGGATACGCCAGCAGCGGCAGCCACGCGGACATGAAGAAGAACAGCGCGCCGGTGAACTTGGCCAGCACGACCTGGAGGTCGCTGACCGGCGTGGTCATCAGCGTCTCGTAGGTGCCGGAGAACTTCTCATGGGCGAAGGTGCGCATGGTGATGATGGGCGGCGCGAGCAGCATCACGAGCCAGAACAGGCCGTTGTTGAAGAACGCCTCCGTCACCGGGATGTCGAAGGGCTTGTTGACCAGCGCCCGCAGCACGATGATGAAGCTCAAGCCGAGCAGGAACTGCACCGCGGCCACGATCACGTAGCCGATCAGGGAGACATAGCAACCGCCCAGTTCGCGGCGGACGAGGGTGAGGAAGGGTTGCATCGTCAGAAGCTCCAAGCTCCAAGCTTCAAATTCCAAACAAATTCCAAATCCCAAGTCCCGATCAAGGCGCCGGCTTCATACACCGGTTGGAGCTTGGAGCTTGGAAATTGTTTGGGATTTGGAACTTGGAATTTGGCCATTTAGTTCTCCTCCTGATCGCGCTTGGTCACGTGCATGAAGATGTCCTCCAGCGAATGGCGCGCCCGGGTCAGTTCGCGGAGCTGCCAGCCGCGCGCCTTGGCCAGGTCGAAGATTTGGGGACGCAGGTCCACGCCGGCACGGGGCGTGAGTGAGCAGCGGTGAAAATTGCCTTCGGCGGCGGCGATGTCGAAGTGCTCGACCTCGGCCATGTGCTCCCAGGCCTCGCGCAAGTCGGGCACGGGCGCGCACAGCTCGGCGATGACCTGCTGGCCCGCACTCATCTTGCGCTGCAATTCGTCCATGGTGCCGCTCTCCCGGATGGCACCCTGATGGATGATGATGACCCGCGTGCAGGTCAGTTCCACTTCGGGCAGCAGGTGCGAGGAGATGAAGACCGTGCGGTCCTTGCTTACGTCCTTGATGAGCTGCCGCACCGTGCGCGTGAGGTGGGCGTCGAGGTTTTTGGTCGGCTCGTCGAGGATGATGAGTTCCGGCTCATGCACCAGCGCGTCCGCGAGTCCGACGCGCTGCCGGTAGCCGCCGGAGAGCGTGCCGATGACGCGGTTGGCCACGTCGCCCAGGCCGCATTGCTCGGTGACGATGTCCACCCGCTCGCGGCTGCGGTTGACACTCAGGCCTTTTAGTCGGGCGCGGAACTTCAGGTATTCCCGCACGCGCATGTCAATATGGAGCGGGTTGCCCTCGGGCATGTAGCCGATGCGGCGGCGCACCTCGTCCGCCTGTGTGAACACATCGAAGCCCGCCACGCGCGCCGTGCCCGAAGTGGCCGGCATGAAGCACGCGAGCATCCGCATGGTGGTCGTCTTGCCCGCGCCGTTCTGCCCGAGGAAGCCGACGATCTCACCCCGCTTGACGGTGAAGGTCAGGTCACGCACTGCTGCGCGGCCACCGTAACGCTTGGTGAGGTTCTCCACCTCGATCATCGGTGTGGCGCTCATGCGGCGGATCCTTCCGCCTGGCTTACAAGACTGGCGCGTTCCACTCTGGCCACCCGAAGCGCAAAGCCGGCATACCAGACGTCGCGGCCCAGCCGCTGCGCGATTTGATGCTCGCCGTGCTGTTTCCAACTGGCGATGGCCTGCTCGCTCTCCCAATAGGAAACGGTGATCCCTGCGCCGTCCGCACCGCGCACACTTTCGACCCCCAAGAAACCAGGCTGCTGCGCCGCGAGCTGGACCATCTTCTCCGCCATCGTTCCATAGCCGCGTTCGCCCTCCGTCCGCGTGGAGGTAAAGATGACCGCGTAGTAAGGCGGCTCTGGTGTCACAGCGATGGGCGAGGCGCTCATTTCAGTTTCACCGGCACGCTGCCCTCACGGAAGCCGCCGAAGCTCCCACGCTTGGGCGGGGCGACCAGGTTCAGCCGCACCGTGTCGCCTGTGCGCTTCGCGTGGAGCACCCGGCCCAGTTCCACCAGATCGCGCACGGGCTGGTTGTCCACCCCTTGCAGGACAAAGAACTTCTCCAGCTTGGCCTCGGCTGCGGGCGAGTCCTTGTCCACGTCGGTGATGACGAACCCGCCGAAAAACGGGAAGCCCATGCTGGCGGCCAGTTCGCGAGTCAATTCAGACACTTTTGCGCCGAGCTTTTGCCGCACGAGGTCGGCGTTGAAGAAATCACGCTCGGGAGTGAGCTGCACCGACAGGGTCTGCTGCGCCCCAGCGCGACGAATCAACAGCGACACCGGCTTCTCCGAGCCGGAGGCGTTCAACTCGCGCATGAACTCGATGAAATTGCGCGGGGTCTTGCCGGCGACTTGCAGAATGGTGTCGCCTACCTTCAGGCCGCCTTTGTCCGCCGGGCTGCCGGCTTCCACCGTGGTCACTTCCAGCAGGCTGGCCCCGGAGCGGACCCGCGCGCCGAACCACAACGCCTTGGTGCCCTCCGGCGTGAAGTAGCGCGAGAGCGCCTCGTTCACGCGCTTGATGGGGATGGCGAAGCCGATGCCGTGACCCTCGCGATAGACGGCCACATTCAGCCCAATCAGTTCGCCGCGCACATTGATGAGCGGGCCGCCGGAGTTGCCGGGGTTGATGGCTGCATCGGTCTGCAGCCAGTCCGCGACGTCGAGCGGGCTGTCATCGCGCGCCGGGCGGCGGGACTTGGAACTGAGGATGCCTTTGCTCACCGAGCCGCCGAGACCGAAGGGATTGCCCAGCGTGATGACCGTTTCACCCAGCAGCAAATCATCGTCCGTGGCAAACCGGACCGGGGTGAACTTGTCAGTCTCCTTGGCCTTGATCTTGAGCAGGGCCACATCGGTCTTGGTGGTGCCGGTCACGCGCTCAGCCTCCAGCTCACGACCGTCCATGAGCTTGACCCAGATGCGGTTCGCGCCTTTGACCACGTGCTCGTTCGTCAGCACGTAGCCGCTCTCGTCCATGATCACCCCCGAGCCGACGCTCGAAGGCACTTCCTGCATCTGCGGGACCACGCGGTAGCCGAAGAACTCCGCGCGCCAGCGGAAGTAGGGATCAGTGCTGTCCACGACGGTGGTGGTGGCAATGTTGACGACGCTGGGCATGGCGCGTTCGACGGCGCTGACCGTGGCATCACGCCGCACATCCACCGTTTGCGCGCCTACGGCAAGCAGGGCCGCGGCCCCGAGCGCAAGCACCAGGCCCGCCACGCGGCGGCGCGGGAAGGAAAATGACCGGATTCCATTCATGCCGACACAGACAATGCAGTTCCTCACGTGTTCAAGCGTGCGCCGCTCGGTTCCTGCGGGGAGGACATCGCCACAGGAAGCGAGGTGCGGCGGAAGCTGCGCTGGAATGTTTGCCGCACGAGCGGGGATAAAGCAACCGCAAGGTGCCGGACGGCCTAAGAAAGGACGTTTCGTTCGGAGTCCCCGTTCGGAGTCCCGGCTTCAGCCGGTAGAACGGCGCGTGGCTTCATACGCTGCGCGCGGAGCACCGTTTGACCACCGAACGCCTCGCCAGCTTAAGGCGGTGATTCCAAACGCGAGCCTCACTTCTTCCCTGCAAACAGCAGCACCAGATCCACCACGAAGAGCAGGACCACGGTGACTTCCAGAATCAGCATCCAGCGGTTGTTTTGATCGGACTTGAGCAGTTGATAGAGGCTGTCCAGCGTGTGGAGCTTCTCGTCAATGCCCCGGTGCCACTCACCCAGGTGAAAACGTGCGGAAAGGGCATGGTAGATGCGCGAGAGGTGCCAGTCGCCGGAGAATTTGGAGATGTTCGACAGCTCGTCGCTCAGGCGCGTCATGTCCACCCGGATCTCGCGCAGCTCCCGCATGACGTCCTTGGCCCGGCGCTGGGCCGGCTGGTGCGAAAGATCGCGGTAGGACCGCTCCAGCGCGTCGTCCAGCAGCCGGTCGTAGGCCTCAAGTTCGGCGAGCTGCACGTTGGCCAGCTCCATGATGTAGAGCGTTTCCTGGAAATTGCGGGGATCGTCCACGAGGATGGCCGCATCCCAGTCCGCCACCACGATGTCCCCATGATAATAGCTCAGAAAGCGGCCGGTGGACTCCTCCACCTCCTGGTCGGACAGCCGCTGCACGTCATGCTCCTGCGTGAGCAGCGAAGCGACCTCACGGCGGTGGCAGGCCAGCCAGTCCTCCGCCCGGAAGTCCGGGACCTTCGCGGCCGGCGTCTGGAAGCAGAAGACCGTGTAAGCCTCCTCCTCGCTCAGCGGTTCCACGGGCCGGATGTAAAACGGCCGGAGCTCGTTCCGCACCTGCTCGGCCAGCCGTTTGACCTCGTCGTGCAGCGAGCCGTTGCTGAACTGCAGGTCATGGAACACCACCAGTTCGCTCAGGTTCTCCACATCGAAAGGGACGTGAACCGTGATGCTGATGGCCCCGATGGGCAGGAGCTTGATGGTCCGATGGACGCGCACCGGCCCGAGCGGTCCAATGCGCTCCTGTGGGGGCAGGCGGACCATCTGCGGGCGGTAAAAAGAGAGCTGGCGCGGGCTGCGCTTGCTCGCGTCCACGCTGAACTGTGCGACCGGCTGGCCCAGCAGTTCCTTCACGGGCTGCCGCACCGTGTCGTAGGCCACGTCGAAGGCGTAGATGAAGACCACCTCGCCGGTGTAGCGCTCCGTTT
>CAZOCL010000057.1:0-23863 GCA_964578245.1 uncultured Klebsiella sp. | reverse complement strand
CCACGTAGCGCCGGCCTCCGGCCGGCCGTGCCGCAAGCGTCCTCGCTTGCCCGGCGGGCATGCCCCAGAGGAGCGGGATCATCCAGCACGAAGCCCCTCCTGCTCCTACTCCTGCTCTTAATCCCGCGCTGCACCCTTCACGGCAGCTCTTTGATCTGAATCCGCCGATACTCCATCGTCCCCCGGTCCGCTTCGAGGCCGATCGGTCCCGTGGCCGGCAGCTTCAGGGCGGCTTCGAGCACTTCGCCGTTGCAGGTGCAGTGGGCGACTCCGTCCTTCACCACCACCTCGATGACATTCCAGTCCTGCGCCTTGTATTTGGTGAGCTGCTTGTAGGGGCCCGCCACCAGATAGTCGCGGCACTGGAGCTGGGGCTTGCGGAGGAAGATGCCGCTGTCCGCATTCACCGCCGCGCGGAACTCCAGCTTCAGGATGAAGTCCTTCGGAAACTCCTTGGTGCTGTAGAGCTGGCGCAGCTTGGGACCCTTGCCGTCCGTGAAGGGATTGACCGTGAGCGACTCGCCCTTGGCCGTGTAACGTTCGTCACTGGCATTGGCCTTCCCGTCGAACGTCTCCACCGGCTTCATATCCTTGTCCCGATAGCCCCAGCCCGTGAGGTCCTTGCCATTGTAGAGGCTGATGAAGCCAGGCTCGGGCTTCCAGGCATCGGCGGCCTGGGCGGTGGCAGCGGCGAGGCAGAGGGCGGCGGTGAACTTGAGGAAGGTAATGCGTTTCATGGTGCGAAATGTCGTGGTCACGCGACGGATTAAAGAGGGAAGCGCACGGGGCCGCAAGCCGATAGGAGCGCCGGGAGAAGTTCCAAATCCCAAGTGCCAAGCTCCAAAGAATCGCCAAACTTCAAATTCCAAAAGAAGGCGCTGCTCTGGCGAGTGGTCGGGCAAGCCGAGCCCGGCCCGCCACTTGGCCAAGGATTGGCCCCGAGAAGCCCTGCTGGCCTGGAACGTCGAGCAATTGGAATTTGGGACTTGGAGCTTCTTTGGCACTTGGAATTTGACACTTGGAATTTCCAGCTCCGTTCGCCACCGGAAACTGCGGAGCGCCCAACACTGAGTGCAGCATGCACTGTCTGCTTTCGCGTCTATTCGCGTGTTTCGCGGGCGACCTTCCTCTCAATGCATCCCGCTCGCCTTCAGCAGTGTCTCCTGCACCAGTTCATCCTCATCCGGCGTCACGCCCAGCGGCTTGCCTGAGCGGACGCACTCAGCCAGTTCCGCGAACTCATTCACATACCGCTTGTAAGGCGGGTAATTGATTACCTGGCTGCCCTTCTTGTAAGGCCCTGCATCCTTCGCCAGTTCCACCGTGAGCACGGGCTGCTCCAGTGGTCGCACGATGGCAATCCCGTTCGTCCCCTGAATCTCGAACGTCCGATGCGCGCCCGCCGTCGGCTGCATCGCAGCACTGCTGATGATTCCGATGGCCCCCTTGAAATCAATCACCGCCACGCAATTGTCCGCCACCGCATCCGCCTCCTTAGCATCGTGGCGGAGCACCGGCGTCACCTTCGCGTGCTTGCCCAATAGGCGCACCAGCGGATCAATCAAGTGGCAGCCCAGCTCATACATCGTGCCGCCCGCAATCTCGCCCACCGACCGCCGGGACTCGCCCGAGATGTTCGTGTTGATGACCCCGCGCACGAAATACACATCGCCCAGCCAGCCCTGGCGCGCGGCTTCGAGCGCGGCGTTGATGCCGGGGTTGTAGCGCCACATGTAGCCCATCTGCATGAGCACCTTCTTCTCGCGGGCCAGGCTGAGCAGCTCGCGGAACTCCGCGAGCGTCACCGTCGGCGGCTTTTCGATGTGGATGTGCTTGCCCGCGACCAGCGCCGCCTTCGCCAGCGCGTGCCGGCCCATGGCATCGCTCTCCACCGCCACCACCTCGCTCGCCGCCAGCACCTGCTCCTGCGTAAGCGCCTTGGCCCCGAGCTTCTCGGCCGTCGCGCGATGTTTCGCGTCCGGCTCGAAGACCCCGACGCACTCCCAGTCCGCCGACTCCAGCGCCAGCTTCACCTTCGGCATCCCATGCGAATGACTGCACCCGAGGAAACCAATCCGGACCCGACGGGGAGCTTCCGCCGCCGGAGCGGACATGGCCAGGGCGGTGACGGCGGTGGTGTGGAGAAAAGCGCGACGGTTCATGGCAGTGCCGGGAGTGTTTTCCATCCGGCCATTTCGGGCAAGGAGAGTTGAACTGGCGGCTGAAATCACGGTGCACCCACCCACTGTCCCCGGAGCGCAGGTCTGTGACCCGCCGCCACATCCGCCAACCCAGAAACAGCCATTGCCGCCCAACCTTCGTTAATGGGTTCGTTTCGCAAAATACAACCCTTCGGAACTCGCCCGCCAGACCGCCAGGCCCCGCTTGACGCGAACTGATTTCCACCATGGTGCCCAGCCTCAAATTGGCTTCGTTCCGCAAAATCCCCTCTGCGGCCGTCCCGCCTCTGTGGTGCCACACCCCGTCCTTCCTGCCAGCTTCGTATTCCTTCGTGGTCTCAAATTGGCTTCGTTTGGAAGAAGAGGCCACCCCCGCTCCCTGTGAGCTCTGGCCTCTTTTTGGTGTATCTCATTCATTGGAAATAACTTGCGCCAATCTGTAGCGTGACCGGTCCGTTCCCCAGTGGCTTCGTTTTGAAAAATGCAGCCTCGGCCATTCAGCCATCCTGCCTGCCCTCCGGTCACCGCCCCATTCGTGTGCATAAGTGTCCATTCGTGGTTTCCCCAGTCTTCCCCGGAGCGCCGAGCCCCCGCTCGGCGCGATCCAAGTTCCGCCAGGGCACCCAGCCTCAAATTGGCTTCGTTCCGTAAAATTCTCCTCTGCGTCCGTCCCGTCTCTGCGGTGCCACTCCCCGTTCTTCCTGCCCTCTTCGTGTTCATTCGTGTCTATTCGTGGTTCGAATTTGGCTTCATTTCGCAAAATGCATCCTGTGATTGGCTATCGGCTATCGACGATTGGCTATCGACCTGGCCCCGGCCGTTGGACTTTGGACCTTCGACCTTCGACCTTGGACCTTGGACCTTGGACCTTGGACCTTGGACTTTGTCTTCCTCCACCCACCTTCGCCTCCTCCCCGCCCATCCGCATTTGCGCGACGCCAATGGATTTGAGGACGGCCCCATTCGTCCCATCAGTCCCATACGTCCCCTCATTCATCTACCACGCCTCGGCTTCCCTTACGCCAAAATCCCCTTCACCACCTCACCCGCCACATCCGTCAGGCGGAATTCTCTCCCCTGAAACGCGAACGTCAGCCGCCGGTGGTCAATCCCCAGCAGGTGGAGCACCGTCGCATGCAGGTCATTGACGTGCACCGGGTCCTTCACCGCGTAGTAGCCGAAGTCATCCGTGGCTCCGTAGCTCAATCCGGCCTTCACGCCTCCGCCTGCCAGCCAGATGGAGAACCCCCGTTGGTGGTGGTCGCGCCCATCCGACTGGGCCATTGGCGAGCGCCCAAACTCGCCGTTCCACATGACCAGCGTGTCCTGGAGTAATCCGAGGCGTTTAAGATCCGTGAGCAGCCCGGCCATGCCCTGGTCCACTTCGGCGGCGGTCTTCTGGACGTTCACTTTCACCGAGGTGTGATGGTCCCACTCCCGGTGGTAGAGCTGGATATAGCGCACGCCGCGTTCCGCCAGCCGTCGCGCGATCAGGCAGTTGGCCGCAAACGAACCCTCACCCGGCTTCACGCCATAAAGATCCAGCACGGCCTTCGATTCCGAGCTGAGGTCCGTCAGCCCGGGCACCGAGGTCTGCATGCGGAAGGCCAGCTCATATTGGGCGATCCGCGTGATGATCTCCGGGTCGTCCACCACCCGGTGGCGCAGCCGGTCCATCTCTTGGACGGTGGTCACCACGTCGCGCTGATGCTCGGTGGGGACCCCCGGCGGATTCTTCACGTAGAGCACCGGTTCCCCCTGGGACCGCAGGTGAACTCCTTGAAACTCACCCGGCAGGAAACCACTGTGCCACTGCCGGTTCGAGAGCGGCTGGAAGTTCCCTTGCTTGCCAGTCGAGGTGAGCACGATGAAGCCTGGCAGGTTCTCGCTCTCGGACCCGAGGCCGTAATTGATCCAGGACCCCACGGAGGGCCGCCCGCTGATGAGCGAGCCGGTGTTCATGTAGGTGTTGGCCGGGTCGTGGTTGATGGCCTCCGTGTGCATGGACCGGATCACGCACAATTCATCCACCACTCCAGTCAGCCGCGGGAAGATCTCGCTGATGAACTGGCCGGACCGGCCGGCTTGCTTCAGCTCCCACTGCGGTGCCATGCAACGAAGTTCCTGCGCCCCTTGCAGCAGCGCGCTGGGCTGGCCGATGGTGAGAAATTTCGGCATCAACTGGCCGTGTCGCTTCGCCAGGGTCGGCTTGTGGTCGAAGGTCTCCAACTGCGACGGCCCGCCCGCCATGTAGAGCTGGATGATCCGTTTGATCTTCGGGGCGTGATGCACGGGCCGGACGATACCCGGCCATTTTGCATCTTTAGGCAGGCCATCAACCGGGGATGCCGCCGTCAGCCAGTGCCGCTGACCCAGCAGGCCGGCCAGCGCGGCCGTGCCGACGGTCGCGCCCGTTCGACAGAGAAAGGCCCGCCGGTTCACCAGTTCGCCATGCGAGGGTGTCTTCATGTCAGTTGCGCGTGATGCCTTCGTAAAGGTTCAGCACCACCCTGGCCACCGCCGTCCACGCCGCCAGTTCCAGCTTCGCCAGTTCGCTAGGAATGGGCGTCGAGCCAACTTCAAGCACCGCCTCGGCCAGCTTTGGTTCAGCCGCGAAATGCCGCGCCTGCTTTTCGTAAAGCGATGCGAGCAGGCCGGTCTCCTCTGGCTGTGGATCTCGCGATAGCGCCTCCCGGCAGGCAAACCGGATGCGGCTTTCCCGGTCCGTGCCGCCCTCGCGCAGGATGCGCGCGGCGAAGGCGCGCGCAGCCTCGACGTGGTTGGGATCGTTCAGGAGCACCAGCGCCTGCTGCGGCGTGTTCGAGCGGGTGCGTTCCGCCACGCACTCTTCTCGGGAGGGTGCGTCAAACGCCGCCAGGCTTGGGTGCAGGAAGGCCCGTCGCCAGTAGGTGTAGAGCCCCCGGCGATACTGGCTCTCGCCCTGATCCCGGTTCCAGGGCTTCAACCCTTCGGCGTTGCTCGCGTTTTCCCAGTATCCCTCCGGCTGGCTGGGCCGGGCGCTCGGCCCGCCCAGTTGCTTCACCAGCAATCCGCTTGTGGCCAGCGTCACGTCGCGCACCAGTTCCGCATCCAGCCGGAAGCGGCTTTGGCGGGCGAAGCCAGCATTGTAGGGATCCTTCGCGCGCAAGGCCGGCGTTTCCATGGAACTGCGGCGATAGGCTTCCGTCCGCGTGAGCACCCGCACCAGATGCTTCACATCCCAGCCGCTCCGCATGAATTCCGCTGCCAGCCAGTCGAGCAGTTCGGGCTGGTTGGGTGGCGAACCGCGCGTCCCGAAGTCATCGGACGTGGTCACGATGCCCTGTCCGAACAGGTGCTTCCAAATCCGGTTCACGAACACGCGCGCGACCAGCGGGTTTTCCGGGGCCGTGAGCCAGTTCGCCAGGTCCAGGCGCGTGGCCCGGCCCGGCACCTGGATAGCACCCAGCGCCGCGGGCACCGCCGGCCGCCTGGGCTCGCCGGTTTCCCGCATCCAGTTGCCCTGCGCCAGGACGCGCACTTCGCGCGGCGCGCGCGCCTCGGTCATCAGCGTGCGGGGAAAGTCTTTTTCGAGCACAAACAGCTGGTTCGTGACCGCCGCCAGCTGCTCCCTGGCCGTGTCCAGCAAGGGCGTGAGGTTGCGGAAATGCGTCGCCATGCGTTCCACCTGCGCGGGCGTGCGCTTGAACACCGGCCGCGTCAGAATCACCTCCAGCTCGCCGGGCAAGGGGATCGAATTTTTGATTGCGGGAACCGGCTCATCCCCGGAGCCGGACACGCGCAGCCGGGCCAGCTTGAAGAATTCGCCCTCAGTGTAGCGCAGTCTCAGCGTGATCACCCCCGCGGAAACCGGCACCGGCTCTTTTAACTTCAGGATCGCAAAGACCGGTTTGCTGACGTTTCGCCGGACCTCCCAGCCGGTCTTGGGGAAGCCCTCATGCCGGTTGCCTTCGAGGCTGTTCGTCTTGCCGTTGAAATAATTGGTGGTGAAGATGGATTCGCTGATCGCCACGCTCTTCCCGCCCACCAAAACCTCGGCCCGGGTGACCACTACATGCATCTGTTTGACGTTCCGGGGCGCGTCGTCTTCTGGATTGGGCAGTTGAATTGTCGGCGTGACCTGCAGCCGCAGCGCCGTGAGCCGGGCAGGGGACACCGGCTTCAATTCCACCGTCAGCGTATTCTCCTTCGCTCCATCGGACGTTGCCAAAACCTCCATGCCCGCCGGGCGGATCAGGGTGTTGCCCGCTTGGGCGTTGGCGGCGACGGGAGCGAGGAGCCGCCACCGCTGCGCCTGCTCCCACACCGCCTGGGCTGCGTTGAGCTCCGGGGTCTGGGTCGTGCACCGGGCGTGCAGCCGCTCTCGTTGCTGGCGCAATTGCTCATGCTTTGCCTGATGTTCCTCGCTCGGCACCGCCTGCGTTTCGAGGGGATAAATCGTGACCGCCGCGTCTTTCACGTCCGCGAAGAAGGCGGCCAGGCTGTAGAAATCGCCCTGGCTGAACGGGTCATACTTGTGATCGTGGCACTCCGCGCATCCGATGGTCGAGCCCAGCCAGACCGCCGCGAGATTTCGCACCCGGTCGGCGGCATATTTGGCGATGTATTCCTTCGGCTGCGCACCGGATTCATCCGTGGTCATGAGCAGGCGGTTGTAGCCGGAGGCGATCCGCTGCTCCAGGCCCCCGCCGGGCAGGAGATCACCCGCCAGTTGCTCGGCCGTAAAGACGTTGAACGGCTTGTTCTGGTTGAAGGCCTGGATCAGGTAGTCCCGATAGGGTGTCATGGGCTGCTCCTGATCGTTGCTGTAGCCCCGGGAATCCGCGTAACGCACCAGGTCCATCCAGTGCATCGCCATCCGCTCGCCGAAGTGGGGGGAGGCCAGCAGCCGGTCCACCAGCCGGTCATAGGCGTGGGGCGATTCATCGGCCACGAAGGCAGCCACCTCCGCATAGGAGGGCGGCAGTCCGGTCAGATCGAAGCTCAGCCGCCGGATCAACGTCACGCGGTCCGCCGGTGGCTGCGGGGTCAGGTTTCTTTCCGCCAGTTTTGCCAGGATGAAGCCATCCACCGGACTGCGCACCCCGGGTTGGCTGTCGGCAGGCGGCAAAGGCGGTCGGGCAATCGGCTGGTAAGCCCAATGCGAAGGATACTCCGCCCCTTCCTCAATCCACTTCTCGATCAGCTTGACCTGCGCCTCCGGGAGCGGGTGCCCGGCCTGCGGCATCCGCTCGTCGGCCTTGGTGGACCCGATGCGCCGGACGAGTTCGCTCTGCCCCGGCTGGCCCGCGATGATCGCCGGCTTCCCGGACTTCGCCGGCTGCAGCGCCAGCGGGCGCAAGTCCAGCCGCAGCCCGGCCTTCACCTGCTTCGCATCCGGGCCATGGCACTTGAAGCAGTTCTGCGCCAGCACCGGCAGTATCTCGCGCGTGAAATCGGTTTTCCCCGGCCCGGTGGCATCCACCCGAAATGCCACGGTGAGCCAAAGGAACAACGTCACTCGAACCAGACGGTCTGGCTGCATGGCATTGCGGTGCATGAAGATGAAATTGTCCCCAAACTCTCTTTGTCGTTGCTATGCCCCGAGGGAAGTTGAGCCCCGTTTCCGCGTCAAGGAGTTTTAGGCCAAGTGTTGGGGCGCGGGCCCCCAGTAGCCGCATCCGTCCCATCAGTCCTATTAGTCCCATCCTCCGCAGGCAGCCTCATCTCACCCCAAAATCCCCTTCACCACCCGCCCCTCTTCGCCCACCCCCGTCAGCCGCACATCCAGCCCCTGGAACTTCACCGTGAGCCGCTTGTGATCAATCCCGAGCTGGTGCAGCAACGTCGCCTGCAGATCATGCACATGCACCACGTTCTCCACGGCCGCATAACCCAGCTCATCCGTCGCCCCATACACCGTCCCGCGTTTGATCCCGCCACCGCACAGGAACATCGAGAAGCCTTTCATGTGATGATCCCGGCCGGGCCCGCCCTTGTTCGCCTGCGCCATCGGCGTGCGGCCGAACTCGCCGCCCCAGATGACCAGCGTGTCATCCAGTAACCCGCGCTCCTTGAGATCCTTGATGAGCGCGGCGGCGGCGCGGTCCACGCTCGCGGCATTTCCTTGGATGAACTTCACCAGGTCGTTGTGATGGTCCCAGTCCCGGTGATAAAGCTGGATGAACCGCACCCCGCGCTCCGCCAGCCGCCGCGCCAGCAGGCAGTTCGACGCGAACGAGCCATCGCCCGGCTTGCACCCGTAGGAGTCGAGCACATGCTGCGGCTCGTTCGTCACGTCCACCAGGCCGGGCACCGCCGTCTGCATCTTGAAGGCCAGCTCGTATTGCGCGATGCGCGTGGCCAGCTCCGGGTCGTCATCGAACTGCTGCTGCCCCCGGTCCAGTGCCTGCACCGCCGCCACCACGTCATGCTGCTGCGTGGCGGTGACGCCCGGCGGGCGGTTCAGGTAGAGCACCGGGTCGCCTTTCGACCGCATCGCCACGCCCTGGAACTGCCCCGGCAGAAACCCGCTGTGCCACTGCCGCACCGAGATCGGCTGCGGACTCCGCCCCTCCGTGGACGTCAGCACCACGAACCCCGGCAAATCCTCCCCCTCGCTGCCCAGCCCATAGGTGACCCACGACCCCATCGAAGGCCGGCCCGAAATCATCGAGCCCGTGTTCATCAACGTGTGCGCCGGATCATGGTTGATCGCATCCGTGCGCATCGAGCGGATCACCGTCAGTTCATCCGCGACTCCGCCCAGGTGTGGGAAAATCTCCGACAACTCCGTGCCGCTCTGACCGTGTTTCTTGAAGGCAAACTGCGGCGCAAAGCACTTCAACGTCTGCTCCTGCAACTGCGCGAGCTGCTGCCCCGCCGTGAACGACGCCGGCATCGGCTGCCCATGCAGCTTCCCCAGCTCCGGCTTGGGATCCAGCGTCTCCAAATGCGACGGCCCGCCCGCCATGTAAAGCCAGATCACGCGCTTCGCCCGCGGCGCAAAATGCAACGGATTCACCATCCCCGCCCCCCGCTTTGCCGGTGCGGACTCCGCCCCAACCCCCGCCCGCCCGAGCAGCGAAGACAACGCCATCAAGCCCAGCCCCGACCGCCCCAGAAAAGCGCGTCGTCGAACCGGCCCCATCAACGGCAACTGCATCGCCCCCTTTGACGCCAGACCACCAGCGGAAAAGCAAACGGATTTTTGTTCTCATCGCCACCACCCTTCGCACTATTCCGAATGCCCATCCGCCTCGCAATCGTCCATCTCCCCGGGCTGAAAGCCTGACCGGTGATAGCCCGGCCTGAAGGGCCGGGTAACCCGATCCCCAAAAATCACCCAAGCCCTGTAAGGGCGTCACCTCTATGTCCCAATCCCTCGCCAACATCGTCGTCCATCTCGTGTTTAGCACCAAGGGCCGCCGATCACTCCTCCGCGACGCCGAGCGCAGCCAGTTCCACGCCTACATCACTGGCGTGCTGAGGCACCACGATTCCCCGCTGATCGAAATCAACTCCGTGCGCGATCACGTCCACATCCTGTTCGCCCAATCCAAGAACCACGCCCCGGCGAAAATCGTGGAGCAAGTGAAGACCGCCTCCTCGGTCTGGCTCAAGACGCTGGACCCGTGGTATGCGGACTTCGGATGGCAAGGCGGCTACGGGGAATTTAGCGTCAGTCCGATGCACGTGGAAGCAGTGCGAGATTACATCCGCAACCAGGCGGAGCACCATGCACAGGAAGACTTTCAGACCGAGTATCGCCGGTTTTGCGAGAAGAACGGCAAACCGCTCGACGAGCGGTATGCGTGGGATTGAAACGGTTTTCGGGGCGTTCCGTTTGTTCCGCCCTTGCAGGGCGGCACGGTCTTATGTGGAACGCATTCCCGGGCCTTCAGCTCGGGCTATCACCGGGCGGGCTTTCAGCCCTGAAAGAGGACAGCAAATTTGCCGGCACCGAGGTCAAGTCGTCTGATTGGTGCAGACAATGGTCACGCCAAAATCCCCTGCAACGGCTTCGCCCCCTCCACGCCCGACAGCTTCACATCCAGCCCCTGGAACTTCACCGAGAGGCGGCTGTGGTCGATGCCGAGGAGCTTGAGCACCGTCGCGTGCAGGTCGTGGACGTTCACGACGTTCTCGACGGCGGAGTAGCCGAGTTCGTCGGTCGCGCCGTAGCTGATGCCGCCCTTGATGCCGCCGCCGGCCAGCCAGATGGTGAACCCGGCGTTGTGGTGGTCGCGGCCGCTGCCGCCCTGGCTCATCGGCGTGCGCCCAAACTCGCCGGCCCACACGATGACGGTGTCCTGGAGCATCCCGCGTTGCTTGAGATCGGTGATGAGGGCCATGCAGGCGCGGTCAATCTCGGCGGCCTTCTGGGTGATGCCTTCCTTCACGCCGCCGTGGTGGTCCCAGTCCTTGTGATAGAGCTGGATGAAGCGCGTGCCGCGCTCGGCGAGGCGGCGCGCGAGCAGGCAGTTCGAGGCGAACGAACCGTCGCCGGGTTTGCAGCCGTAGAGGTCGAGAATCGTCTGCGGCTCCTTCGCCGTGTCCATCAGCTCGGGCACGCTGGCCTGCATCTGGAAGGCCATTTCATACTGCGCGATGCGGGTGGCGATCTCGGGATCGTCCACCACGGCGTCGTATTTCTTGTTGAGCGAGTTGACCGCCTGCACCACGTCGCCCTGCTGGTCGCGCGTGACGCCGGCGGGCGTGCCGAGGTAGAGCACGGCGTCGCCCTTGCTGCGGAGCTGCACGCCCTGGAAACGGCTGGGCAGCAGGCCCGACGACCACTGGCGCGCGGCGATGGGCTGGTTCTGCCCGCCCTTGCCCAGCGAGGTGAGCACCACAAAGCCCGGCAAATCCTCCGCCTCCGTGCCGAGGCCGTAGGTCACCCACGCGCCCGCGCTCGGCCGGCCGGCAATCTGCGAGCCGGTGTTCATGAACATGTGCGCCGGGTCATGGTTGATGGCCTCGGTGGTCATCGAGCGGATGAAGCACATCTCATCGGAGACGGTGCCAATCTGCTCGAACAGGTCACACATCTCCTGCCCGTTCTTGCCGAACTTCTTGAAGCCAAGCTGCGGGCCGTAGCACATGAGCTTGGCGTTCTGGAGCTGCGCGATCTGCTTGCCCTTCGTGAACGACTCCGGCATCGGCTCGCCGTGCATCTTCGCGAGCTGCGGCTTGTAATCCCAAGTCTCCAAATGCGACGGCCCGCCCGCCATCGTCAGCCAGATGACGCGCTTGGCCTTGGCCGGGAAGTGCAGCGGATTCACCACACCGGGCCACTTGTCCTTCGCCGGCGCCTTTTTCGCGGCGGCGAAGGCGGGCGAATTCAGCAATGAAGCCAGCGCGAAAGTGCCGAGGCCTTGCGCGGTGCGACCAAGGAAGACGCGGCGGTTAACAGCGGCGGCGAGGAGGGAGGGGTTCATGGGAGGAAGAGGTCCAAAGTCCAAGGGTCCAAAGTCCAAAGTCTGTTAGTTCGGGCGCGTGTCTGAATTTCGATACTTGCTGCCCCGCAGTTGGGAACTCGTGAGGTAGCCCATCATCCCGGCGATGGCACGGCTGGTTTCCATGGCCAGGGTCTTCATGGCCTTGAACTGGGCATCGGTGATGTAGGCTTCGTCCAATGCCACATAAAGCTGGGAGCGCACTTCGCCGCAGGAGCCTTTGGCCTGCGAGAGGAACTGGTGAAACTCCTTGTCACCGCCCCGCTCAAAGCCTTCTGCAATGTTCGAGGTCACCGAGATGCATGCCCGACGAATCTGGTCCCGCAGCGCGTAATCCTTCGCAAACTCACCGCTGCGCGAAGCGCGATAGACCGCCTTGGTCAGTTCACGCCCCTTCTGCCAGCAGGCGAGTTCCTCGAACGTCTCGATACGTGCCATAAAGAATATCAGTTACGGGTTTTGATTTCGCTTAGGTCCAAAGTCCAAGCGTCCAAGGTCCAAAGTCGTTAGTTCGGTCGTGGGTTGTGCATTTGTTGCCGACTTGGACAAAGTATCCTTCGATGGGCTTGCCGCGTGCCATAATCAGTTTGGGTTACGGACGCCAGACTTTGGACTTTGGACTCTTGGACATTGGACCCTTCTCACGAGCGCGTAATCGTTTCGTGCAGATTAAGAATCACCCGCGCCACGCTCGTCCACGCCGCCAGCTCAGCCTGGTCCGCGGCGGGTGGCAAGGGAGCGAGCCCGACTTTCAGGAGCGACTCGGCCGCCTTCGTGTCCGCCTTGTATTGCGCGAGATGTTTGTCGAAGAGCGCGCGAGTGGTGGCCAGCTCGTCGGGACGCGGCGCGCGGGACAGGGCCTGCTTCCAGGCCCAGGTGAGGCGGGTGGAGGCGTCGCCGGTGGATTCCTTCACGATGCGCGCGGCGAAGGCGCGGGCGGACTCGACGTAGGTCGGGTCGTTCAACAGCACAAGGGCCTGCTGCGGGATGTTCGAGCGGTTGCGCTCGGCGGCGCATTCCTCGCGGCTGGGCGCGTCGAAGGCCAGCATCGAGGGATGCAGGAAGCTGCGCTGCCACCAGGTGTAGAGGCCGCGACGGAACTGGTCGTCGCCCTTGCTCGCATCATAGCTGCGCACGGGGAAGTTGAGGTTCTCCCAGTAACCATCGGGCTGGTAGGGCTTCGCGCTCGGGCCGCCAATCTTCGGATTCAACAGGCCGGCGACGGTCAGCGCGTTGTCGCGAACCAGCTCAGCATCCAGCCGCCAGCGGCTCTGACGGGCCAGTTCGCGGTTGTAGGGATCGCGCGTCTGCAAGTCCTTCGAGGCGGTGGAGGACTGGCGGTAGGTCGCACTCATCACGAGGGTGCGGACCATGTGCTTCATGTCCCACCCACGGTCCACGAACTCGGTCGCGAGCCAGTCGAGCAGCGCCGGATTCACGGGCGGTTCGCCCTGCGCGCCCATGTCGTCGATCACCTTCGAGAGGCCCATGCCAAAGAACTGTTTCCACAGCCGGTTCACAAACACGCGCGCCGTCAGCGGATTCTCCTTCGCCACAATCCATTCGGCCAGATCGAGCCGCGTGAGCGGCGCATCGGGCTTCGCTTCCTTCTTGAGCGACACCGGTAGATAGGCTGGGAGTGCCGGTTGCATCACCGTGCCGCTCTCGTCCATCCAGTTGCCGCGCGGCAGAATCCGCACCGTGCGCTTGGTTTCCGAGGACACCGATACAATGCATTTGGGAATCTTCGCTTCAAAGTCCGTCTTCGCCTTCTTCGCTTCAGCCAGCTTGGTGCGGAGCGGAGCGAGTTCGGGCGCGAGGCCTTTGTAGTGGGCGAAGAGCTTGTCCTTCTGGGCCGCCGTGCGCTTGTCCGTCGCCACTTTCAAGATGGCACCAATGTCCGCCGGCGGGGCAGGGGGGTGTGCAACGTGGGCCGCCTCCGCATCCGCCGTGACGCCGAGCCGGAAGCGACCAAGTAAATGATCCTTCGCGGTGGCGTTCTGCTTCAGCTCGACGGTGAGTGTGTCACCCGCTTCGAGAGTGAGCGGCGCGGCCAGTTCCAAAACCAAGTGCTGCGCCCGGCCGACTTCCGGCAAGACCGCCCAGCCAATGGCCGCGCCCTTGGCATCGCCATCAATCGTCGAAGCCGCACTCCACGCCTTGCTCGGATTCTTCTCCGCCGCGGCGGTCTGCTCAAACGTCGCGTGCGCGGCGGTAAACTTCACCGGCTCGGACTTCTCCTTGCCATGCTTCACCGTCGCGATGACTTCGGTCAGCACGAAGTTTCCGTTGGCGGCACGGCCGGGCCCGTTCGCGGGGAGCGAGGCATCCGGCAGCGCTTCGAGGCGCAGCCCAGTGGCTTCCTTCACGCCGTTCGTGATGGTGATGGAGTAAGTGTCCTTCTCCGGCGACTTGCCGCTGGCGAGGACGGAATTGTCACCCTGGATGACGAGCTTCGCCCCAAGCGTGGAGGCGACCTTGGCCGGCTTGAGCGGCTTCCACTTCGCGTCGTGCTGCACGGCCTCGAACGCGCTGTCCTGCCACTTGCCAAACCCCGCCACGACCTGTGGCTGCGGGCCGTCGAACTCCTGCTGCAGCTTGCTTGCCTCGCCTTCGAGACGCGCGAGTTCCGCCGTGTCCTGCGCGGTGGGAACGGGCATGCCCTCCTCGCGCTTGCCAATGATGGGTTCCTTCAGATCGGCGAAGAATGCGCCCATCGAGTAGAAGTCGCGCTGAGTGGTCGGGTCGAACTTATGGTCATGGCACTGGGCGCAGCCAATGGTCTGCGCGAGCCAGACGGTGCCCACGGCGCGGACGCGGTCGGTGAGCATGCGTTGCTCGTAGTCCTTGGCCTGCGCGCCGCCCTCCTCGGTGGAGAGCAGCAGCCGGTTGAAGGCGGAGCCAACGCGCGTCTCCAGCGTGGCGTTGGGCAGGAGGTCCCCCGCGAGCTGCTCGACCGTGAACCGGTCGAAGCGCTTGTTCTCGTTGAACGCCTTGATCACGTAGTCGCGGTAGGGGAAGACATTGCGCGGCGTGTCTGAGTGATAGCCGATCGTGTCTGCATAGCGCACCACGTCCAGCCAGCCGATGGCCATGCGCTCGCCGTAATGCGGCGAGGCCAGCAGGCGCTCGACCAGCTTCGCGTAGGCATCGGGCGACTTGTCATTCACGAAGGCGTCCACTTCCTCGGGCTTGGGCGGCAGGCCAAGCAAATCAAAGTAAAGCCGGCGCGCCAGCGTGCGACGGTCCGCTTCCGGGGCGGGCTTGAGACCCAGCGTCTTGAGCCGCTCCTGCACGAGATGATCCACGCCGTTCTTGCCCGCGGGGATGGCCGCCTTTACCGGCGGCACGTAGGCCCAGTGGGTCTGATAGACGGCACCTTCGGCGATCCAACGCTTGAACAAGTCCTTCTGCGCCGCCGTGAGCTTCTTGTGCGATTCCGCTGGCGGCATGAGGTCGTCGGCGTCCTTGGTATAGAGACGCTTGACCAGTTCGCTCTGGTCGGGCTTGCCCGGGACGAAGGCCTTCTTGGCGAGGGCCTCGTCGCGGATGTCGAGGCGCAGCTTGGCCTTGCGCTGCTTCTCGTCCGGCCCGTGGCAGAAGAAGCAGTTGTCCGAGAGCAATGGCCGGATGTCGCGGTTGTAATCCACCTTGCTGGCCGGCGCGGCGGCGCGGACATCCGCAGCGGTGCTGGCAACCAGGCCCAGAACCAGGGCTAATCCAAATCGAGTAAGCGTCATAATGGCAGAGCGTTTGACCCCGGAAGTTCGTGGGCGATTCACGACGACAAAGGGCAACTGGGAGAAGATGCGGGGCGACACTGGAAACGCCAGTTTCAATTTTCGGATGCAGGGAGTGCGCAGTGAACGGGACACTCCTGTCCCGTAGCCCGCATCCCTGAGCGTCTCTGTCGTTGCTGTCCTCCACCTTCGTCACGGTCCGAGAAGATTTATTCCAACGCAATGGACGCCGAGACCGCAGAGATGGCGCAGAGACCGAAGGGAACTCCGCGTCCCTCTGCGGTCTCTGCGCCCTTTGCGTTAAAGCGAGTCATCCAGCCACTTTGGTTGCGCCTCCGCCCCGCCGTGTTCATCGTGACTCAGTGGTCAATTTTGGTTGCAGCTTTGCCGTATTGCGCTTCCGCCTTGAACTGAAATGGTCCAGAGCCAACTTCATCCCTCCGCCTCAGGTATTCACCCGACGTTCTCAAATTTGACAGGCACGAATTCTGCATTACCGTGACCTAAGACAGAGAAGCAAAATGGGCAGAATACATACTCAAGCCTTAATTGGCAGCGATGGTTGGCCGGAGAGCCGCCTAGAGTAGGACGTGGATCGGTTCCGCGGCGGCCGTCGCTTGGAAAGACGGAAATGCCTGCGTCGCAATCAACCGAAAAGTCCGTGTGGGACCTGAGAAGGGCTGAACTGCTTTCCTCACTTTCCCACCCCCCGCAAGCTTCCTTCAACCGCCTCGGCCGGATCACCACCCTCGCCTCCGCCTCCCGCCGCATTCCTGACCGGCTGGTCGCCGAGTCCCTGGCTGAAATGCTGGAATCCGTCACCGGTGAGCGTGTCCTCCTCCTGTTGATCGTTCCCTCGGACCCCACGGCCACCGCCCGCGTCTGGAGCCCGCTCCACTCGCTGCCGAACAACGGGTTCGCCTTCGCCGATCAGCTTCAGCACCTCGGCGGCTTTGAGCGCCTGACTCTGAAGGTGACCAATCATCTGGCCGAACGCTCGTTCTTCAATGCCTTCCTCGGCCACTGCGCCCGCTACTTCGGCCACGTGATCGTGCATGTGGATGCGGACGCGCCGCGCCTGGCGCTCGCCGAGGCCTCCAGCCGCTCCTCCGCCACCTACGTCCTCACCCAGCAAACCGTGGACAGCCTGTTTGAGTTCAACCAGCTCCAGCAGGAGCTGCGTGCCGCGCGCGACGGCGTGGCGACCGATCTGAAGCTGGTGCTCTGCCTGGAAGCTGCCGAGGTGCCGCAGCCGGCGGAGGATTTCATCAAGCAGATCGGCCAGCCGGCCCACATGAACCTGCGGCAATCGCCCGCCACGATGGATTCGCTCCACTCCCACTGCGGCGGGGTCTGGCCGGTGGCGTTCAAGTTCGACCTGCGCCGCCTGGCGCGGGAGATCGGTCGCTGCCGTGTCGGCCTCGCGTTGTCCAGCGGCGGGGCGAAGGGCCTCGCGCACATCGGCGTGCTGCAGGTGCTGGAGGAGAACGGAGTCGAGGTGGACATCGTCGCCGGCACCAGCATGGGCGCCTACATCGGCGCGCTCTGGGCCTTCGGGCATGACGGGCAGTTCATCGAGCGCAAGGCCCGTGAACTCGAGGGCAAGTGGGGCCTGTTCAAGCTGATTGATCCGGCGTTTCCGCCGCGTCGGGGCTTCATCCACGGGCGTGCCATCCAGAGCCGGCTCGAGCGCAGCATTGGCAAGGTCCACTTCGAGCAGCTCGCGCGGCCGTTGCGCGTGGTCACGACGCAGTTCGATACGCTCGAACGCGTGGTGTTCAGCACCGGCGAAGTCTCACCGACCGTGCTGGCGAGCTGCGCCATCCCAAGCGTCTTTGTGCCGGTGGAGATGGGCGGCGAAAGCTATATTGATGGCGGCGTCTCCGATCCGCTGCCGGTGGATGTGCTGCGCGAAGCCGGCGTGGAGCGCGTGGTGGCAGTCAACATCATCCCCACGCCCGCCTTTCTCCGCTGCGCTCGGGAAGGCGAGCGCGAGCAGGTGGATCAGCAGCGACGTGGCCTGGGCTTCCTGCGCCTGCTTAACCAGCAGATCAACTATTTCGCCTACGGCAACATTCTCGACGTCACCCAGCGCGCCGTCATCGGCGGGCAGATTCGGGCCGCCGAGGATGCCTGCCGTCAGGCAGACGTCGTCCTCCGTCCGCTGGCATGCGACTCGCGCTGGCACGACTTTTCCAATCCCGGCAAATACATCTCCCTCGGCCGCCGTGTGGCCGAGGAAAACCTCAATGACATCAAACAACTGGTGAACCGAAAGGAGCCTGGTCATGAGCACGAAACGCCTCACTTCGAGCTGGCAGCGGCTGCCTGAAGCCACCGTCCGCGCCCTGCAAGGGGAGCGGCTGCACCACTGGCTGCGCGACACCGTTCTGCCGTTCTCCGCGCACTACCGCGAGCTGTTCCGCAGCCTGAAGTTGCGCGCCGATGATTTCCACTCCATCGCCGACCTGCGCCGGCTGCCGTTCACCAGCAAGGTGGACCTGCTCAACACGCCGGACAATCCGGCCAAGGTCCGTGACTTCCTCCTGGTCCCGGATCGGAATGTGCTCTCGCGCCGGCCTTCCTCCATCCTCCGCGCGTTGCTGCACGGCCGAGAGCACGTCGCGCAGGGCTTCGAGTCGGAGTTCCGGCCCATCTTCCTCACGAGCACGACGGGCCGCAGTGCCGACCCCGTGCCGTTCCTCTACACCAATCACGACCTCGCGAATCTCCAGCTCGCGGGCGAGCGCGTTTTTGGCGTGTGTGGCGCACGGCGTGAGGACAAGCTCCTGAACATGTTTCCCTACGCGCCGCACCTGGCGTTCTGGCTGACGCACTACGGCAGCACGAGCTTTGGCGTGTTCACGGCCAGCACTGGTGGCGGCAAGGTGATGGGCACCGAGGGGCAGCTCCGCTTCCTCCGCAAGATTCGTCCCGACGTGCTCATTGGGATGCCGACCTTCGTTTATCATGTGCTGCATCAGGCCGCGGAGGAGGGCGTCCGCTGTGAGAACCTCCGGCGCATCGTGCTGGGGGGCGAGAAAGTGCCGGACGGCATGCGGCTCAAGCTCCGCAACCTGGCGCTGGAACTCGGTGCGCGGGAAATCGACGTCGTCACCACCTACGGTTTCACCGAGGCGAAGATGGCCTTTGCTGAATGCCCGGTGCCCGTGGACGAAACACCCTCCGGCTACCATCTCTATCCCGACCTCGGCGTGGTGGAGGTCGTGGACCCGAAGAGCGGCGAGCCGGTGCCGAACGGCCAGCCCGGCGAAATTGTGTTCACCCCGCTCGACGCGCGCGGGACGGTGGTCCTGCGCTATCGCACCGGTGACTGCATTGACGGTGGCCTGACCTATGAGGCCTGCCCGCACTGCGGTCGTCAGGTGCCGCGCCTCGTAGGCAAGATCTCGCGCAGCTCGGCGTTCAAGGAAGTCCAGCTCGACAAGATCAAGGGCACGCTGGTGGATTTCAACGAATTGGAGCACGTTCTCGACGACGCCCCGAATGTCGGGGCCTGGCAGATTGAACTCCGTAAACTCAACGATGATCCGCTCGACGTGGACGAACTCATCCTCCACGTCCAGAAGACCAACGGCGCGGACGACGATCACCTCATCCACGACCTGCGCTCCCGTCTGGCCATGCACTGCGAAATCACTCCGAATCAAATCCTGTTCCATTCCGCCGAGAAAATGCGCGACCTGCAAGGCGTGGGCGTGCAGCTTAAGGAGCAGAAGCTGGTGGATCACCGTCCCAAAAGCGGAGCGCCGGCCTCCGGCCCGGCGTTGAACGGCGCTCTCAAGAAGGAGGCCGCATGACTCCCCGCCTCGTCATCGTGGACGGCCTGCGCACGCCGTTCTGCAAAATGGGCTCGGACCTCAACGCCCTCGGCGCGGACGAACTGGGGCGCATCGCCACCCAGGCGCTGCTCACTCGCACCGGCCTGGACCCCGCGCTGATTGACGAAGTCATCTTCGGCTGTGTGGGCCAGCCTGCGGACGCGGCAAACGTTGCGCGCGTCATTGCCCTGCGCGCTGGCATTCCCGAGCACGTCCCGGCGATCACCGTGCATCGCAACTGTGCCTCCGGGCTGGAATCACTGACTCAGGCCTACGAAAAGATGGTCGCGGGCCGCGGCTCGATCTTCCTCGTCGGTGGCGCGGAGAGCATGAGCAACTACCCGTTGCTGTTCACCAAGACCGCGGCGGAGAAGCTCGCCAAGCTCGGGCGCGCGAAGTCCTTCATGGACAAAGTCTCGGCCATCGCCGCCTTCCGGCCCGCTGACTTCAAGCCTCGGATCACCCTTCAGCTCGGCCTCACTGATCCCGTCTGTGGCATGGGCATGGGCGACACCGCCGAGTTGCTCGCCCGCGAAGCCGGCCTCACCCGCGAGGAGCAGGACGCCTTCGCCCTCGAATCCCACAAACGCGCCGCCGCCGCAAAAGCCAAGCTCGCTGAAGAGATCTGCCCCGTTTTCCCCACGCAAGACGGAACACGCAACACGAAGCCCGTCACAGCGGACAACGGCGTGCGTGAGACTCAGACCATGGAGGCGCTGGCAAAGTTGAAACCCGTCTTCGACCGCCAGCATGGCACCGTCACCGCCGGCAATTCCTCGCAGATCACCGATGGCGCGGTCGCCTTGCTGGTGATGACCGAGGAGCGCGCCGCTGAACTAGGCTTTACCCCCATCGGAGCCTTGCTCGGCTACGCCTACGCGGGCTGCGATCCGTCGCGCATGGGCCTCGGCCCGGTGTATGCCATCGCGAAAGCGGAGGAGAAGACCGGTCTGGCCGTGAACTACGCCGACCTCGTGGAGATCAACGAAGCGTTCGCCTCGCAGACGCTCGCGGTGCTCAAGTGCTGCGAGTCTGAAAAGTTTGCTAAGAAGATGCTGGGCCGCGCGTATCCCGTCGGCGAGATCCGCCGCGACCGGCTCAACGTCAACGGCGGGGCCATCGCGCTTGGTCATCCGGTCGGCGCGACCGGCGCGCGGCTCGTCCTGACGAGCCTCAAAGAATTGAAGCGGAGAAACCTCAAACGCGCGCTCGTGTCCGTCTGCGTTGGCGGCGGTCAGGGCGCGGCCATCTGGCTGGAGGCGTTATGAGCACCGAGCACATTTTAGCAAAGCACCGCAGAGACGGGACGGACGCAGAGCAGGCAGTTCACTTCTTTCTCTGCCGCTGTCCCGTCTCTGCGGTGCAAAATCCCCAACCGGAGGACGCACTATGAACACCGCGACCTTGCCTCCCGCCGAGCCACTCACTTTCGACGTGATGAACGAACCCAAGTCACCACCCGCCCACACGCCGCGCGAATTCAAGAACATCCGCCGCGAGGTCACACCTGACGCCGTGGCCGTCCTGACCTTCGACCGGCCCGACTCCGCCGCGAACATCTTCGACCGCGCCACGCTGGAGGAGTTGAACGCGCACCTGGAGGGCATCGAGCGCGATTCCAGCCTGCGCGGTGTGGTGCTGGTGAGCGCCAAGCCGTCCATCTTCATCGCGGGAGCCGACCTGCACGCGTTTGCCAACGCCCCCATGAACGCGCTGCGCGAGATGGTGGAGTTTGGCCAGCGCGTCTTCAGCCGGCTCGCGGCCTTGCCGCTGCCAACGGCGGCGGCGATTCACGGCGTGGCTCTGGGCGGCGGCTTCGAGGTCTGCCTCGCGTGCGACTACCGGCTCGCGACGCCGGACAAGGCCACCAAGGTCGGCCTGCCCGAGGTGCAGCTTGGCATCCTGCCTGGATGGGGCGGGAGCACGCGGCTGCCGCGTCTGATCGGTCTGCCCAAGGCGCTGGATCTCATCCTGGCCGGCAAGACCCCCGCCGCGAAGCCTGCCCTCAAGCTCGGCCTCGTAGATGAACTCGTCCCGCACGAATACCTGCTGGCCGCCGCCGTGAAGAAGGTGCTCAAGGCGGGTGGCAAACCTCACCGGGCCAAGAAGTTCACCGTCAAGGCCACGAACAACGCGCTTGCCGGGAACCTCATCTCCATGTGGACACAGCCCAAGCTGTTCGCCAAGACCCGCGGCCATTATCCCGCCGTGCTCAAGGCGCTCGAGGTGGTGACGCTGGGGGCGTCCAGCTCCGAGGCTGAATCCTTGATGCTGGAGGCCGATGCGATCTGCCTGCTCGCGCAGAGCGAAGCCGCCAAGAACCTGATCCGCATCTTCTTCCTCCAGGAGCGGGCGAAGAAGCTGACGTTCTCCGTAGCCGCCGACGTGCGGAGCCAGCTGCTCCGGGGTGAAGCAGGAGTCCGCCCTGTCACCACGACTAAGAAAGTCGAGCACGCCACCGTCATCGGTGCCGGCGTGATGGGCGGGGGCATCGCCCAGTGGCTGGCGGCACGCGGCGTGGCGGTGCTGTTGCGGGACATCAATGCCGACGCCGTTGGTCGCGGTATGGCCGGTGTCGGCAAGCTGTTTGCGGAAGGCGTGAGGCGCCACACCTTCACCCAAGTCGAGGCGCGCACCGCGATGGATCGCATCGCCCCGGTGGTGGACCTGCCCATGCTCCGGCGCACGGATGTCATCATCGAGGCGGCAGTCGAGAAGATGGAATTGAAGAAGGACATCTTCCGCAAGCTGGAGCAGCTCGCCGGACCGGACACGATTCTCGCGACGAACACTTCCGCGCTGTCGGTGACTGAGCTCGCCGAGAGCCTGTGCGCCCCGGAACGCGTCGTGGGCATCCACTTCTTCAACCCCGTGCATCGGATGCAGCTTGTCGAGGTGATCCACACCCCGCGCACGGACCCGGAGGTCACGCGGCGGGCGCTGCGCTTTGTGCAGCAGATGGGCAAGCTGCCCGTGCTGGTGAAGGACAGTCCCGGCTTCGTCGTGAACCGCGTGCTCATGCCGTATCTCGTCGAAGCGGCGCGGCTCTTCGAGATGGGCGCGGAGGTCACCGATCTTGACGAGGCGATGCTGGATTACGGGATGCCCATGGGCCCACTCCGCCTGGTGGATGAGGTGGGCACCGACGTTTCGCTGCATGTCGCCGAGACGCTGGCGAGCCATTACCACCGGCGCATGGCCGTGCCGGAAGTGCTCGCCCGGCTCGTGAAAGGCGGCCAGCTGGGTCGCAAATCGGGCGAGGGCTTTTACCTGCACCGCGGCAAGGAAGCCGTGGCCAGCGAGGATGCGTCGCGCTTTGTGAAGGATGACTCCGCCGCGAACCTGGACCGCGTGGACCTGGAACTGCGCATGGTGCTGCTCATGGTCAATGAGGCCGCGCGCTGCGTGGAGGAGGGCATCGTCACCGGGCCGGAGGATGTGGACTTCGCGATGATCATGGGCGCGGGCTTCGCGCCATTCCGTGGCGGCCCGCTGCGCCACGCGGACACGGTCGGGGTGGTGAACGTGGTGCGCGAAATGCACAAGCTCGTGGACGAAGGCGAGGAACGCTTCGCCCCCTGCGCCTTGCTGAAGGATTTGGCTGCGAAAGACGGCAAACTCTACCCCGAGAAAGGAGTGTTGATATGAAGACGCTCGAACCGCCCACCATGGAACCACGCCCCACGCCGCCCGACGACGCCGCGCAGGTGATTGACACCTCGAAGATGAACGCCGGCCAGCGGGCCGCGCTGGAGATGACCGAGTCCGCACGCGACGCCGCCTCAGAAAAGGGGAGCTTCGCCGCGAACCTCTTCATGGGCCGCTACGAGCTGGACCGCCTGCTGCCGTTCCCCGCGCAGTCGCACGAGGATCGCGACCAGGGCGACGCCTTCCTCGCGCGGCTGGAGTCGTTCCTTCGCGCCAATGTGGACCCGGACGAGATTGACCGCACGGGCGAGATTCCCGACGAGGTCATTGAAGGCCTCGCGAAAATGGGCGCGTTCGGCATTAAGATTTCGCCGCAGCTCGGGGGCCTCGGTCTCTCGCAGACGAACTATTGCCGCGCCGCCGTATTGCTGGGCAGCTATTGCAGCAACCTCGCCGCGCTCGTCTCCGCGCACCAGAGCATCGGCGTGCCGCAGCCGCTGATTCTCTTCGGCACCGACGAGCAAAAGAAGAACTGGCTGCCACGCTGTGCGAAGGGCGAGATCTCCGCCTTCGCGCTCACCGAGCCGGGCGTCGGCTCCGATCCTGCGACACTTCAGACCCGCGCCGATCCCACCCCCGACGGCGAGCACTTCATCATCAACGGTGAGAAGCTCTGGTGCACGAACGGCCTCAAGGCCGGCGTGCTGGTCGTGATGGCGCAGACGCCCGCGAAGGTCGTGAAGGGCAAGGAGCGGAAGCAGGTCACGGCCTTCATCGTGGACATGGACACGCCGGGCATTGAGATCGCGCACCGCTGCCGCTTCATGGGCCTGCGCGCCCTCTACAACGGTGTGGTGCGCTTCACCGACGTGAAGGTGCCGCGCGCGAACATCATTCTTGGCGAGGGCAAAGGCCTGAAGGTCGCGCTCTCCACGCTCAACACCGGCCGGCTCACACTCCCTGCCGCTTGCACCGGACTGGCCAAGCGCTGCCTGGAAATCTCCCGCAAGTGGTCC
>CAZOCL010000056.1:0-23885 GCA_964578245.1 uncultured Klebsiella sp. | reverse complement strand
CCGGAGGCCGGCGCTACGTAGCGCCCGCGTCCCGCGGGCCGTGTCGCCGGCGTCCTCGCCGGCCCGGGTGGTGAGCGTCACGAGCTGCGCTTGATCCACATGGTTGCAGCGCACGCCTACCAAATCTTCACCCGGGCATCCGCCGGCCGCCACATCGGCTGGTTGGGTTTCACGCCGAAGGCTTCGTAGAACTCCGGGATGTTCGACATGGGGCCGAGCACGCGCCATTTCGCGGGCGCATGCACGTCGCTCAGCAAGTTGCGCCGCAGGCTGGCCTCGCGTTCGTGGCTGAGCCAGCCCAGCGCGTAGCCGAGGAAGAAGCGCTGGATCGGGGTCAGGCCGGCGATGGACTCACCCTTCCGGTATTGCTCGGTCTGCTTGAAGGCGTCCAGCCCGAGCAGGATGCCGCCGTAGTCCGCGATGTTCTCCCCGAGGCTGGCCTTGCCGTTGATGTGCAGGCCGGGCAGGGGCATGTAAGCGTCGAACTGCTTCGCCATCACTTCGGCGCGCTGCTTGAAGTTCGCGTCGTCCGCCGCGCTCCACCAGTCCGCGAGGTTGCCCTTCGCGTCGAACTGCCGGCCCTCATCGTCGAACCCGTGCGTGATCTCGTGCCCGATGGTGGAAGCGCCGGTGTAGCCGTAGGCGACAGCGTCGTCCACGTCCGCGTCCGCGATGCCCGGGATGGTGAACTGCGCGGCGGGCAGCACGATCTCGTTGTTCTCCGACTTGTAATAGGCGTTGTAAGTCTGCGGCGTCATGCCCCATTCCGTGCGGTCCACGGGCTTGCCGTATTTGGACACCATGTCCTGAAAGTTCCAGCGGGAGGCGTTCATCATGTTCTCCACGTAGGAGTTGGTGCCGACCACCAGCGTGGAGTAATCCTTCCACTTGTCCGGGTAGCCCACCTTGGCGGTCATCGCGGCCAGCTTGGCCTGGGCCTTGGCCTTGGTCTCCGCGCTCATCCAGTCGAGCCGGTCAATGCGCGCGCGGTAGGCCGTGCGGATCGCCTCAACCAGGTTCACGTAACGCTGCTTGGTGGCGGCGGGGAAATACTCCTGCACAAAGATGCGGCCCAGCACCATGCCCATGGCCCCTTCCTGCGCGTCGAGCACGCGCTTCCAGCGCGGACGCTGCTCTTTCTGGCCGTTCAGCACCTTGCCATAGAAGGCGAAGTTCTCCTCATCGAACGACTTGCCCAGAAACGACGCAAACTCGGACACGAGATGAAAGCGCAGGTAGTCCTGCAGCACCGGCACGGGCGTGTCCTTGAGCAGGCCTTCGAGGGCGGTGAAGAACTCAGGCTGGCCGACGATCACCGTTTCCGCCCGCAATCCCAGGCCCGCAAGGCGGTCCCGCCAGGCGATGCTCGGCGTGTGCTTCCGGGTCAGATCGCCCGGGGACATCTTGTTGTAATTGCGTTCCGGGTCACGCAGGTCCTCCAGCTTGCGCGAGGCCCTGGCCAGGGCGGTTTCAAATTCCAGGATGCGGGTGGCGGCGGCCTTGGCGTCCGCCTCGGAACGGCCGAGAAGTTTCAACAACCGCTTGATGTGCGCCACATACTCCACCCGGATTTTCGCCACGCCTTTTTCCTCGTTAAAATAGAAGTCGCGCTCCGGCAGACCAAGGCCGTCCTGGGACAGGTGCACGGCCATCACGTCGCTTTGCTTTTCGTCCTGGCCCACCGAGAGGCCGATGACCGTGGTCACTCCCATGGGTTGCCAGGCGAAGCAGGTGTCCAGCACGTCGCCCGCCGTGCGGATCGCGTCCACGCGCTGGAGTTCGGCGCGCAATGGGTTGAGGCCGAGCCGGGTGGCCTTGGTGGCATCCATGGCGGTGGTCCAGAAGTCCCCGATCTTCTGCTGCTCGCTGCCGGGCGGGTTCGCGCTGGCGGCGGCCTGCTCGTTGATTTTGCGCAGCCGGTTGTAAAGCTCATCGCGCACCACCTCGCCGATGCCCCAGCGGGACTCCGAGGCAGGGATGGGATTCTTGCGCAGCCACCCGGAATTGGCGTAGGCAAAGAAGTCGACACCCGGGTTGACCGACGGGTCCATGTTCCGCCGCAGAATATCCTCCGGCGGTGCGGCCTTGGGGCTGGCCGCCGGGGCCGACCCGGCCACCAGCGCAACGAGTCCTACCGTGATACGGACGAAGCCTTGTATCCAGATGTGTTCCATTGGTGCCCATCATGCGACGACTGAAACGGAGGTCAACACTGCTGGCGGAGTGGTGCCTTCGCCAACTCCGCGGTTGACGCTCCTCATTAGCGGCCCAAGCTCCGGCCCATGACCACATCTCATTGCCTTCCGCGCGGACCTGGCTTCCGCCGGACAGCCTGGTTCCTCACGACCTTCGCACGTTGTCTCGTTCTGGCGGCGATGGCCGTCATGTTCTCCGGAACGCTGCGCGCCGAGCACGAAGGCAAGGTGCAGATCCTCATTCTGGGCGACAGCACCGCCGAGGGCAGCATACCGCGCAAGCTCGTGAAGGAGGGGCCCCACCTGGAAGAGGTCATTCGCCAGTTGCTCGCGGCAGAAGGCGACCTGCCGCCGTGCGACGTCATCAACGTCGCGCTCAGCGGTGAGTATATCCAGCGGCTTGTGGATTCCGGCCGCTACGACAAAGTCGCGTCGAAGCTCCCCGGACTGGACTACATCTTCATCCGTTACGGTCTGAACGACCATGCGCGACGCCAGGACTTCACCAATAACTTTCCGAAGGATTTTCACGCCCTGATCGCCCGTCTGCGCAAGGACCACCCCGCCGCCATGCTGATTCCCATGACGGTGATCCCGTTCTCCGATGCGGCGACCAGCGAACGCATCAACGCGCTCGTCCGGCAGGTCGCCACGGAGGAGAAGCTGCGGCTCTTCGACATCTACCCGCGCTATGCTGCCGAGCTCGAGAAGGGCCCGAACATGCTGAACTATCGGCGCTTTCCGCTCGCCAAAGTCCCGGAGAAATATCACGAGTTCCTGAAACCGTTCGTCAGTGGCACCCCGCCTACCGTCATCGTCATGGACAATCGTCTCGACGCTCACTTCGGCCACTTGCCGGGCTGGTTTAGCGACCGCCACCCGAACCTCGCGGGCTACCATGTGATCGGCGACGAGACGGTGAAGTTCCTCGCGCCGATCCTGCGGGAGCGGAAAGGGAAGTGATCATGGAGGAGGATGCGGAAAGCGGATCCCTCTGGTGCAGGGACGCATAATTTCGACTGCCGATCTTCAGCATCTCGAAGGTCGGTTTTCCAAACGCAGGTTCGCAAATCCTTCTCCCCTGCGCTAATCTCCACCGCGTGAAGACGTTCTCCCTGCTGCTCTTGTTCTCGTTCGCGCTGCTCGCCGGTTGCGCGGCTCCGCGCAACTCCGTCACGCAGGTATGCACGATTGATGCCCTGCTCGCCGGGGCTTACGACGGCCAGATGACGTGTGGTGCGCTCAGCCGCAAAGGCGATTTCGGCCTGGGCACATTCGACAAGCTGGACGGCGAGATGATCCTGCTGGATGGCCGCATGTATCAGGTCCGCGCGGACGGGAAGGTGTATCTGCCGCCGGCCAGCCTCACCACGCCGTTTGCGGCGGTGATGAACTTCCGGCCGGAACGGACGCACGCGCTGACCGGCAGCATGACCTTTCACGAGTTCCAGACGCGCCTCGATGCGCTGCTGCCCAGCACGAATGTGATCTGCGCGTTTCGCGTGACCGGCACGTTCCGCCAGATGAAGACCCGCAGCGTGCCGGTCCAGGCGAAGCCGTATGTGCCGCTGGTGGAGGCGGCGAAGAAGCAGTCGATCTTCGAACTTGGTCAGTGCCAGGGCACGCTGGTGGGTTTCCGCATGCCGGACTTCGTGAAGGGCATCAACGTGCCGGGCTCGCACGTGCACTTCCTCACCGCCGACCGCCAGACCGGCGGGCACGTGCTGGACTTCACGCTGGACGGCGGCACGCTGGAACTGGCCTTGTGCCCGCAGCTTGTCCTGGTGCTGCCCAAGGACGCGTCCGCGCTCAAGGACATCGATTTCAGCCGGGACCGGTCGAAGGAACTGGAGAAAGTCGAAAAGTAATGTCCGGCCCCTGAACCAAGCCGCCATGGGACCCACTGCCTTCACCCAAAATCCGTTCGCGGTGCTGACGTTCATCGTCGCCCCCGCGATTCTGACCAACGCCACCAGCGTGCTCGCCATGAGCACCATCAACCGGATGCTGCGCGCGCGGGAGCGCATGCAGGAACTCTACGAGGAGTCGGAGCGCGCGCCGCGCGGCCAGAGCTCGACCTTTCTCGCGCAGGTCGCCCGCGTGGAGCGGCAGGGCCTGCTCCTGCTCAGCGCGATGCGCTGGATCTACGTCTCCCTCGGTGCGTTTGCCGCCGCGAGCCTCGTGACCTTGCTCGGCGCATTGTCGGGCGAACTGGGCAGCGCGACGCTGGTGACCGGCATCATCTGCGCGGGGCTGGTGCTGGGCTTCACGGGCGTGGCCGGGCTCGTGGGCGGGTGCGTGAATCTCTTCCGCGCCACCCAGCTCTCGCTGGTGAACATCCGCGAGGAAGCGGAGCTGATCCGGCAACGGCAGCAGCCGCGGAACAGCGCCGAAACCTGAGGCCAATTCCGAGGCTCGCCCAGGCTCAACGACTGAGCCACACTCACGCGCGATGAAACAGGGCCTTGTGCTGGACAAAGTCGTGCTCCTCGGTCGCACGCTGGACGAGTATCGCCGCTACTTCGCGCTCGACCTCGCGGCGTTGCGCGGGCGGAAGATTCTGGATGTGGCCTCGGGCGTGAGTTCCTTCTGTGCCGAGGCGCGCCGTGCCGGCCTGCGTGTGACGGCATTTGACGCCATTTACGAATTGCCACCAGAGGTGATCGAACCGCGCTGTGCCGCCGATCTCGACCATGTCACCGATGCCATCCGCGACCTGAAGACCTACCGGTGGGATTTCTATCAAACGCCGGAGAACTTGCGAAAGCTCCGCGAGCAGGCGTATCGCGGGTTCCTCGCCGACTACCGGCTGCAAGGAAAGACCTGCTACGTGCCCGGCCTGCTGCCCACGCTGCCATTCCGCGATGGCGAATTCGACCTCACGCTCCTCTCCTATCTGCTCTTCGTTTACGAAGACCAGCTCGACTACGAGTTCCACAAGCGCTCGCTGCTCGAAGTCATGCGCGTGACCCGCGGCGAAGTGCGCGTGTATCCGGTCGTGAGCTTTGAGGCGAAACGCTCCGTGTATCTCGACCGCCTGCGCTCGGACCGTGAACTGGCGGCCTTCGCCTTCGAGGAAGTGCGGACGGATTTTGAGTTTTTGCTGAACTCGAACTACTACCTGCGCATCACCCGGCGGTGAGCGAGCGGGAAGCGCGGCGTTCACGCCGCAAAAGGGTGGGAAGGTGTGGTGTGCTCGAACCAGCCACGCCTGCTCCCGATTCTGCGGCCTGAAGGCCGCGCGCCTCAGCTGCCCGCGGACTTTGCGGTCACGCCGCTCATCGGGTAGGCGGTCACTGCATCCCACGCGAGTTGTTGCAGGAGCCGGTTGAGTTCGGCGGCCTGCGGAGCATCCTTGAGCGCCGAGGGCACCGGGAGGCCCACGGGGCTGCGCTGGTAGATGGCCGCGAACTGGCAATAAGTCACGAGCAGTGCCAGCGGCTGGTTCGGGTGACCAAGCGGGTCGCGAAACAACTCCGCCTGGCCCTTGAGCCCGGGTGCCTTGCCCTCCGCCACGCGCTCGCGCAGCGCGAAGATGGCATCGCTCGCCGGCACGATGAACACGGCCTCGCGTCCGACCGACTGGTTGAGGGCGCGCATCTGGGCTTCGAGCTTGCTGAGCCAGAGGGCGCTGTGCTTTGCCCGCATTTCCTTAAGATCTTCAACGGTGGCGGCATTGCGCTGCTCGACCTTGAAGCCTTTGCCATCCGGAGTCCCGTCCCGGGTGGGCCACGAGGACTGCACCAGCACGCGCAGCTTGGGATTCTTCTCGAGCCCGAGCTTGGTGAAGTTGTCGATCCCCTCATCCGGCAGCAGCGCATGGGGCGAGAGCGTGAGCACATCCACGATGCCGCCGCGCAGGGCTCCCTTCGCCTTGTTCACTTCGTCGGGGAGATTCCAGTGCTGGAGGGTGCGCGAGCCCCCGAGCATCTGCTGGCCAGCGGCGACATACTTGATGCCCGCGGACTGCGCCAGCTCCGGCAGAATCCTCGCCGTGAAGATATGGAAACTGTGCCCGCACACGAAGACGCCGAGGTTGTCCGTCTTCGGGGCTTCGGCGCAGTGGCCAAAGCTCCAAATTCCAAATCCCAAGCTCCAAACCAGCACCCATCTCCACACGCCAATCCAAACCGACGAGCCGCGCGCGAGCCGGCCGATTGGAGCTTGGAATTTGGAGTTTCCTTGGAGCTTGAAGCTTGGAGTTTGGATTTTCATGAACTCAGCTTTGCCAGCACGCCCGGCACGAATCTATGCGCAGCCACCCCGCCCCCGTCACTTCACCTTCTCCGCCTGCCAGACCTTCACGTCGGTCACGCGCAGGGACTCGCTGCGCATCACGAAGCGGTAGCCGGTCTTGTCCACATCGAGTTCCGGATGGCTGGCTTCGATCTTCGCGCCGTTGTCGGCCTGGATGATGACCTTGGCCCCCTGCGTCTCGATCATCAGCGTGTGCCATTTGCCGGGCGCGAACTTGCCCGACGTCTTGCCGAGCGTGGCCGACTTCGAGTTCGGGTCCTTCTTGTCCTTGTCCTTGAGGAGCGTCAGCCCCTCCTCATCCACCGTGACGCGGAAGAGGTGGCCCTTCAGGTGGTTGAGGCTGACGCCGAAGTTCTTCGCCCCATCGAGCTTGAAGGAAATGCGCAGGATGGAGTCGCGGTGCGGCTGGTTCAGGAACAGCACGGCGGGATGCTCGTCGGAGGCCTTTTCCTTGCCCACCACCGCGCCCTCGCGCACCTGCCAGTCCCCCTGCACGCCGCCCCAGGAACTGGGCAGCGCCGCACCGGTGAAGCTCTCATCCACCACGAGCTTGCCCGGTTTGGCGAGCAGCGGCTTCAAGTCGGCGGACTTCTCCGCGAGGCAGCAGACGGTGGCAGCGGCGAGAACGGCGAGCGTGGCGGAGAGTCGGGAGCGCATGGTTGGGTTCAGTTGGACTGGCAATGTTCGATCCACTAGACGATGCCGGGCAGGGGAAGGTTGCCGGGAAACCAGCGGACGCGAATCCGCATCGCGGCGCGCGACGTTCACGTCGCATCAACATCCGAACGCCGAACGGCATTCGATCATGAAAAGACCACGCCCGGTGAAGCGGCATGAATGCCGCGCTCCTTTCGCGATGCGTCCTCACGGGCTGCGGAAGAACATCCCCTTCGAGGCTGGCACCGGCGTGGCCCCATAAAGCATTGGCCCGAGGTGGCTGGGAATGTCCGTCTCGATCAGGTCCGCGCCACGTTTCAGGAAGTCGCGGTAGCCGGTTTCCAATTCGCGCATGGTCGTCACCTCCTTGCGGATGAACTTGCGGTCCAGATTCCGGGACGTGCTGATCATGCAGTGCGCGCCCTTCGCATGGATCATCTCATACAACTGCAAATCCTCCGGCGGCACATGCCCGACAAACGCCACCACGTTCCGCCACGCGATGCCAAGCTGCTCGAACTCCGCGAACTTCGCCCGGTTCGGAATCATCACCTCCATCATGATGTTGGGGTTCAGGGTGTGGCACTCCTTCGCGTCCTTGAAGGTGTTCACGATCATCACCGCGTGCCCCTCCGCCTTGTGCTCCTCGATCTTCTTCACGCGCACGGCCACCGGCACGTCCTTCTGGTCCAGCACGAGGATGGCCTTGCCGCGCGTCCATTCGAGCGCCTCGTCTAGCGTGGGGATGGGAAACTCCGTGACGTTGCCCTCGGTGTCCTTCAGCCGGAGCTGCTTGAGTTCCGCCAGCGTGAAATCCGTCACCTTGCCCTTGCCGTTGGAAGTCCGGTCCAGCGTCGGGTCATGGAAAATCACGATGCCGCCGTCCTTCGTATAGCGCGGGTCCACCTCCAGCATCGCGAAGGTGTGCTGCAACGTGTGCTCGAAGGTGGGGATACAGTTCTCCGGAAACCCTTTCTGCGGTCCGCCCCGATGTCCGCTGACCAACGGCAGCGGCTCGCCCGTGAACTCGAACAAGGCCTGCAAACCTTGCGCCGTCTGCGCATCAATCCGGTGCAGCTTGGTGACGGTGCCTTCGGCTGCCAACGACTGGCCACAAATGACGAGCAGACCGGCAAGGAGCGTGGCGATGTGGCTCATGGGGCGATGGCGATTTGTTAGTGGCGAGCGCCGAGGCTGTAAAGGGCAAAGTCCCGCACCGCTTCGACCACCGTAGTCGCAACCTTCAGGTTGCGCGTGGGCCGGACTCACGCCCCGCAGGCTGAAGCCTGCGACTACGGTCGCAGCGTCGCCAATCGCGCGCGCGGGATCTGATTCCGTAGCGGCAGGGACGCCCTGAACGCGTTTCACTCCGCCTGCTTCTTCTTCCCTTTCTTCTTCGGCGCATCCTCCCCCTGGTCCGCCTTGCCGGCGGTGGGATTGAGTTCGGTGAGGACAGCGGCGAGGCGCTGGCGCGCGGCTTTGCTGGCCTCGGTGTCGGCACTGGCGGGGACAGGCTTCTCGACGAAGGGCGCGTCGCTCATGTCGAAGAGTTCATGGCTCTCGTTCATCTTCCAGCCCGCCTCGCGCACAAACCAGCGACCCCCGAGCTGCACGTAGGCCCACTCGCGCGGCGTGCCCGGCTCGCCGCGCAGTTGCGGGGCGAGGCTGCGGCCGTCCAGCTTGAAGCCCGCCGGCGGCGTCACCCCGGCGAGTTCGAGGAAGGTGGCGTGCGGATCGGCGAAGCTTACGATGTCCTTGGACACCTTTCCGGCGGGCGTCACGCCCGGCCAGTTCGCGATGAACGGCACGCGCGAGCCTCCTTCCAGCATCGAGGCCTTCTTGCCATTGATCATGCGGCCCTTCACCTGGCTGGGAAAGGTCAGCGCCGTGCCGTTGTCGCCGGAGAAGATGACGAGCGTCTTCTCGCGCAGGCCCAGCTTTTCCAGCTCGGCAATGAGCGCGCCGACCTGCTTGTCCATGTAGGCGATGTTGTCGTCGTAGCGGTCAGGGCCGTCCTTCGCACCCTTGGGCGAGTCCGGTGTGTGGAGGATCGGGGCGTGCATGAGGTGCATGGAGTAGTAGAAGAAGAACGGCCGGTCCTTGTTCCGCCGGAGGAAATCCACGGTGAAGTCCTGGATGACATCGGGCGCGTAAGTCCCTTCCGGCACGGTCACCTCGGTGCCGTTCTTCAAGTGTTTGGTCTGCCAGAACCAGCCGCTGGCCGTCGGGTCCGTGGTGTATTCGTCGAAGCCCCAGTCGCGCGGGGTTTCGCCCATCTGCCGCCACTTGCCCGCCATGCCCGTGGCGTAGCCGCCCTGCTTCAGCAGCTTCGCAATGGGCTGCTCGTCCTTCGAGAGCGCGCCTGGACCGCCGCCACGCCAGGAACCATTGGTGAGGCCGCCGGTGCGGAAGGCGTAGCGGCCGGTCATCAGCAGGCAGCGCGAGGGTCCGCACAGCGGGGCGGCGTAACACGTCTCGAAGCGCAGACCCGAGGCCGCGAGGCGGTCAATGTTCGGCGTCTTGCGCTGGTCCGCCCCGTAGCAACTGACGCCATCCAGCCCCAGGTCATCGGCGAGGATGAAGAGAATGTTCGGCTTCGCGGGTGCCGCCGCCGGAGCGAGGACTGGCGTAAGGACGGCGAGTAATAGGAGGAGCAGGTGCTTCTTCATGGTGCAATGAGTTACTGTTTCTTGCGCTTTTCCGCCGGTCCAGTGGTGGGCGTCACGGGCAAGGGGAGGAAGTCCCGCTGCAGGATCATCCATTCCTGCATCGCGGCCTTGAGTTCGGTTTCGTAGCTGGCCGCGTCCGCCCGGCCGGCGAGGTTCCGCGTCTCGCCGGGATCCTGCTGGAGATCATACAGCTCAAACAGCGGACGCGGGGACTTGAAATAGAGCTGCTCAAAGCGCGGCTCCAGCTTCCCCGCCTCGTGCAATCCCACGATCTCCTTCCAGAAGGCATCGCCGGCGAAGTCCACCGGCCAGTAGGGAAGCTGGCCCAGCGCGTTGTAGATGAGCTTGTGCGTTTTGGACACGACGACGCGGCCAAGGTCGAAGGCGGCGCTGTTGCCAGGCAGACCGGACCCGTGCGCACCACGCTCGGCGAAGGCAAAGCGCCGTCCCTCGAATGGCTCGCCGCGCAGCAGCTTCGCAAAGCTCTTCCCGGTCATCTCCGGCGGCACCGGCAGCCCGGCCGCCTCGAGAAAGGTCGGCGCAATGTCCTCGCCGCTGATGAGTTCGCTCGAAGTCGAGCCGGGCCTGGTTTTGCCCGGCCAGCGCACCAGCAACGGCACATGGATGCCAAACTCGAACAACGTGCCCTTGCCGCGAAACTGCGAGCAGCCGTTGTCACCCATAAACCCGACGATGGTGTTGTCCGCCAGCCCCTGTTTCTCCAGCTCGGCCATCACCTCGCCGAAGAACAGGTCGAAGTGCGCGATCTCGTCGTAGTAACGCGCGAAGTCCTCGCGCACGAGCTGCGTATCCGGGTAGTGCGCGGGCAGTTTGATCTTCGCGGGGTCATGCTTCACCGGGCCGTGCGTGTTGAGCGGCCGGTGCGGATCATTGGAGCAAAGCTGGAGGAAGAAAGGCTTGTCCTTCGGCTTCAAGCTGAGGAACTCCCGGAATTGTGCGAGCGAAACCTCATTCTCGCCCGCAGTCTTCACGTAGTCGAGCCGGTCGGGAAACGTGGCCAGCTTGTATTTCTCAAACACCGCCCGCGACTCGGGCGACGTGGGTGCGCCGTCCATGTGATAGGTGCGACCAGCCACGCCGGTGAACCAGCCCGCCGCCCGCAACGCCTCCGGGTAGGTCTTCACGTCCCGTGGCAGCGGCGCGGAGAAGCGGCTCATCGCAATGGCCACCGGCGAACGTCCGGTGAAGATGCTCGCGCGCGATGGCACGCATTGCGGGCAGGTGACGTAGGCGCGGTCAAACCGCATGCCCTGCGCCGCGAACGTGTCGAGGTTCGGCGTCAGGATGTCTGCGTTGCCATAGCAGCCGACGTGCGGATAGCTGTGATCATCCGAGAGGATCAGCAGGACGTTCAGCTTGGGCGCGGCGGCCTGGAGCGGGATGCCGCACGCGCCCAGGAGGAACAGGAACAGGAGCAGGCGGGACGGACGGGCGGTGGAGTGTCGCATGAGTGTGCTGGCTGCCTAATCCAGACCGTCCGCGATGTCCGGAGGTTTCACTCGATTGCCGGCGCCTTGGACTTCGCGCCTTTGGGCGCGCCCTTGCCACCGGGTGCGCCGCTGCCGATGGGCACATCGTTCGGCTGCTTCGCGCCGGACGTGCTGCGGCCGTTGGCCTTGTATTGCTCCAGCAACGCCTTGAGTTCGCGGACAATTTCCGGATGCTCCGCGAACTGGTTGCGCCGCTCGGACACGTCCTCGCGCACATTGAACAATTCACCGGGTTCATCATGCGAGGTGTAGCCGCGTTCCTTGCGCAGCCACGCCGGCTCGCCCTTGGCCCCGTTGTCATCTCCAGAGCGGGCATCCACCAGCACCCAGTCGCCCTTGCGGATGGCGAACTTGCCGGAGGCGGCGTGATGCACCACAGCTTCGTGTGCGGGCCTGGTAAGCGGCTCGCCGAACAAGACCGGCAGCAGATTGAAACTGTCCGGGGCGGCGGTGTCGGGGAGCTTCGCACCCAGCAAGGCCGCCACGGTGGCCATGAAATCCACATGGCAGATCGTTTCACCGCTCACCGTCCCGGCCTTGATCTTGCCCGGCCAGCGCGCGAGGAACGGCACGCGGTGACCGCCTTCCCAAAGATCCCGTTTCGCCCCGCGCAAGGCACCCATGCTGTAATGCTGGAACTCCGTCACGCGGTCATAAGCCCCGGGCTTCACCTCGCCGGTGATCTCCGGTCCATTGTCACTGGTGAAGCAGACCAGCGTGTTCGCCGCCGCTCCGGTGCGCTGGAGCGCGTCGAGCACCTGGCCAACGGTCCAGTCCGTCTGCATGACGAAGTCGCCGTAGTCACCAACCTTCGACTTGCCCTTGAACTCCGGCGACGGCACGACCGGGTAGTGCGGCGAGGTGAGCGGCAGATAGAGAAAGAACGGTTTGTCCGCCTTCGCCGAATCTTCCACCCACTTCACCGCGCGCGTGGTCAGCTCCGGCAGGATGTTCACCAGCTTCCAGCCGGGCACCATGGGGCCGGGGCGATTGAATCCTTCCGCGCGACCGGTATCCGGCAGTGTGGGCGCGCCGACGGTGCGGTCGTTCTCGATGAAGCAATACGGCGGGTAGTTCGGCACGTCGGTGCCGAAGTAGAAGTCGAAGCCGCGCGTGGTCGGGCCGTCGGTGATGGCCTTCGCAAAGTCCACGTTGCTCAACGGGTTCGTCCAGCTCGTCGGCGCGGTGCCATCCTTGGTGGGCCAGCCCATGCCGAGATGCCACTTGCCGATGCACGCGGTGGCGTAGCCGTGCTGCTTGAGGAGCATCGCGACCGTAAGCCTGTCACTGGTGATGAGCGGCTTGTCCCACGGCCCGAGCACGCCGCGCTGGAGCCGGGAGCGCCAGGCGTAGCGGCCCGTGAGCAGCGCATACCGCGTGGGCGTGCAGACGGAGTCAGGCGCGTGCGCATCCGTGAAACGCATGCCCTCGCTGGCCAGCCGGTCGAGGTGTGGCGTGGGAATCTTGGAATCCTTGTTGTAGCAGCCGAGGTCGCCGTAGCCCAGGTCATCGGCGAGGATGAAAACGATGTTCGGCCGCCTGGCCTCGGCAGCGGAGGCAGTGTTCCGTGAACAGTATTCAGTGCTCTGTAAGAACACGGCCAGCAGGACGGCCAACCACTGGCAACGCGAAAGACGGCGGGGCGAGTGCATGGCGGGAGCGTAGCTGAGCAAAGGCTGAATACTGAACACTGAAAACTGATTACTTCTTCTCCTGCTTCCCCTTGCCCGGCGCGCGGTCGCGCAGCGGCCAGTCGGGATGCTCGGTGCGCGCGGACTTGAAGATGCCCTCGGCCTTCGCGACCAGCTCGGGCTGCTCCGCGGCGAGGTCGGTCTTTTCACCAGCGTCCGCTTTCAGATCGTAGAGTTCGGTCTTGGCGCTCAGCCCGTTCTTCACGGCCTTCCAGTCCCCGAAGCGGACGGCCTGCAGGGACGGTCCCTCGTGCAGCTCCCAGTAGAAGTAGTCCCGTTGCGGGGCCGCGCCGCCCTTGAGGAAGCTCACCAGGGACAGGCCGTCGGGCTTGAAGCCCTCGGGCAGCTTCGCCCCGGCCAGTTCGGTTGCCGTGGGGAGAAAATCCCAGAAGGCCCACGGCTCATGGCTCACGCGTCCGGCGGGCACGGTGCCCGGCCAGCGGGCGAGAGCCGCCTGCCGCAGCGCGCCTTCGTAGAGGCCGCGCTTGAAGCCGCGCAGGCCGTTGGCCGCCTGATCGAACAACCTGCCGAGTTCCGAGCTGGGCGCGAAGGACGAGCCATTGTCCCCGGCCGTCATCACGAGCGTGTTCTCGTCGAGCCCGAGTTCCTTCAACAAGGCGAGCAGCCGGCCCACGTCGGCATCCAGGCGCGTGACCATCGCGGCGTAGTTCTTCTGCTGTTCCGTCCACGGCCTGGTCTTGTAGATGCCCTGGTCATCAATCTCGAAATTACCGTGCGGCAGCGTGATGGAGTAGTAGAGGAAGAACGGCCGGTCCTGGTTCGCGCGGACGAACTTGAGCGCCTCGTCCGCGATGAGGTTTTGCGCATAAGTCTTGCCGACGCCTTTGCCGGTATTGCCTTCGAGCGTGAAGCGCTGGTCGTCATTGTAGAGGTAGGTCGGGAAATAGCTGTGCGCGTGGCGCTGGCAGTTGTAGCCGTAGAAGTGGTCGAACCCGAGCTTCAGCGGGCTGCCCGTGGTGTCGAACATCCCCATGCCCCACTTGCCCACGCAGGCGGTCGCGTAGCCGGCGGACTTGAGAATCTGCGCGACCGTCACGGTGCCGGCAGGCAATGGCTTCTGGCCCTCGGTGCCAATCTCGCGATTGGCGCGGATGGGCGAGTGGCCGGTGTGCAAGCCGGTGATCAGCGAGGTGCGGCTGGGCGCACAGACGCTCGTGCCGCAATACCCCTGCGTGTAGCGCGTGCCCTCGCGCGCCATGCGGTCGAGGTGCGGCGTCTGGATAAGCTTCTGCCCGTAACAGCCCAGGTCCCCCTGCGCGAGGTCGTCGCTGAGGATGAAGATGAGGTTGGGCTTAGCGGGCGCGGCGGCGAGCGAAGGCACGAGCAGGGCGAGGAAAGCGAGGAAGCAGGCGAGTTGTTTCATGCAGATTTGAAGCAAACGATGCTCAGGCGAGGCGGAACAGCTTCCGCGCGTTGTCCGAGGCAATGAGCCGCTGCTGGGCCGGGGTGAGATCAAGCGTTTGAAATGCGTCGAGGATCGCCCGTGGCTCCACCCACGGATGGTCGCTGGCGAAGAGCAGCCGGTCCGCACCCATGAACTCGACGGCGAACTTCATCGCCTGCGGCAGCGGCGACACGATGTCCAGCCAGACGGATTTGAGATACTCCGACGGCGTGCGCGTGAGATATTTCGGCCCGCGCTTGAGCACCGTCACTTGGTGGTCGAGCCGGCCAATGATGTAGGGCAGCGTGCCGCCAAGGTGCGGGCAAACGAGCTGGAGCTTCGGCAACTCGTCGAGCACGCCCGACATGATGAGCCGGGTGAGCGCGATGGTGTTATCAAACATGTTGCCGAGCGAGCTGGTCATCTCGTAGCCCTTCACGAACTCCGTGGTGAGGGGCTTGGCCGGGTGCAGCAGCACGGGAAGACCCAGCGCCGCGCAGCGTGCCAGCACGGGGCGAAACTCCGGCTCGTCCGGGAAACGGCCGGCGAGATTGGTGTAGAGCAGCAGGCCGCGCATCCCGAGCTGCCGCGCGCAGCGGTCCAGCTCCGTCAGCGACGCGCCCACATCCTGCCACGGCAGCACGCACAGGCCGAAGAAACGCGTCGGATGCTTCCGCACGAGGCCCGCCACGAAGTCATTCGCCACCCGCGCGACCATCGAACCATCCGCCCCGAACCACTCGGGGCCGGGATCGTTGATGCTCAGGGCGGTCATCGCGATGCCGGCGGCGTCCATCGTGGCGAGCTTGGCCGGCACATCGAGGTAGAGCGGCGGCACCTTGCGCAGCCAGTCGCCCATGCGCAGGAAGCGCGTGCCGTCCCGCGTGTAAACCACCGGGTCAACCGTGCGCTCCTCCATCAGCGTGAGCAGCTCCGGCGAGAACAAGTGGCTCTGGCAGTCAATCAACCCGGTCAGCGCGGGCCGTGGCGCAGCGGCAGCGGCGGACAGAGTGGCCAAGGCGGCACCTTTGGCGACGAAGCGTCGGCGGTTCATGGTCGCGATGCTCTACCATGAAACATGGCCGACGGGGAGTGGAGAATCGCAGGCTTAGGCCTGCTATACCAATTCCCGATGACAATCGGTGAAATGACGGCTGCGAAGCTCGACGCGCTTCGGCTCCCTCTCCCTTCCTCGGAGGAGGGGAGAGGGTTGGGGTGAGGGGTGCCGTCCGGCGGAAGGCTGCCGATCTACTTTGGGAATTGGTAATAGTCCCGGAGGGACGTCCGAAAATAGCCCAGCGATTCATCGCTGGGATGGGCCGTAGTAACCGTCCAGTCCCGGAGGGACGAAAGAACTCTCCGGGTGAAAGCGCTCATCAGGCGCACTCTGTCGTCCCTGCGGGACTCACCTCCTGTCCGCGCGTGTAACCCAGCGATGAATCGCTGGGCTATTCTCTTTGGCCCTCCGGGCCGGATCAAATTCCAGTGGGAACAGCGAGAAACCAACTGACCTCACGCAGCTCGCGGAGTGACACGCACCGTCAGCAAGTCATAGCCGACGGAACGTTCGTAGCGCGCTTCCTTCTCCACGTGTTCATGGGCTTCCAGCACCGTGACCTTCGCCACGCGTGCGACCAGCGCCTGCAGCAGACTGCGCACGATCAGCCGCGCGTGCGGTGCGCCGAGACACAGGTGCGTGCCGAAGCCGAAGGACAGGTGCGGGTTGGGCTTGCGGTCGAGTCGGATTTCCTCCGGCGCGTCGAACACGGTCTCGTCGAAGTTCGCCGAGGCCCAGCCCAGGGACGCGCGGTCGCCTGCCTTCACGGTCACGCCATGAACTTCCGTGTCCACCGGGCACACGCGGCCAATATGCGTGAGCGGCATGAAGACGCGGAAAAACTCCTCGCCTGCATGCACAATGCGGCGCGGGTCCTGCCGCAGATATTCCAGGGCCTCCGGGTGCAGGCCAAAGTAGCCGAGGATGGAGGAGATGCTGTGGATGATGGTGTCGCGCCCGCCGGCAAAGGTGAGATTGCCGAAGCCCATCATCTCCTCGCGCGTCAGCCGCCGGCCCCGGTAGGTTGCCCGGGTCAGCGCGCTGAAGAAGTCCTCGCCCGGGTTCGCCTCGGCGCGGTCGAACTGCGCATGCAGGTAGTTCTCCAAGGTATTGCCCTTCTTGAACGGGCCGCCGCTGACCTTGAACACATGGATGCCCCAGCCGATCCACACGTCCGCCTCGGACTCCGGCATGTTCAGCAGGTAGGTGAGCGCGCGCGACTGGATGGGCAGGGCGAACTCGTTCACCACTTCGATGGACTCGCGGCCTAGGGCGTCCACGAGCCGCTCCGCGATCAAGGCGTCCACCTTTGCAACCACCTCCGGCTGCTTAGCGCGCTGGAAGAATGGCTCGGCAATGGCGCGATACTCCCCGTGCTCCGGCGGGTTCGTCTCGATGGGCAGTTGCCGCATGGTCCGCACCGCCTCTTCCGAGGGAATCGGCACGCGGAAAGGCGCGTCGGAGCTGAACTTCTGCCAGTCCTTCGCCGCCTCGCGCACATCGGCGTGGCGCAGGATCATGGCAATCTGCTCGCCATGGAACGGGCATTGGAGAACGCCGGCTTCCTTGCGCGCCTCGCGGAAGGGATCGTGCAACTCAGGTGTGTTGGACATCGCAAGGCAGTCTTGGAGATTCGCGGGCGATCTTCAAGGAAACAGCCGCGCCGGTAGCTCGACATTCCAATGTCGAGACGCACGACTGCAAGGGGCGCTCGAACTCGACGTTGGAATGTCGAGCTACCCGTTCACGGCAGCGACTTCCGCCAGGCCAGCGCGGCCTCGGTCAGTCGTTTGGTCACGGCCGGTTCCGTCGCGGCGAGGTTCTTGGCCTCGTTCGGGTCGGTGCCGAGATGGTATAGCTCCGTGCCAGCGCCATCCGCGTTCACGAGGAGCTTCCACACGCCGTCACGCACGGCGACGTTGGGAGACTTGGAATCTGGCTCGCCCGGATACGGGAAGGCGCGGATGGCGGACTTGCCCTCGGGCGCGGGCTTGCGGCCGTATTCCCAGAAGAGCGGTTGCGTGCGAGGTTGCGTGCCGCCCTTGAACACGGCGGACAAATCTTCGCCATCAAACTTCACGCCCGCGGGTGCGGGCACACCGGCCAGCGCGCACAGCGTGGAGAAGCAATCCACGGCGCTCACAACGGTGGTGTTGTTCACCTTGCCTGCGGGGATGACGCCCGGCCAGCGCGCGACGAACGGTGTGCGAATGCCGCCTTCGTAGAGGCTCCACTTCATGCCCCGCAGACCACCGGTGCGGGTGCGGTTCAGGGAGGGCTCGGGGCCATTGTCGCCCGTAAGCACCACCAGAGTATTCTGCTCCAGGCCCAGTTCGCGCACGCGGTCCAGGAGGCGGCCCACCTGTCGGTCCACCTCGGTGAGCACGTCACGAAACCGCGCTGGAAGTTCGAGGGGGTCCTCACCCTCGCGTGGTCGATAGGGCGTGTGGACATCGTCGAACCACAGGTTCACGAAACACGGCTGGTCGCGGTGCGCCTGGAGGAAGGCCAGCGTCTCATCCACCATCCAGCGCGTGCGTCCGTGGCGCGCGACCTGTTGCGGCTCGCGTTCCTTGCCCCACGGGACGCTCTTCAGTCCAAGCGGCGCGGCTGGCTCGGGACTTTCGTAAGTGCCGAGCCCCACGTCGTAGCCGTAGGCGGCGAACTTCGGCGCGTCCACCACGTCCCGTCCGCCGCCCAGGTGCCACTTGCCAATGTGCGCGGTGGCATAGCCCGCCTGCTTGAAGGCACGCACGAAGGACGGGGCCTTGGGATCGAGGAAATCCGCCTGCCCGCACTCGGCATTGCCAGCCCGGGTCTGGAGAAAGCTCGTGATGCGCCAGCGCGATGGGAACTGCCCGGTGAGCAGTCCGCACCGCGACGGCGAGCAGATCGGCGACGCGACATAGAACTGCGTGAAGCGCGTGCCCTCGCGCGCAAGCTGGTCCATGCGCGGCGTCGGCACGCCCGTGCCACCGTTCGCCGCCAGATCGCCCCAGCCCATGTCATCCACGAGGATGAAGAGCACGTTGGGCCGGGCGGGCGCGGCAAAAGTCATGCCGCAGTAAACGCAAAGCAGCGCAAAACCCAGAGCCGCGTGAATCATGCGCGAAGGATGAAACAGGCAGTGATCCGCTTCAAGATGTCCGTTCTTTGCCGGACAATCGCCGGACGCACCTTGGCGCACGCACCACCCGAGATGAACCCCCTCTCCCTGCGAGGCACGAGCGGGGAGAGGGCAGGGGGAGAGGGGAGCTTCAATAGCGCATCGCCGTCGGATGGTGCGAGTGCCAGGATCTGCCGATAGCCACCACCTTTACTTCGCTTCAATCACCAGCCCAGGCCGGGCCTGCTTCAACCGCTCAATGCCCGCAGGCGTGACCTTCTTCAGGCCGCTGAGATACAGCCGCTTCAGCGACTTCGCGGCGGCGAGGGCTTGCAGGCCTTCATCATCCACCTGGGCGCTGCCGAGCTTGAACTCCTCCAGCGCGGGCATTTGCGCCACGAGCTTCAGCGTGTCGTTGCCCACGGTCGGAGCGTGGGAGGCGTCGAGCTTGCGGAGCGTGGCGATCTTCGCGGCATGGGCGAGGCCGACGGCGGTGGCCTGCTGGTCGAGCAGGGCGAGGTCTTCGAGGGGCAGCTTGGTCAACGCGGCCACGGCTTCACCCGAGCTGGTCTTGTCTGCGCTGCCCATGCCCAGGCGTTTGAGCTGGGATTGTTTCGCGAGGCTGGCGGCACCCGCGTCGGTAAACTTGGTATGGGCGAACCACAGGCGGTCAGAGATGGGCACCTCCGCAATCGCCAGCAGGCCGGCGTCGTTGAGCGGGGTGAAGTGGAAGTTCACGTTCTCCAGCTTGCGCAGGGCCTTGAGATGCGCGAAGCCGGTGCCGGTGCATTGCGTCGAGGCCAGCCCGAGAATTCGCAACTCGGTCATGCCCGCGAGGTGTTTCAGAGCGTCATCCTTGGAGGGGGTGAGCGTGAGATTGAGTTCCCGCAGGCCGGTCAGCTTCGCGAGATGCAGCAGGCCGTCGCCCTGCACCGCGCAGTTCGCGAGGTCGAGCTTGCGCAAGGTGGTGACGTCAGCGAGCCGTTTGAGCCAGGCATCCGTCACGCGCTCATTGCGTCCGCCCTTGCCCTTCAGCGGGTTGTTGCCGTTGTAGAGATCAATCGCGGTGGGCACCTCGAAGATGTCCATGCCGGTGTCGCCGATTGCGAGGTAGAGCCACTGCGGCGCGCTGGGCGTGCAGACGAGCTGGCCGCCGAGTTCCTTGATCTCCGCCTCCAGCGCCAGCGTGAGCGGACGGGCCTTCACCGCTCGTTCGATGTCAGGCAGGAACGCCGTCAGTTTGCGCTGCAAGTTCTGGTCCGACACCTTCGCAATGAGCGTGGCACGGTTCACCGATTCACTCGCCGAGACGATTTGCGCCAGCAACGTCTTGTCCGCCGGAGCCGTTTTCAACTGGGCCAGCACGCCGTCCAGATACTGCTTCATCGCGGGCTCGGCCTTCTCGAAGCCCGTGGCCGACGGCGGCTGGCCGAGCGCGAGGCGCATGGCATTATGCATCAGGTATTTTCCGCTGTCGGGCTTGAGGTGGATGTCGTCGCGATACAAGTCCACCAATTGCTTGATCGGAGCCTTCCCGGCGGCGATGTCCTCGGCGATCTGCGCGAGAAGGTTTTGCGCGAATGTCTGCCGCAGCTCGCGACCCGGATGCTGCCGGCGCAGCTCGGCGAGCAGCGCGCGGAAGTAAGCCGGGCTGTGCACCATCGCATCCGGGACATTGTAACTGGCGAACTCGTCCGCCCGCAGAACTTGCTTGGCCCAGCCGGAGTGAATCACGAACACCGCCTTGGGCTGCAGCTTCATCCACGCACCGATGGTCTCGACATCCTGCGCGAGGGTGGAGCCGTAGTGCGGCTGCACGGAGATCACATCATATTGCTTGTCGCGCAGGGCGGTGGGCCAGAGCGTGGAGTTGGTGACGCACGGCTTGCCGGGGTTGTTGTATACGTGGCGCAGATGCGTGCCACAATCCACATGCCACTGCACATCCCCGGAGAGCAGCGAGGGCACCGTGTCCCACGTCAGCGAATTGCCGATCAGGTAGTAACTGGCCTTGGCGGGGGATGCGGCGACACCGCAGGTGGAGGTCGTGGCCGCGAGGAGCGTGAGGAGAAGCCAGGTCTTGATGAAATGCGTCATGTGATTTCGGAGCTACTTTCCGCGAGGCCGCTGCGAAGTCGAATCCATTTTCACTACCGCCAATGAAGGGAAGAACCTCGCCCCCTCACCGATGGGCTCGACAACAGGGTGGGGCAACAAGGTAGCTCGACATTCCAATGTCGAGACTCACGTGTGCGAAAGCACACTTCAGCACTCGACATTGGAATGTCGAGCTATGAGGCACGCGCTTTACGCGACCACTCCATGACAGGGTAAACCGTGACGGCGATTGTCGCTCCGAGCGCCGTAATCCGCGCCAACGTGGCAGGCTTGATGCGGAGGGACAAAATCGGACGCGCAGCGCCTGAACTGATGCCTATGTCAAACGTGCGACGGCTGGCTTGCTTCCAGACGTGCGCCGCCGGTGGAGGCAAAGCTTCGAGCAGATCACAGAAAGCGGCAAGCTTCCGCTCCAGCGAACGCGTGAGGCACCAAGACCCGAATGCAGCGAGGTAATCTCGCTCCAGCCGACCACAGTATTGCACGCCCGCCTTCTTGTTAAGCGCCTTGGCAAGTGGTGTGGGATCAACCTTTGAAACCACCTCCAGATCCACATTGAGCAGTTCAGGCTTCATAGCGGCTTAACTTCAAGCCCGCCGCTGCCGCCAGACTTCGACGATGTGGTAAGGGCCGGGCTCGCAACCCGAAGACTCCAACGTCGGCGCAAGGGCAAAGGCTTCCTCGGCGGTGTCCAGCAGACAGTAGCGGTTGGTGGGAACCGATTCGGCGAGGTGATTGCAGGAGAGAGGAGAATGTCCGAATTGACCGCCGCAGGTTGGAGAAACCAAGGTGTGACACTCACGAGAGACCAGGTCGTAGCCGAGGTTGATAAACGATCCGTCCAAGGGCATCGGATTCACCTCCGGGATGGCGGAGGAAACTTGCTTCCCTTGGAAACAGCGGACCTCGAACATGCGGTAGGCGTAAAGACCACATCGCTGGCGAGTCTCCTCGGATACTGCACTCCAAGCCAGCTCAGGCGTGTCGAAGAGCCACATTTCGTTTTGTCGAAACTCACTGCTCCAATCAACCGCGCCACGCGCCATGCAAGTCGCGACACTGCAAATCTCTTCCACACTCGGGACATTGAAGCCTTCCGGACACGCCATCACTGGCTTGGCGAAGTAACCGATGAGCGTTGGTTCGGGGAGTTCCACTGTCAGTTTGGCTGCCTTCGCCTTCACTTGTTCTTCCCACCGCTCGTGACGAACTCCTCGCGGCTGAGGACACCGTCCTTGTTCGTATCGAACTGGTCGAAGCGCGCGGGGGCCTTGTCGGGGTCGGGTTGGTTGGCGAGAAATTCTTCGCGCGTGAGCTTCCCGTCCTTGTTCTTGTCCTTGGAGTCGAACATCGCGTTCCGGTCCTGCTTGGGTTTGGCGTCGGGCTGCTTCGTGGCGGGCACGGCGCTGGAGATTTGCGGCCTGGCCTCGGGATGCTTCGCCAGGAGCGCGCGGAGCTGGGCGACCACCTCGGGCTGTGCCGCCGCGAGGTTCTTGCGCTCCAGCGGGTCGGCCTCGTAGTCGTAGAGTTCCAGGTCGGCTTCGCTGGCGGGTGCGCCGATCTTCTTCCACTCGACGAGGCGGTAGCGCTCGGTGCGGATTGCGCGGCCCATCACCGGGCCTTTGCCGGGTGCGCCGCGCGGATAGACGTGGATGGTGTGGTCCTTGGTCGACGCGGCGGGATCGCGCAAGGTGGGGACAAAGCTGCGGCCGTCCAGCCCGGCGGGCGCAGGCAGGCCGGTGAGTTCGCAGAGCGTCGGGTAGATGTCCACGGTCTCGACGAGCGAGCCGCTTTTCACCCCGGCCTTCATGCCGGGGGCGGCGATCAGCAGCGGGATGCGTGCGGCCTGCTCGTAGTTCGTGTGCTTGCACCACATGCTGTGATCGCCGAGGTGCCAGCCGTGATCACCCCAGAGGACGATCAGGGTGTTCTGCGCGAGGCCGAGGCGGTCCAGCTCCGCCATCACGCGGCCTAACTGCGCGTCCATGTAGCTCACGGCGGCGTGATAGCCGTGGATCAGCGTGCGCTGGAGATCGTCACTCAACGGGCCGACATCGGGGATGTCGCTGTATTGGCGCAGCTCGCCACCAAACTGCGGGGCATAGCTGGGCGCGCCCTCGGGCGGCGTGCGGACCTCGGCGAGCTGGAACGCGCTGCGGTCGTAAAGGTCCCAATACTTCTTCGGCGCGACAAAGGGCAGATGTGGCTTCACAAAGCCGACCGCGAGAAAGAACGGTTCGTCCGGCTTGTCCTTCGCCGCGCGCAGGCGCTCGATGGCGTGGTCGGCGAGCGCGCCATCAGGGTAGGTGTTGTCCGGCACGTCGGCGGATTCCCAGGCCGCGCCGCGCGGGAGGTCTTTCGCGGACTTGTTCGAGAAGAGCGCTTCTTCCCGCGTCAATCCGGCCTTGGCCTTGCTCGCGGGGAGGGCGTAGGCGACGACGTTGGCGTTCCAATGCGGCAGGCTCCAGGACGCGGCGTCGTTCGTGTTGCCATGGCCGACGTGGAAGATTTTCCCCATGCCTTCGGTGCGCCAACCGTGCTGCTTGAAGAGCTGCGGGAGCGTGACGGCGTCGGGCCGGGCGCGGCGGAAGTTCGTGCCGAGGTCGTAGATGCCGAGCGTCTGCGGGCGCAGGCCGGTGAGCAGGGCGTTGCGCGAGGGCGAGCAGACGGCCTGGTTGCAGAAGGCGCGGTCGAACTGCACCGAGCGCGCTGCCAGCCGGTCGATGTTCGGTGACTTGACGAGCTTGTCGCCGTAACAACCGAGAATCGGCTTGAGGTCGTCCACGCAGATGAGCAGGACGTTGGGCCTGGCAGCGGCGAAGGCACCGGACGCCGAGGCGCACAGGAGGGCAAAGAGAAACGCGAGCGACCGGGCGGATTTCATGCCGATGAGGTTAACCACGGATAGCTACGGATGAACACGGATTTGTGAGGCGCGAACGAGTGAGAGCGCATCTCAGTAACTTGCAGGGCGGCTCTGGTCAGGTGGAGAAACCCGGAGGGTTTCAAGGTGAATAGCCGTGGGTGAAACCCACGGTGAACGAGTCAGAGGGCCCAACCCCGGGAGGGGTTGAACGCAACACCACGGATGGGCCCGCGAGTTGAACCCCTTCAGAGTCGCGACGGAAAACCGCTTCCCGTGGGTTTCACCCACGGCTATTCACGTGCCACCCCTTGTATCTTGATTTCCATCTTCCTTGTTTGGCGCAAGCCAAACAG